>NZ_CAKZYF010000031.1 GCF_937884665.1 uncultured Allomuricauda sp. | reverse complement strand
CCCCGACAGATTTCAGAACATGGTGATAAGGTACATGTAATCGTTCCTTCCTACAGTCGACTTCATCACGATGGGATTTTTAAGACTAGCCTGTATTTTAATTTAAGGGGTATGGGCTATGCGGCGGAACTTTATGAGGTAAAGCCCAAAAAGGAGGTCCCGAACATCGTGCATTATGTAATACATCACCCCGAAATAGAGGCAGGCGATATCGCACACATTTATCACAATGACCCTGAGGAGCCTTTCTTTACAGATGCTATAAAGTACTTTATTTTTTGCACGGCCGTGGCGGAGGCGGTAAAACGGGGTGCTTTTGGAGATTTGGATATAATCCATTTGCATGATTGGCACTCTAGCTTACTGCTGTTTCTTCGCAGATACCACGATGACTATGCACTTTTGAAGAATATACGGTTCGTGTACAGTATCCATAATTTGGCGATACAAGGTATTCGTCCTTTTGGCGATAACTATTCGTCCGTTACCAATTGGTTTCCAAACATTCGTTTTGAAGAGGATGATCTCAAAGATTATCGGTACACGGATTGTATCAACCTTATGGCAGTCGGTATTCGTTTTGCCGATGCGGTACATACCGTATCTCCTTCCTACAAAGAGGATGTCCTGCTTCCAAGTTCTCCCCCTGAGTTTATTGGAGGTGAAGGATTAGAAGAGGATTTGCAAAATGCCAACAAGGAGGGTAGGTTAATTGGTATATTAAATGGGTGCAATTATAAAAACATCAACAAGGAAGCGAAAGGATTTATATATAGGAACACTGTAAAGGCTTTATTCAGATGGTTGCAAATGGAAGACAAAAAATACAAAGCGGATTTTTTGGCCCATACTGGAGAAAAAATTATGCAATACGTTGGAAATAGGCCTAAATTCATTGCTTCAAGTGTGGCTCGCTTGACCGAACAGAAATTTTATTTCTTTATGCGTTCTCCAGAAGCTTTTGTGGAGATATTGAAAAAGCTGGAAAAGATAGACGGAATTTTTATGCTGTTGGGGACGGGTGCTCCCGAGTACGAAGAGCTGTTCAGACAGATGAGCTATGAACATAAGAACTTCATCTTTACCAACGGTCAATCTGAAAATCTTATTGATTCCATTTACTTAGAGTCTGATTTGTATTTTATGCCCAGTCTTTTCGAGCCTTGTGGGATAAGTCAAATGCTGTCCATGCGCAATGGAAATCCTTGTTTGGTCCATCATACGGGGGGATTAAAGGACACGGTTTCCCACATGAAGACGGGGTTCACTTTTAATGGGAGCACCTATGATGAAAAAATCAAAAATATGCTGGCCACATTTGACATCGCTTTGGACGTGTATGCAAACGATAGGGAAAAGTGGAAAAAGATACAGGCAAGTGCTAAGCGAATGCGGTTTACTTGGGAAAAGTCGGTAGACAGATATTACAAACAACTTTATGATTTAGTGTGACTATTTGCTGGCCATCCCCTTCAAATTAGAGGTCTGTTAAGAAGGATATAAATACTTTCACGGAATTGTTAATGCCTTTGCTTTTTCGTAAATTTCCGGTTCTATTTTACTAATCTTTAAATAATACAATGTCTGATAAAGCAATACTGGAATATGATGGGAATACGTATGAATTTCCCATAACAAAAGGTAGCGAAAATGAATTGGCAATCGATATCAAAACCCTAAGGTCGGCCAGTGGAATGGTAACCATAGACCCCGGTTACAAAAACACCGGTTCTTGCGAAAGTGCCATTACTTTTTTAGATGGAGAAAAGGGAATTTTGAGGTATCGCGGATACGCCATCGAGGACTTGGCGGAAAAAGCTGATTTTCTGGAAGTTGCCTACCTGCTCATATTCGGGGAATTGCCCAACAAAGAACAGTTGGAAACGTTCCACAATGATATCAAGGAAGAGTCCCAGGTTGATGAAGAGATGAAAAAAATATTGGACGCCTTCCCAAAAACGGCCCACCCTATGGGAGTGCTTTCGTCATTGACCAGTGCCTTAATCGCATTTAATCCAGCACCTGTTGATGTTTCTTCTGAAACTGCGATGTATCGTTCTATTGTTCGAATCTTGGCCAAGTTTCCAGTATTGGTAGCCTGGACCCTGCGCAAAAAGAAAGGACTGCCTTTAGACTATGGAGATAATACTTTGGGTTATGTTGAGAACCTTCATAAAATGATGTTCAAGAAACCCAATGAGGACTATAAAAAGGATACCATCGCCATTAGTGCTTTGGATAAACTCCTGATTCTCCATGCTGATCATGAACAAAATTGTTCCGCTTCTACCGTACGGATTGTGGGATCTTCCCACGCCGGATTGTTCGCATCGCTTTCCGCCGGTATTTCCGCACTTTGGGGACCGCTTCACGGAGGTGCGAACCAAGCCGTGTTGGAAATGTTACAGGCCATTGAAGCTGACGGTGGTGATACAAAAAAATATATGGGCAAGGCAAAGGACAAAAGTGATCCATTCCGGTTGATGGGCTTTGGACACCGGGTGTACAAAAACTTTGATCCAAGGGCTAGAATCATCAAAAAAGCTGCGGACGAAGTTCTTGGGAACCTGGGAATTGAAGACCCCATTCTGGATATAGCCAAAGGATTGGAAAAGGAAGCTTTGGAAGATGAGTATTTCGTGCAGCGCAAGCTTTATCCCAATGTAGACTTTTATTCTGGAATCATTTATAGGGCCCTCGGAATCCCAACAGATATGTTCACGGTCATGTTTGCACTCGGAAGGTTGCCCGGATGGATTGCCCAATGGCGTGAAATGCGACTCAGGGGAGAACCTATTGGCAGACCAAGACAAATCTATATAGGAGAAAACCACAGGGATTTCGTTGACTTGGCATCCAGATAAAGTTTCTTGTATTGAGAAACAATAGAAGCGGTTAAGGACCATTTTGTCTTACAAGCGGGCAAGACGCGCTCTGGAGCTCTGGTTTAATTTTTCATCATTGATGTAACACGCCTCCATTATCTTGAAATAGTAATAGGTTTTGATAGGGGAAGTTGTATTGTAGTAAATTAACTTCCTATATCTTTTGTATTCTGCATGAAGAAAACTATGGGCATCCATTGAATTTAAACTTTGGACAGTTGAATCCAAGGATGTGCGATACTTGTCTATTTGAACATCTATTTCGGATACGTCCACATCTTTGGGCAGACGGCCTCCCTTTTTCAAAAATGCTTCCAACCGTACTAAGGACTCTTTCTGAATACAATCATCATACTTAATAGTGGATGTTTCTCTTTTCTTTAATTGAGATTGAACTTCAGCAGAAAATCGTTTCATTCGGTTGGCGTTCATGTGCAACAATAAGACACTGGCCAGCGCTACTATGGGAAGAATAATCACAAGTCTTTTCATTGTGGGAAATTTACCTTACCTAAATGTAACACTATTTGAACGCCGAATGGTATATTTTTGGAGAAAAGAGCATAAAAAAGAATATATTTAACTATTTATTAATCAGATAGTTAAACTAAAAATAAATCACTTTGACCCGTTGGGGATTTTATCTAAAAACCCGTATTATTTTTTGTTTTTCTTTTAGGGAAAATCAAGTGTAAAACAGTAGTTTTGCCCCTAAAATTATGGGGTTTTTCTTTAGGCCCTATCACCGTTTTTGAAAAATTAAATTCGTTTTTTCCCATGATGGAGCTTCACATTATTGACGAAACAGCACCGTTGAAGGCAGTTGTTTTGGGAACAGCTGAAAGTTGCGGTCCAGTACCGAAACCCGAGGCAGCGTATGACCCCAAATCCTTGGAGCATATCCGAAATGGGACATATCCCAAGGAGGAGGATATGATCAATGAAATGGATGCATTTGCCGCAGTTTTTAAAAAACACGGGGTTACCGTGTATCGTCCGGAAGTGATTCAGAACTGCAACCAAATTTTTTCTAGGGACATTGCCTTTGTTATAGAGGATAAACTGTTCCATTCCAATATTTTGCCAGATCGGGAGCAGGAATTCGAAGCGATAGGGCACATCTTAAAACAAATAGATCCCAACAAGGTTATCCGGCCTCCCGAAGAGGTTCATATTGAGGGAGGGGATGTAATGCCTTATCATGAGTATATTTTCGTAGGGACTTATACTGGCGCTGATTATTCAGATTATATCACGGCAAGAACAAACAAAGAAGCTGTGACATATCTTCAGGAACAATTCCCACATAAAATTGTAAAATCCTTCGAATTGCGAAAATCCAACACCAACGCTAAGGAAAACGCTTTGCATTTGGACTGCTGTTTTCAACCAGTAGGGAAGGACAAGGCTATCCTTCACAAAAATGGCTTTTTGGTAGAGGAAGAATACCAATGGTTGATGGACTTTTTTGGAAAGGAAAATGTTTTTGAGATTACTAAAGATGAAATGTATCAAATGTTCAGCAACGTGTTTTCCATTTCCCCAGAGGTGGTGGTTTCAGAAAAAAAATTTATCCGATTGAACCAATGGCTTCGTAGCCAAGATTTTAAAGTAGAGGAAGTTCCCTATTCGGAAATAGCTAAACAAGAAGGTCTTTTACGGTGCAGTACCTTACCCCTGATTCGCGAATAACCATGAAATTACAAATTACCAATACAATTTTAATGATCCGTCCAGTGGCGTTTCGAATGAACGAGCAAACCGCCGTCAATAATTATTTTCAGGAAAAGCTTGAAATCACAAATGCTGAAATCAATAGAAAGGCCCAATATGAGTTTGACACATTTGTTGAGGTGCTTCGCAGCCATGGGGTGGAGGTGATTGTAGTAGAGGATACCGAGGAACCGGATACCCCAGACTCTATTTTTCCCAACAATTGGGTTTCATTCCACAGAAGCGGAACCGTAGCGGTCTATCCCATGTTTGCTGAAAATAGAAGGAGGGAACGCAGTGAATCGATTTTTGAAGTTTTGGAATCAAAGGGCTTTCAAATTGATACGGTTTTGGACTATACTTCTGCTGAAGAACAGGGTCTGTTTTTGGAAGGTACGGGCAGTATCCTTAAGGATAGAGTTAACCAAAAGGCGTATTGTGCGCTATCCGAAAGGGCACATGAAGAACTTTTTATTGAGTTTTGTGAGGATTTTGATTGTTTTCCTGTGCTTTTTACAGCCAATCAAACGGTAAATGGAGAACGGAAACCCATTTATCACACCAACGTGATGATGGCGATGGCAGAGAATTTCACAGTCATCTGTTTGGACGCTATAGATGATAAAAAAGAACGTAAAAACGTAGTGGACCATTTAAAGAAAGATGGTAAAATAGTTATTCCCATTACGGAAACCCAGATGCACGCCTTCGCTGGGAATATGTTGCAAGTAATAGGTTCCAATGATAAACGCCTGATGGTAATGAGTACCCAAGCATATAAAAGCTTGCGCCAGGACCAAATAGGTATGATTGACCAATATTGCGAAATTGTACATAGTCCACTGGACACCATTGAAACTTGTGGCGGCGGTTCTGCGCGCTGCATGATGGCGGAGGTTTTTTTACCAAAAACACAGGAATAGCCTAGAACAGGTTTCATGGCTTCTGGTCCTTCCGGGTCCCGTCCTGGTTTCAGTGAGGGAGTTGCGAGAAATCCAAAACGGAAAGCGATTTCTCAATAGCAAGTTTCATAGCGAAATGATTTCCTTGCGATTTTAATTTTTAAGTTTAAGGACAATCACTTAAGCGCCCGAATCAAATCCAGTATCGCTCTTTTCTAGCATGTAAAATGCATTTTTGTTCGATTTAGAAGGTATTTCTGTGAAAGCTTTATCTTATGGATTTACTCCTCAGAAACGGTGAACTCACGAAGCGCTTGGTTCGGTTCCATTATAGTATAGCTTTTCCAAAACTCGGGATTATAGGCAGGCATATAAGTAGCTTTAGTACTCTTGTCCTCCTTCAAGTCTTCAAACTGGCTTTGGGGTATAAGGGTGTTGTCATATACCACCAATTCCCATTTGTTTGTATTGGCCATCCTAAAATCAATATTGAGGCGCAGTTCATTTTGCTTGCGGCGACCTCTGACGTTTTTGTTTTTTTCAATAACATCCAAGGGGCGGTCAAACCGGAACCAACGGCCAAAACTAAAGTCCACAAACTTAAGTTCGTATTTGTTGTTGGGCAGTTTTGCAAAGCGCATAGTGCCTTTGTAGAGCGTTTCGCGATAAAAAATACCCAATAACCTAAAATTGCGCAGATTTTTCAGATTTTCAAAGTCTACCTGCATAATGGCAAAATCTTCAATGTTCACGTAGAGTTGGCCTTGAAAATCGCCACTGCCTTTCGGTTCAAAGCCAATCACATACACACCGCTATCGTCGATGTCCGCATAACCTTCCAAAGTAAAGCGATATTTACGACTTTTATTGATTACGTTCAATTTGCTGTCCTCAGCATAGTATACTTCTCCCAGTAATTCCTTAAAGATGCGTTTTTGGCCATCCACGAGCCCCGAAACGGTATCTTTTCCCAATTCCCTTTCCAGTTCCCTGGCTTCTTCTTCTTCCAATTCGGTCAAAATGGAGTCTACCTGTACTTTTTGGCTAAATAAACCTGATTTTATCTTCAAATACGAATCTTTTTTTACGTTCTGCTTGAACAGGGTTTCCATCCGTTTGCCCAGTTCTTCAAAGGAACCGATGTCCTTTTTGTCGTACAGCTCCGCAGCGCGGAGCACACTCGCTTTATATTCGCCCTTGCTTTTGTAAAAATCACCAAGGGCTTCAGTATAATGATAGGAGTTACGGGGAATGATTCCAGCTATACTGTCGATAAGCTCCTTGTCCAATTCTTCAATGGACGATTTTTCAAAACCTAAATCCACTTTGTGAATATTGCCAAATACCGATTGCCTTAAAAAATAGCGCTGTTTCACGGGCTGATTATTGGTATTGCTGGGTAAACGTTCCTTTACCTTACGAATAATGTCGTCTACTTCCAGTTCCTTATCAAAAAGATAAACCCCGCTGAGCTCGATGTTCGAGGGTTTTAACAGGACCATGGAATCTTTCAACTGGTTGAGGCTAAATCCTGTTTTTTTATAGCCCAATGAGGAGATGTATACCGAATCCAAATCCAATGAGTCCTTTTCCATTACAAAACTGAAGCGTCCTTCCTCATTGGTGACCACACCTTGGTTCTCTCCATATTGCACCGTAGCGTAAGGAATGCCTTTTTGCGTTTTGGCATCGATAAGTCTCGAATTTATGCTTTGTGCATTTAGTAGGGTTGCACAAGATAGGCTAACGGAAAGAAGAGTCAGAAATTTGTAGGTTGACATGGGTTCGTTTTTAATGTTGCTCCCAACATAATGACATCAAATGTAAGTAAAGGGTTGCTTGTACTATGACGAATTTAACTTGATTTTATAACCAAAAGGAATTATATAAAACTAGCCTCTGGCCAAATTTCTGATCATACCGCCAAAAATGAAATAATGAAATGGCAGCACGCTATACCAGTATAAGCGTCCTTTGAGTCCCTTGGGACGGAACGTGGCGGTTTGGTGCAGTACCTTGTTTTCGTCAATTCTGAATTCCAACCAAGCTTCTCCAGGTAAGCGCATTTCAGCGAAGAGCAAGAGACGTTTGGTTTTTTTGTCGGCTAAGAGCACCCTCCAAAAATCCAAAGCATCTCCCGGGAATATTTTATCGGGATGTGTACGGCCCCTCCGTAATCCAGGACCACCGTTGAGCTTGTCTAAAAAACCGCGGATTTTCCACAGCCATCCGCCATAATACCATCCTGTCTCACCACCAATTTTCCATATATTTTCCAGTGCTTTTATGTCATCGTCCACCTGAATGGCTTGGATGTCTTTTAAGACACCATATTTGGGAACCTGGATGTATTTCTCCAGATTTTTATTGAAGTTTCCGCTGACCATACTGTCCTTCCAGCTACTTATGACCGAGTTTTGTTCGATTTTTTTAAAGGCCATCCCAATAGCTTCTTTATACGAATGTGGTTTGATGTCCAACAATTCTTGTAATCGGGTATCTTCGGCAATGACTTCAATTTTCATGCTGTCAACGAGGTTCAATGCCAGTTTATACGAAGTTGAAGTAACAAAGTACAGCCAATAGGAGGATAATTTTGGGGTCATAACTGGGACAGTGTATATCCAATTCTTAAAACCACGGGCCTCGGCATATTGATGCAGCATTTCCTTATAAGAAAGCACATCGGGGCCAGCAATATCAAATGTATCGCTATAGGTCTTTTCATTTCCAAGAACGCCCAATAAAAATTTTATCACATCCCTTATGGCTATGGGCTGGGATTTGGTAAGTACCCATTTTGGGGTAACCATTACGGGTAGTTTTTCGCTTAGGTCACGGATGATTTCAAAGGATGAACTACCTGACCCCACAATGATTCCAGCACGCAGAACCGTTAGCGAAAAATCGCCCTTTCTTAGGATTTCCTCTACATTCTTGCGGGACCATAGATGTTTTGATAGGTTGTCATCATTTACAATACCACCCAAATAAATTACCTGCTTTATTTGGGTATGCTTTACATAGGAATTAAAATTACGTGCGGCTTGGGCCTCAAGCTCATCAAAATTCTAGGTGGTCACCGTCAATAGATGAATCAAGAAATAAGCAGCATCGATATCTTTGGGAATCTTGTTTGCGACTACTTCTTCCAAGAAATCAATTTCAATGACCTCCACCTTTTTGCGCGTTTCCTTATCTATGGAAAGTCGGTTTTCATCTCTTACAGTACATACCACTTCGTGTCCCATTTCCAAGAGCTTGGGTAGCAATCGCATCCCAATGTAGCCATTTGCGCCGGTCAACAAAATCTTCATAGGTCCTCTATTGATGTTGGCGTGTTATCCGCTTTATAATCCAATATTTTTTTAAAGAACTTTTGTATGGCCTTGGTATCGGATCTTACTTTTATAAAGTAACTGTCACGATAAATGGAGTAAACCGCAAAATCGCCTTTATACAATGTCAACTTAAAATAGGGAATTACCAGCGCATAGGTCTCCAGAAGGGAACGAAACCTAAGGATGATTCCTTTAGGACGCATTTCTATGTTGCAGGTATTGATGTTATTGTCCAATACCAATAGATTCTGAATTTCTAGGCTAGTCTCGGTAATGTGCAGTTTAGGAGAACCTATTCCTCCCATGGCCCACCTTTCCTTTAATGTAAAAGGCTTGCCTACCGCCGTGTCAATTTTTTCTGTGATCTTTTTGTCGTTGTACGATACGTTTAAAAGCATATTTTTCGTTTTTGGCCAAATTCTGGTATCTCCATAATGCCCTGTATTGTCTGCTTTTTCTTTATCGGTATCTAGGCTTCTTATAAAATTACGGTTTAATGTCTTTCCAACGGGTATCTTCTTCAGATAAAAGGGTAAAAAAATATGTAGTTTTGCTGCCTTAAAAGTATTTTATGGATTTACCGTCCAAATTGACCGAAAGTGTTCAGAGGGGAGTGGCAAAGCACTACCATGTGGATGTACCCACGGTAGAATTGCAACCTACCCGAAAGGATTTTGAAGGGGATATTACCGTAGTGATTTTTCCCATGCTGCGTTATATCAAAGGAAATCCGGTTGAAATTGGAACCAAAATCGGGGAGTACCTACAGGAACATGTGGCTGAAATCTACAAATACAATGTCGTGAAGGGCTTTTTGAATCTTGTGGTCTCCGATGCATACTATCTCCATTGGTTCGATACCATCAGAACGGATGAGAATTATGGCCTCGTACCCGCTGATAGCAAGAATGTCCTAATGGTGGAATATTCTTCTCCCAATACCAACAAGCCGCTGCATTTAGGGCATATTCGAAACAATTTGTTGGGATATTCAGTTGCTGAGATTTTAAAAGCTTCGGGCCATAAAGTCTATAAATCACAAATCGTTAACGATCGTGGCATACACATTTGCAAAAGTATGTTGGCCTGGCAAAAGTTTGGAAATGGGGAAACTCCAGAGAGCTCTGGTATAAAGAGCGATCATCTGGTGGGTAAGTATTATGTAGCATTTGATAAAGCCTACAAAAAGGAGATTACCCAGCTTGAAGCACAAGGTAAATCGCGCAGCACCGCGGAAAAGGAAGCCCCCATTCTTTTGGAGGCCCAGGAAATGCTTCGTAAGTGGGAGGCTGGCGATGAAGAAGTTGTGCGTCTTTGGAAAAAGATGAATGGTTGGGTGTATACTGGGTTCAACACGACCTATACCAATTTGGGTGTTGATTTTGACAAGCTTTATTACGAAAGTGATACCTATCTTTTGGGGAAAGACATCGTGGAAGATGGCTTGAAAAAAGGTGTTTTCTTTAGAAAAGCGGACGGTAGTGTCTGGATTGACCTAAGTGAGGAGGGATTGGACGAGAAAATTGTGCTCCGTGCTGATGGAACCGCGGTTTACATGACCCAAGATATTGGTACCGCTATTCAGCGTGTCGCAGATTTTCCGGATATAAATGGTATGGTATATACGGTGGGTAACGAACAGGATTATCACTTTAAGGTGTTGTTCCTCATCCTTAAGAAATTGGGTTTCCATTGGGCCGGGCAGTTGTATCATCTAAGTTATGGCATGGTGGATTTACCCAGCGGCAAGATGAAAAGTCGCGAAGGGACGGTAGTTGATGCGGACGACTTAATTGAAAGTATGTCAAAAACTGCTAAAGAAATTTCGATCGCACAGGGAAAATTGGATGGGTATTCTGAAGAAGAAAAGCAAAAGTTGTATAAAATGGTGGGTCTCGCCGCCTTGAAATATTTTATCCTTAAGGTGGACCCAAAAAAGCGTATCCTTTTTGATCCAGAAGAGTCTGTGGATTTTCAAGGTAATACGGGACCCTTTATACAGTATACCTATGCTAGGATACAGTCTATTCTGAGAAAGGCTGATTTTAATGTCTCACAAGTCAAGGGCAAGCCTGGAGCGCTTCATGAGAAAGAGAAAGAACTTATAAAATCACTTCAAAACTTTCCAGAAACCGTACTACTTGCTGCTGAAAACTATAGTCCTGCGTTGCTTGCCAATTACATTTTTGAGCTGGTCAAAGAATTCAATTCATTCTATCAACAAGTCACTATTTTGGGAGAGGCCGATATTGAGAAGAAGCAATTGAGGGTGCAACTTTCCAAAAAAGTTGGGGAGGTCATCAAATCTTCTTTTAAAATTTTGGGTATTGAGGTTCCCGAACGAATGTAAAAAAGGCCGTGATAACACGGCCTTTTCTATAACCAACTAAATAAACTATGGATTTAACTATGCAGTTGCTGTTGACTCTTCCGCCTTAGTTGCAGTAACGGCAAGATTGTAAACTACTAAACCAAATCCAATTTTGTTAATGGCGTCACCGATGTTATAAACCACATCAAGAGCTAGACCGCCAAAAATACCTTCATACCAACCTGGCGTTCCTGCCATATAACCGATTGGATAAATTGCCCATCCCACAAGGACGAACCAACATAGGGTTTTGTGGGCTTGCAATACTGCGCCTCCTGCTTCTTGCGCCAATTTTTTCGCTTGTCCTAACCAAATATCGTAGACAATTACGAAGTACGCGATTCCGGAAATCAATCCCCAAATTTGTGCCTGGTCTCTGTAAACCGCTTCGCCAAAGTAACCAGTGACAAGCATAACAACAGATAGGAAAATTAGTCGCCACATAAGAGACTTTTTAGCCCCAGCTACCTTTAAGATGAGGTAGAACTCAACACACATCAACGGTACGGTAAGAACCCAGTCAACATATCTGAAAAAGGTCGGTGACTCCCCATTAGCAGCCCAGTAATCACGCATATACCAGTAGTGAACCGCGGCAATGAACGTGATGATACCAGAAACTAAAATGGAAGCCCTCCACTTACGGTCGAAACCATTCATGGACAAAAAGAAAAAGGCAGAAGCTGCCATCATGGCCATACATCCGACGAAGAAAGTAAAGCCTACATAATCGTTTGTGGCCATTTTAGCCACCATGGGTAAAGAAGTTAAAAGATTTTCCATAAATATATAGGAGTTAATTAATTTTGTTTAACCAAATGTAAATAATTCTAGACATTATTCCATAAATTAGTTCATATTTTTTTTTGAATGATTCAACAAAAGACTCTCGATTTTGTGAAATTAAAAAGCGGAATGATCGTAGCGACTGTTTTTGCACTCTGGTTTTCCGTGTATTTTGGGGAAAAAACGGAGACCGTTGTCGCTTACATCCTTATTTTGAGTTTTGGAATTTTACATGGATCAAACGATATTAGATTGATTCGTACCATTACCAAATCGGATTCTAAATCGTCTATGTTCAAGGTGTTGCTCAGTTATATTTCGGTAGTGTTGGCCATTTTGGTCCTATTCTTCTATTTTCCCATTTTAGCCTTGATTACATTTATTGTAATCAGTGGTTATCATTTTGGGGAACAACATTTGCGAAAGAAAATAGTGTCCTACTCGATCTGGAACACCATTTTGTTCACGATTTATGGATTATTTATTTTGTTCATGGTTTTCAGTTTTCAGAGTGAACAAGTACTCCTGGTTCTAGAGGAGATTATGGGAATGGGACTTTCCAAATCTGTTTTGGACTATTGCTTAATCGCTTTGGGAGCTCTACTTTTTATACTTGGAGGGTTTTATTTTTTGAAACAGCGTATTACCAGTAATGTTTTGGAAGAATTTTTTATCCTCCTGGTGTTTTTTATCATTTTCAAGACAGCCTCATTACTTTGGGGTTTTTGTATCTACTTTATTATTTGGCACAGTATTCCTTCTTTAAAGGACCAAATGGATTATCTATATGGAATCTCCAATTGGAAAACCTTCAAGTTATATGTCAAGGAATCCTTTTTATATTGGGCGATATCCGTACTAGGACTGTTTTTACTTTTATGGTTCCTAAAAGACCGATCTTTTAATATGATATCGATTTTGATTTTCTTTTTGGCGGCAATTACTTTTCCCCACGTAATTGTAATGTCCAAGTTGGAAGATGAAGCTTAAAAGCTGACGCGAAAGCTTAGATTTGGTGTAATTCCTAAAGAAATATTCTCTACCGTTTCAATCTGATTGTCCTCGGCAACCCGATAGTAGGTGTTCAGAATGTTTTTTCTATCCGTGATGTTCAACACCGATAGTCCCGTATTGGCTTTTACCCGACGACCAAGATTGAATTGATAAGTGGCGGAAGCATCGGCGCGAAAATAGCCAGGAAGTCTACTTGAATTGGCATTTTGATAATTGATTTGTGCCGGAAATACAGAAGTGTTCAGTGCCTCGTCCCCTTCCAAGGGCTCAGTAAAGGGTCTACCTGTCCTGTAATTGACTCCCAATCCCAATTTAAGATTTTTATAAGTGTACGTACCGGCAAACGTAAGGGTATGGCGAATGTCTAGGTTGTTGGGAAAACGATTTGGGAGAATTGAATCAAAAGTATAATCGTTTTTATTGTATGTATAGCTGAACCAAGTACTATAGTCCAGCCCCCTTTTATTGATGAGCAGTTCCACTCCACGCACATCATAAAGGCCAATTTCACCATTAAATTGATTCTCGTTCTGAAAACCTTGGGTACTTGTGCTTATGCCGTCGACCCTTTTGTAAAATCCTTCAAGCCCAAAATATAGGTCGTTTTTTTCATAGTTGATGCCAACGGATATTTGCTTGCTTTGGGTGATGGGAAGGGTATTGTCATCCGATAGGACCCATCGCCTTTTTTCAATACCCAAAAAATTTTGTTCTAAGTCCACGACCTGATTGGTGGTCTGACTTTTGAACTCGCCAAGAACTTGACCCCGAAGATAATTTGCCAACCTAAAATTCACGTTGAGTCTTGGCTCCACTAAAAATTTGGAAAAAGTGGCCAAGTTCTCAATATAATTTACCCGCGCCCCTATCCTTCCAATAAAGTGTCTGTTCTCCGTGGCATAAGATACCTCAGAGTGTGGAGCGTGTATGCGGATAACACCCTTTATGTCACTGGCGAATGAAGGTTGGGTTACATCAGTGGTATTTCGGATGCCAGTTTCAATAAACTGATATCCATTGCTCCAATACATATTTTTGGAAATGCGGTAATCGGTATTCAGCTTCGCAGCGGTCTCAACTACGCGGTTGTTTTGCAAAAGCAGCTGTATTTGATTGGCAAAGAGGTTTTGGGCGTCCAAATTATACCGTGTATAGTAGACGTTCAAATGGCTCGAAAACCTATTGCTCCACTTACTGGATAGTTCAGCTCCCAAAGAAAGATTCGTCTGGTCCAAGATACTGTTTGTGGTTTCATTGGTATCTAAATTGGTCTCCTCAAAAATCAGGTCATTGTTGATATTGATGAAATTCAGGCGCAGTTTATGGTCTTGATTGATGTCATACAGTACTTTCGCGGTAAAATCATAAAATAAAAAGTTTTCTTCTCTCCCGAAAGCCTGATTCAACCTCGTATTGTTTTGATCCAAAACTTCGCTGTCCTGAAAAGCCCTATCAAAAAAGCGATCGTAGGTAGGTGTGTTCAGAAAATCTGTAGTGGACCGTCGCGCTGAAAATTGGAACGCCACATCATCTGTTATGGGGAGTTGCCCATAAATATCACCACTTATAAAATTAAAACCGGCCCCTCCGAAGAACGTATCGGATATTTCGTTATTGGTTTCCATCTGGATGACACTGCTGACCCCATCTCCGTAACTCGGAGGGGTTCCATTCTTAATAAGGGTCACCTTATCCGTCAAATATGGGTTAAAGGCAGAGATAAGCCCAAAAAAATGACCGGACTGGTACATCTTGATGCCGTTCCAAAGAATGAGGTTTTGGTCATTGGTCCCTCCTCTAACGTTGATATCCGAAACGGTTTCATCAATACTTTTAATTCCAGGTAGCGCCTGCACTGTCTGTAGCACATCGGGTTCAATAAGTCCCGGTAAGATTCCAAAATCGGCAGTGTTCAACGTAATGCTGGCATCAGCTTCTTTAAGAATACCGGTAGTTAGAAATTTATAGACGATCACCTCTTTTAATTGTTGATAGTTTTGGGCCATCAATATTTTCGGACAATCCTGTTTTAAAATGACTTCTTCCACGGAAATATATTGCGTTACATATCCCAAATACCTGATTTTAAGGGATGCTTTTCGGGGAATATCCTCAAGAGAGAACTTTCCCTGCGAATCGGTTGTCAGTGCTATCTCTGAACCTAAAACTTCTACCGTGGCCCCTGGAACGGTATTCTCGGCAAAATTATCAAGTACGGTTCCACAAATGTTGACCAAACTTTGTGCGGCAATGGTATAATAGCGCGCATCAAGTTTCTCAATTTTGATTTGGAACCGTGTTTCCAGATAGGAGATAATGCCGTCTAGCGTGGCAATGGATTCTGGGACATCGACAAAAAGCGGGTCGATATCCTTGTTTATAAACGAAAACTTTATATTGTACTTCTCTTCCAATGCTTTGATAAGCATCGAAACAGGTTGCGAGGTTTTCTCTGTTACTTGCGCTTTCAAAAAAAAAGCAAAAAGTAAAGCAAGGGTAAAGCAGCGTAGTTTAAGCTTACTGAAGCGTGTCCTCGACATAGAAAAGTACATTATCACCCTCGGTTTTGAATTGTATTCGCGATGGGGTAGCTATACTTTTTAACGCCATTTTTAAGTCTGTGTTGCTAAAGGAGCCCGTAAAAAGTAAACGGGTATCTACATTTTTTGTTTCTACAGAAATATCATATTGTCTTTCCAGTTCTCTCAATACATAGCGCAATGGAATACCTTTGAAAGAACTTTCGAGTTTTATCCAAGAGGGTTCTAGAGTGGTTGGATCGGAACTTTCCACGACCCTGCCGTCAATCACCAAAAAAGAGGTGCCGGCGGGAAGTTGCTTTTCAATATCTTGAAACTGGACTTGCACTAGGCCTTCGTAACAACTTACTTCAAAGAAATCTTTTCTATCTTCCACATTGAACTGAGTGCCCAAAACCGATACTATGCCCTGGGAGGTGGAAACCGTAAACTTTTTCCCTTTAGCAACTTTGAAAAAAGCTTCGCCTTCCAAATCAATTTCCCTCTTGTTTTCCCAATTCTTTTTACTGAAAGAGATTTTGGAACCAGCATTCAAAAAGACTTCGGAATTATCTGGAAGGATTGCTTCCGTGCGCTCTGCCAGTGGGCTGGAATATGATGTCTTGGAAAGATTCAAATAGAAATAAGAACCTGCGATTAAAACCAGTATTGCGGCAGCAATACGAAGAAATTTCCCGTAGGGTTGTAAAGGTCGTACTTTGTCGGGTTCGGCAATATGGTCTTTTTTCAACTTTTCCAGTTCAGACTCCACATCAAACTCTGGAGCTCTGAGAGAAGATGAAATCCTCTCCAGCTTTTCATAAGAAGCGTATTCCTCCGAAGATTTGAACTTTGCCAGTTCCTCCTCAGAAAGTTCACCATTAAGCCATTTTGCCAAGTAATTTTCTTGCATAACTTTTGAACCTTACCTTAATATAACAATTCAATTCGAAAAAACCCTACTTTCTCCATCCATGACCAAATAGAACGGTCGAACGTTGGTTTAGCAGAACTTACTTCCGATGTTTTTTTTAGAAATGCCTTCATATCAAATTCCGTCTATCCGTTCCCGTAGGAACTTCAACGCCAAATGCATTCGTTTTTCAATCGCTTTTACACTTACTCCTTCCATTTCTGCGATTTCCGCGTATTTTTTCCCGTCAATTCGATTCAACAAAAAGGTCGTTCTTTGGTTTTCCGGCAAATGATTGAGCGCGTTGTCCAATTTCTCTTTGTACTCCTTTTCTTCAAGTAGAAACTCGGGGGATTCGTTGGACCTTTCCAGGGTGGGTTCAGCATACTTCAACCGCACCTTTTCCGCTTTTATCACATTGAGATATGTGTTGTTCGCCACGGTGTACAAATAAGACTTTGCCTTTTCAGGGGATACCTTGCCACAGTTCTCCCAAAGTTTTACAAAGGCTTCTTGTACAGCATCATGTGCCTTTTCTTCGTTCCCAAACTTATAATATATAAAGTTAAAAAGCGTTTTTGAGTTAGCCCTGAATACAGAGCTATAAACCTGGTCTTCACAAACATTGTCCATGGAAAAGCGGTGTGTTGAGATTCAAATATATCTTAAAAAAATGGAAGGTCAAGTAGGGTTTTTTGCAAAGGAATTGTTTTAAAAATGTACCACAACTAAAAAAATCCAAATCGTTATGAAGAATGTGATCAACAAACAAATACTAACTTGTCTTCTTTCCATAGCCCTTTTATTTACCTCATGTCAAGAGGAATTTGAAGAGGTGGGCGGAAACAACCAAGAAACGATTACCGCAGATTCCAACACCGCTATTCTGATTGAGAATACGGCGACCAATGATGGTTCATTTGATAATATTGTGGACGGCGCCAGCTGTATCGCTATTAACTTTCCCTATACTGTAGAAGTAAATGGAATCCAAATAACCATCGATTCCAGGGAAGACTTGCATGCCATTGAAGAAATTTTTGATGAATTCGATACCGATACTGATGTGTTGGATATCCTATTTCCAATTACCATTACCTTCGGAGATTTTACCGAACTGGTGATTGAGAGTGTTGAACAATTACGCGAGCTGGCATCCCAATGTTTGGAAGGAGGAGATGATGATGACATCGAATGTATCGACTTTGTATATCCAATTACCATTTTCACTTTTGATATAAATGAACAGCTCACAGGTGAAGTTTCCGTGAGCAGTGATATGGAGTTGAGAAGGTTTTTCGCCGGCCTCGAAGATGAAGATTTGGTGAGTATTCAGTTCCCCTTGACCTTAAAAAAGTTTGATGGGACTGAAATCGTGGTCAACAGTAATTCTGAACTTGCCAATGCCTTGGAGCGAGCTAAAGATGAATGTGATGAAGACGATGATGATGATTTTAATGATGATGATTTTACAGAAGAAAGACTTCAGGAATTACTTATTGAATGTCCGTGGGAGATTCGGGAGGTCTTGCGTATGGCTACCGACCAAACAGGTCAGTATGAAAATAATACACTAACATTTTCTGAAGGAGGCGTTGTTCTGTACCAAAATGTTATGGGAAGTATGCTTACTGGAGAATGGTCCACCCGGGTTACTGATGGTGGAATCGCGCTCAACCTTGTTTTTGACGGCTTGATGGATTTCACTCTGGAATGGATTGTTTATGACATAGGAGACCATAAAATCAAGTTGTATTCAGACGAGGGCAATCGCATCGTACTAAGACAGCACTGTCCAGATGACGATGATAATGGTGATGATTCTACTAGTGTCGACGGTCTTCGTCAAGTGCTCAAGCAATGCGAGTGGATTATCAAAAAAGTGGAAAATCAAGGAGAAGAGCTTGAAAGATTATTAGGATTCGAATTTAATTTTCTACCTGGTGACGCAGTAACCTTGAGCGATGGTATCTCTACAATCCAAGGAACTTGGGAAGTGGGGATGAACAATGATCAGGTCCTTTCCCTATTAATCACAATGGGAGACGAACCGGGCGTCAGCTTTGATTGGCCACTACGTGAACTCGATGACCGAAGACTTAAATTTGGGATAGAGTCGATTGATTATGAATTGGTTCTTGTAAAAGTATGTAATGATAGTGGTGACGACAATAACGTTACTGAGGCGCGGAACACCATTTTAGGCGGTGGATGGAACGTAACCAGCTACACAAAAAATGGCATGGACATGACCGATAATTACAATGATATGGACTTTAACTTTTCCATGATGCACCAAGCTGAAGTTTCCATCAATGATGAACCCATTGCAGCCGGCCTTTGGAGAATATTAAAAGAAGATGATGATGATACGCTGAAGTTTTATCTGAATCTTGAAGAAAACGCTACCCTATCCGAATTGACCGAAGACTGGTACGTTGTCTCTGTAGGAGCTTCCAAAATTGAACTGGTACACGAAGATGAAGATGCAACCGAAACTTTGGTTTTTGAAAAACCATAACCAATTTCCCCAATAATCCCGAAAAGGACGGCCCTCCCCAAGGCCGTCCTTTTCTTTTTATTCGTAACTTTGCCGTCTTCAAAATGACATAAGCGCATGTTCGATAATTTGAGTGATAAGCTGGATAAAGCCCTACACGTACTTAAGGGCCATGGCCAAATAACAGAGATAAACGTCGCCGAAACCATCAAGGAAATCAGACGTGCCCTGCTTGATGCCGATGTCAATTTTAAAATTGCCAAAGAATTTACCAACAAAGTCAAGGAAAAAGCACTTGGTCAAAACGTGCTTACCAGTTTACAACCTGGCCAACTTATGGTCAAGATTGTAAAAGATGAGTTGACCGAACTTATGGGTGGCGAAGCGGAAGGCGTCGATCTCTCTGGAAACCCATCCGTGATTTTAATGTCGGGTCTTCAAGGTTCGGGTAAAACCACGTTTTCCGGTAAACTGGCAAACTTTCTCAAAAAAAAGAAGAAAAAAAGACCTTTATTGGTCGCTTGTGATGTTTACCGACCTGCGGCGATAGACCAACTTCATATTGTTGGTGAGCAAATTGGGGCAGAGGTATATTCCGAAAGGGGAAACAACGACCCCGTGGCCATTGCCAAAGCAGGAATTCGACAAGCCAAACAATTGGGATGCAATGTAGTTATCATCGATACTGCAGGTCGATTGGCCGTGGATGAGGAGATGATGACAGAAATTGAGAATATCCACAAAGCGGTGACTCCCCAAGAAACGCTTTTTGTTGTAGATTCCATGACTGGACAAGATGCCGTCAATACGGCCAAGGCCTTCAACGATGTATTGAATTTTGATGGCGTTATCCTCACCAAATTGGATGGTGATACCCGGGGAGGTGCGGCCATCTCCATAAAATCGGTGGTCGATAAGCCAATAAAATTTATCGGAACCGGAGAAAAGATGGAAGCCATAGATGTCTTTTATCCTTCTAGGATGGCCGATCGTATTTTGGGTATGGGAGATGTAGTCTCTCTAGTGGAACGGGCCCAAGAACAATTTGACGAAGAACAGGCCCGGAAAATCCAGAAGAAGATTGCCAAGAATAGATTTGGTTTTGATGATTTCCTGAGTCAGATTCAACAGATCAAGAAAATGGGGAACATGAAAGACCTCATGGGGATGATTCCTGGCGTGGGAAAGGCTATGAAAGGTATGGATATCGATGATGACGCCTTCAAACATATCGAGGCCATTATCCACTCCATGACGCCGGATGAGCGTTCCAACCCCTCAAAATTGAATGCAAGTCGCAAAAAAAGAATCGCTCAAGGTAGTGGAAGGTCTATTCAAGAAGTCAACCAACTATTGAAACAGTTCCAGCAGATGAGCAAAATGATGAAGATGATGCAGGGAGGCGGGGGCAAGAAGATGATGCAGATGATGCAGAACATGCGATAATACAGAGTTAAATAAAATAACCCCGAGAGCTAAAAAACTATGGAAATACTGGATGGAAAAAGGGTAAGTAACGATATAAAAGATGAGATTGCCGAAGCGGTAAAAAAAATGAAGGACAATGGGGAAAAAGTTCCTCATTTGGCAGCGGTCATAGTCGGGAATGACGGAGCCAGCCTTACCTATGTCGGTAGCAAAGTACGTGCCTGTAAGCGCGTTGGTTTTGAATCTACATTGATTCAGTTACCCAATACCACCAGCGAAGTTGAATTGTTGAAGACTATCGCGGAGCTCAACGAAAACCCAGATATTGACGGTTTTATTGTCCAACTTCCTTTACCGGACCAGATAGATACCCAAAAAGTCATCATGGCCATCGATCCCAATAAAGATGTAGACGGTTTTCATCCTACTAACTTTGGTAAAATGGCATTGGATATGAGCACATTTATACCAGCCACCCCATTTGGAAATCTCGAACTTTTGGAACGTTACAATATTGAGACCCAGGGGAAAAGAACAGTTGTTGTAGGACGTAGTCATAGTGTGGGACGTCCCATGAGTATTTTAATGGGGAGAAAAGGTTTTCCTGGAAACTGTACGGTAACACAGGCGCACAGTCGTACCAAAAATATTGAAGACGTTATCGCAGAAGCGGATATCGTAATATCGGCACTTGGAATTCCGCAATTTATCAAAGCTGATATGGTAAAAGAGGGCGCCGTGGTAATCGACGTTGGGATTACAAGAGTTCCAGACGAAACCAAAGAAAAAGGCTATTACATCACCGGGGATGTTGATTATGAAAATGTTTCCAAAAAAGCATCTTATATCACGCCGGTCCCGGGAGGTGTGGGACCCATGACCATTGCCATGCTTCTGAAAAATACGCTTTTGGCCCGCGAAAGGCATGGGGCGGAACTTACTTGATTCCCTTGGTTTCTGCTTTCACAACAACGCTGGTCTCTTCTTCATCCGGAGTAATGATATCAAATTCCGTTTCACCCTCGTCGTTGGTACAGCTTCCTAAAGCAAATCCAGCGAAAACCAAAGAAATAAGGAGTAGGATTGTTTTCATAAAAAGACGCAGTTAATACCAGTAGAATTAATTAACGTGTCTTTACCGGGGATAATATCAGCTTTTTGGACTTTTCGATGAATGGCATACCTTGGGGTATTCCAAAATTTATCAAAATCAAAGGTTAAATTCTGTATCTTCCAGTCAAACAACTTGACTATGAGACTTAAAATATTCCTTTTTTGCCTTGTCCTTTTCGGTTTACTGTCCTGTAAAACCAAAAAAAAGGAAACCCTTACAGTTTCCGTTTCGTTTTCTGAATCCATAGGTTCTGAAAATGTGGACGGTCGGCTATTGCTTATGTTCGCTTCGGATAGTATCAGGGAACCCCGTTTTCAGATTAGCGCAGGTTTAAATGCGCAACCCATTTTTGGAATGGATGTAGAAGGAATGACTACTGACCAAACGCAGGTATTTGACAACGAAATTTTTGGCTTTCCTTATACCAGTCTTTCGGAATTACCTCCTGGGGAGTATTATGTGCAAGCCTTGTTGCACGTTTACGAAACCTTTGAGCTGTCCACGGGGCATACGGTTAAACTGCCCATGGATAATGGTGAAGGTCAAAAATGGAACCGTTCCCCAGGGAATCTATACAGTAAACCCCTAAAAATAGAAATTCAAGAGGGTGTCGCACAACAGATATCGCTGGTTATGGATGAAAAAATCCCACCCATACAGGAACCGGAAGACACACCTTGGATAAAACATATTAAAATGAAGTCTGAAAAATTATCTGAATTTTGGGGTAGGGATATGTATCTGGGAGCTCATATTCTATTGCCCAAAGGTTTCAATGAACATCCGGAAGCAAAATACCCACTGATGATTTTTCACGGCCATTTTCCAGATGACTTTGGAGGGTTTAGAACCACACCTCCTGATCCTGGTCTAAAACCCGATTATTCAGATAGATTCGGTGTTGAAGGATATAATATCATTCAGCAACAAGAAGCCTATGATTTTTATAAGCGATGGAACGAACCAGATTTCCCGCGTTTTTTGATTATCGAAATACAACATCCAACCCCATATTATGACGACTCCTATGCAGTGAATTCTGCGAGTCAAGGTCCCTACGGTGATGCTATTACCTATGAACTTATCCCCTACATCGAGAAGGAATTTAGGGGTATGGGTGAGGGTTGGTCCCGGTTTCTCTACGGCGGGTCTACCGGAGGATGGGAAGCACTTGCGGTTCAAGTTAAATATCCTGGGGAATACAACGGCTGTTTTGCCGCTTGTCCTGACCCTATTGACTTTCGGGCCTATTGTCTCACGGATATTTATCAAGATGAAAACGCATATTATTATCCCAGCGAACATAAAAAATTGGATGTACCCGCCCATCGAGATTATTTAGGTCATGTTCAGACCACCATGCGTGAATACAATCATTTGGAGCTGGTTTTGGGAACCAAGTCCCGCTCCGGCCAGCAGTGGGATATCTGGGAGGCGACCTATTCACCGCAAGGAGATGAAGGATATCCCCAAAGGATTTGGGATAAAATGACCTGAAAAATAAATCAAGATGTAGCTGAGTATTGGAAAGAGAATTACGACCTACGCTACATTTTAGAACGTGATTGGGAAGAGCTTGGGGAAAAACTTCGGGGGAAAATCCATATTTATTGTGGGGATATGGATAATTACTATTTAAATAACGCTGTGTATCTGATGGAAGATTTTCTCGAGAGCACAAACGACCCCTATTATGAGGGCGAGGTGGATTATGGGGATAGGGCAGAGCATTGCTGGAATGGTGACCAAGAAAATCCGAACCATATCAGTAGGTTGAGATATAATTCCATGTATGTCCCAAAGATTATGAAACGTATTGCGGAAACGGCCCCTAAGGACGCAGACTTGAACAGCTGGAGATATCCAGAATGAGCAGCTCAAACAAGGTCGGTTGGTTTGTCTTTGTCTTTCTGGCCGTTAGCGTTGGACTTTATCCTCTAGTCTATTGGATTACCGAAGGAAAAATGGGTCTGTTGCACAGTAAAACTGAGGTGCTTCTGGGAAATACCTTATGGAACACAGTTTTTCATATAAACCTGCTATTTGGTGGAATCGCGCTTCTTGTAGGTTGGACACAATTCAGTAAGAAATTAAAAAAAGAAAGACCTGGGATATATAGAGATTTGGGAAAAGTGTATCTGCTGTCCGTTCCCATAAGTGGTCTTTGCGCCGTGTATCTCGCTTTTTTTTCCACTGGCGGGTGGATTTCATCCCTGGGATTTATTGTTTTGGGCCTTACCTGGCTCTACACAACAGCAAAGGCATATTCTGCCAACAAAAAAAAGGACGTGTCTCTTTTTTATGGCATGATGATATACAGTTATGCCGCTTGTTATGCTGCGGTGACCTTACGTTTTTGGCTGCCAGTTTTACTCGCTACGATTGGAAATTTTCCAGTGGTCTATAAAACGGTAGCGTGGGTGTGTTGGGTGCCCAATATGCTATTCGCTTATTTTTGGGTAAGAAGGAAAGGACTCCAGTTGGGATGAACCTACTTAGCAAATAACTGTTCCATATTCTTAAATGCCTTAAATTCCAAAGCGTTGCCAGCAGGATCAAGAAAGAACATTGTGGCCTGCTCCCCAACTTCTCCTTCAAATCGGATGTATGGCTCAATAACGAATTCAATCCCTTTTTCTTTAAGGTTTTTGGAAAAGCTTGAGAAGATATCCCAAGGTAATACCACTCCATAGTGGGGTACCGGTACATTTTTGCCATCCACTGGATTGGTATGCAGTTCCTCTTCAGATTTTGGTTTGTAATGTATGACCACTTGGTGACCAAATACATTAAAATCAACCCAATGGTCACTGCTCCGTCCTTCTTCACAACCCAAAACTTCACGATAAAAAATTCTGCATTCTTCGAGGTTATGCACAGGGATAGCGACATGGAAAGGATAAACAACATTCATCGCGTTTGGTTTTAATGATTTTCAATATAGTTTAAAAAAGGGTATTCACCGGCTTATTCCAAAGGTTGTGCCGTATTGAAATCTTCGGCCGTGAAAACATACTCAGACAATAAGATATCCGTTCCGCTTACCGGTTCAGGCAACACATTTAATATATTGCGGGGCACACTGCAGCCCACGCCCTCACTTCCCCTTCTTATGCAAGTAAAAATCTGAAAACGACTTCCAGCATAGTCCACAATAATGGAGTCCCCGTCAAATACATCCAAAAAACTGTAGCTACGGCCGCTGTCCCGTGAAGGGAACTCTTCTAAAAGGACCTCTTTGTTTTTTAAGGAAACCTGTTTTGGTGCAATTTCTGGGAAATCGGCCTTGAAAGAAGTGATGCTTATTTCCCTTCCAGAATCATTCGTGACCGAAAATGCATACAACACATCCTCATCCGTACGTCCACAGCAAATGCAGCCCAGGGAGAGCATCAAGATACCATTTTTAAGGATTATCCTTTGAAACCGCGTATTCATTCTAAACAGTAAGTGGATTTAAGTAAACGTTGAACTTCATCTTGTTAAATAAAGATAAGGCTTTGTACGATAATTTATTAGAGATATTACTTCGTGGCACTCCTGAAGGGCTTTTTTGTTCTCTAGGCTTTTAAGAAATCCACGATCTGATGGTTGACTTCCTCTTGGTGCATGGAATGCCCTAGTCCCTCCGTGGTGATAAGCTGACTATCTTTCCAATCCCGATGAACCTTTTGAGAAGCGTGATAGGGTGCAATGGCATCCAGGCGATCATGGAACAAAAGTCCCTTTTTGGTATTGGATGTTACAAATTTGGATGAGGAAAAATCAGCGATGTACATATTGAATCTGTTGAAAATATAGTCATCTAAGCTTCGCATCACCCTTTTGTTAAAACCTAAGAGGCTTTGATAGTGTGCCATAATTTCTTCAAACTCTGATGGAGAACCAATGGTTACCATTTTATCGATTTCTGGATTCTGGTGCTTGAAGTCGTTGTAGAGTAATGTCATTCCGCCCACCGAATGACCGACAAGGTATTTGGGGCGATATTTTTCAATCATTACCTGTAAACATTCGCTATACAAGGGCACATATAACTGATTACCAGAAGAATACCCATGTCCAGGGGCATCAAAAGCCAAGATATTGAAATCCGACTCCCTTAATTTCTGTATAAGGTTCCGCCACCGAAACGAGTTGCTTTCCCAACCGTGGACCAAAAGAACGGTCTCTGCGGATCCACGCCAACGGTAGACCTGGATATGATGGCCCGCAGCTTCTTCTATACTGCTTTTGGCCTTGTCCAAAAAAGGCTTTTGCTTTTCGTTTACTCTACCCTTGCGAATGGTACAAAAGAGATTGAATGCAGATTTCGCTGCTTTTTTTTGATTAAAAAGGGACAACATGTTAAAATACTGCCCGTACAAGGGCGGTAATATTTTTGAAATCAGTTTTTTCATAAGGTTACTTTTTGTAACTTACTCTATTAAAGAGATTAAAAATAAGGGTATTTTTTTATTTTTTTTCAAGTAACTCCCATAAAATCAGGTAGTAGAATGGAAACCTTAGCTGAAAACCAGAAAGTTAGAATCACAAAAAAATTGGAAAAAATGTTTGGTCACATCGATTATAAGCATCCTCCTGAACTTTGTCCCGTTCGGGATGTGATGTCGGTCGCATCGGACCAATGGAGTGTTTTGATCATTTTGTGGTTGGGATACTTTAAAACGCTTCGATTTAATAAGTTAAAAAAATATGTCTACGGTATCTCCAATAAGGTGTTGAGCCAGCGCCTGAAAGTTTTGGAAGCGGATGGATATATTTCAAGAAAAGCATTTGCCGAGGTTCCCATACGCGTAGAATATAGTCTGACGGAGTTCGGCCATTCCTATGTAGAAAGACTCCTGGAATTAACGGAGTGGATGCAAATGAACAGCCCTAAAGTACTTGCAAATCGAGAAAAGTACGGTTTGATGTGAAAAGCATATCAACCCGATGAAAAAGCATGTTACTCGGTCTCCCGGTTTACAGAATCAATGCTGAAAGCGGGTAGGCAGATAGCGATATATTCACAGGGCTCATCAAAAGGATTTGCATATTGGACGCGGGTATTTTTAAAGACCTTTATGGATTCGCCCGCCTGAAGGACCAAACGTTCGCCATCAATGATAAATTGCTTTTTACCCCGCAACACCAAGGTGAACTCATCAAATTCTGGGGTCTGAAAGGGTTCGCTCCAACCCGGCGGTGCCTTCATATAGGCAATGCTAAGGTTTGAATTTCCGTCCGTGGCCAGTCCAAAATGTTCGGCAATATACTTGCCGTCCGCTGTGGGAACAATAAACGGTTCTTTTTGAAGTAAAAATTTTTTGGCCATCATCAATCCCAACCCATCATTAGGTATTTAATTTTGGTTTCATCAGGAATTTGCACGGCTTCAATATTGGAGTTGGTATACCGAAGACTACTGGGCAAATCCGCCTTGTCCAATGTAAAATAGAGATTACTTTCTTTAGGAAACACCACAACACTGGAGATGGTGGTCACTATTTTCTTAATGGTATAATAGGTCTTAATGTCTTTAAAACTGCTCTTAAGACCCAATCCTTCCTTAGATTCATAGCGGGAATCGAAGATGCGTATGTTCTCTACGGTGGGAATACTATCTTGATTGGGTGTTAGGGTAAGGAGATGCTTTCCTCCCTTTTCAAAGACCTTTATTTTTCTTGCACTGGCTCCCACTTTTAAATTTGAGGTATCCATTACTACCGAGTCTTTTGAGAAAATAGCTTCCAAATCTTTGGTGGGCGTTTCTTTAAAAAGGGGTCCCACACTGTTTTCAGTGATCAAAAAGGAAGTGTCCTGTTCTCCGCAGGCAACTAGGCATAGCATTCCGAGCACAATACAAATACTATTGGATTTTTTCATTTTCAATTAACGGATTACTTTTTTCAAAACGCCCAGGACCCCCCGGATAAAAGTGGCACTGGTGAGGACCTTTACCACGGGATTCATACGTGTACTACGTGAACGTGGGGAAGTTTTTCTGGGAGAGGACTTTTGTTCCTTTTCCTTCTCTGCCTCTTTTTGCGCTTTCTCAATTTTTTCATTCAGCACCTCGTAGGCACTTTCCCTATCAATGTCTTCATTATACTTGGCTACGAGTTTTGATTTGCCGATTGCTTTTTCAAGTTCCGATGGCGTCAATACATCCATGCGGCTCATGGGAGCTCTTAGCAGTGTAGCTGCCAAGGGTGTAGGCCTTCCCTTTTCGTCCAATGCCGATATCAACGCTTCGCCTATTCCAAGGGAGGTGAGCACCTCTTTGGTGTCATAGAATTCTGAATCTGGATAATTCTCGGCGGTCAGTTTGATGGCCTTTCGGTCTTTGGCCGTAAATGCACGAAGGGCGTGTTGAACTTTTAACCCAAGCTGCGCCAAGACATCGTCGGGCACATCGGTTGGGTTTTGCGTAACAAAATATAGACCGATTCCCTTGGAGCGAATCAATTTGACAATACTTTCAATTTGGTCCAACAA
The DNA here is from genome assembly GCF_937884665.1 of uncultured Allomuricauda sp. Lineage (GTDB taxonomy): Bacteria > Bacteroidota > Bacteroidia > Flavobacteriales > Flavobacteriaceae > Flagellimonas. The sequence goes on along the minus strand of NZ_CAKZYF010000031.1, from coordinate 22,480 downwards.
AGCTTTGGAAGCCTCCTTAAAAATAAGATGTGCTTCATCAATAAAAAGAATCAATTCGGGCCTATCACTATCCCCTTGTTCTGGAAAAGTGCCATAAATTTCGGCCAATAAGCTGAGCATGAATGTGGAAAACAGTTTGGGCCTGTCCTGGATATCCGTAAGCCGGATGATATTAATGTAGCCCCTCCCGTTCTCATCAATGCGCACCAAATCATCTACTTCAAAAGACTTTTCTCCGAAAAAAAGTGCGGCGCCCTGCTGCTCCAATTCAATGATTTTCCTAAGAATAGTACCTGTAGAACTTGTTGAAATTCTTCCATATTGGGATTGGAATTCTTTTTTCCCCTCTCCGGTGGCGTATTGCAGTACTTTTTTGAAATCCTTTAAATCGAGCAGTGGTAATTTGTTATCATCACAATATTTGAAAACCACGGCAACAATTCCTTCTTGGGTGACGGTAAGGTCTAAAATCCGGGAAAGGAGAACGGGCCCAAACTCAGAGACGGTTGCTCTTAGGCGTACCCCATCCTGTTCGGAGAGTGAAAGAATTTCAACGGGAAATCCTTGTGCTTCAAACGGAAATCCAATTTTTTCATGACGTTCTTCAATTTTGGGATGTCCAGGGCTGGGTTGGGCAATACCGCTCAGGTCTCCCTTTAAATCCATGAGCAGGACAGGGATACCTTTATCGGAAAGGTTCTCTGCGATCACTTGGAGTGTTTTGGTCTTTCCAGTTCCTGTTGCCCCGGCAATAAGACCGTGTCGATTTAATGTCTTTAAAGGTACTTTTATATAAGCTCCGGTCACGGTTTCGTTATCAACCATGCCTGCTCCCATGGTGATACAGTCCCCTTTGGTGGCATATCCTTTTTCGATGTGTGCTAGGAAGTCTTCTTTCCGGCTCATAGAGGGTCATTTTCCGATAAAAATAGGGTAATTTTAAGCAATTCAAAAAATGCAAAGATGAAACAAAAACGTTCTCTTTTCCTCGTTTTTCTTCTAATAGGGATATTTGTAACGGTCCAAGCTCAAGAAAAAAATGGAATCACTTTTCACAAACCTCCTGATCCAGAACGGCAAAAGGCTCCTTTTAGCGAAACGGTCCAAGTGGGCAATCTCTTTTTTTTGGCCGGACAAATAGGGATGGATCGAACCAAAGGTGCTTTGCCTGAAGGCGGAATTCAAGCTGAAACAGAACAAGCCATTAAAAATATCCAAGGGGTTTTGCAACGACATGATTTGACTTTGGACCATGTGGTAAAATGTACTGTGATTTTAAAGGACATTAGTGATTTCAGGGCTTTTAATGAAATATACGTAAAGTACTTCACCAAAAAGCCGGCGCGTACCACTTTTGCCGCTTCGGGTCTAGCGGCCAATGCTAAAATTGAGATCGATGTAATTGCCGTAAAAGAATAACGGTGGGACGCAAATAGTATTCGGCTCCCTCTTTTGTATATCCTATCTTTGCCGCATGCTCACTGAAGAAATTACAGATTTGGTAAATCAGGGTTTGATGTTGCCATTGATGGAAGAGTTTTATACCATTCAAGGGGAGGGATACCACAAGGGCACTGCTGCCTATTTTATTCGGGTAGGAGGATGTGATGTGGGATGTCATTGGTGCGATGTAAAGGAAAGTTGGAATGCGCAGAGCCACCCTCCTACATCGATCAACACGATTGTTGAAAACGCAAAGAAATACTCAGATACGATTGTTGTAACAGGGGGCGAACCCCTTACCTGGGATATGGAACCCTTGACCCAAGGCCTAAAGGCCAATCAGCTAAAAACGCACATAGAGACTTCCGGTGCTTACCCTTTGACGGGAACTTGGGATTGGATATGTCTATCTCCCAAAAGGAGAAAGTTGCCGCTCGATGCCATCTATGATGTTGCCCACGAATTGAAGGTCATCGTTTTTAACAAACACGACTTTAAATTTGCGGAACAACAGGCTGCTAAGGTTAACGAATCGTGTATCCTGTATTTACAACCTGAATGGGGCGTAAGGCAAAAAATGATGCCTTTGATTGTGCAGTATGTGATGGACAATCCTAAATGGAAGGTATCCCTACAGACCCATAAATACCTAAATATTCCTTGAGATTAGCGTCCCCCATTGTTTTGGAGGTCCAGAACACATTCATCATCCAAAACAGGGATTATGACCAATCCGTTGGCGGTCCTGCTCTCTAAGCGCTTCACCAAGTCTATTCCATTTAGCGTACAGGGCGACCGAAGAATTTCGCCCTTCAATGCCAAACTTCGTGCTGATGGACTGCCGAACTGCAGTTGGGCCTGCATCAGGCAACCTTCCACATTGCAGTGATTAGGTGCGCTAGCATCTTCGTGGTCATTTACAGCTTCAGTCCCTAGATTGACCAAACCAAATAGATGCCCAAATTCGTGGTTCAGGGTAGCGGTTTCGATATCGGTATTTGATAGTAGCGCACTTCCTGCGGCCAATCTTCGTATGGTGGACTCGAATATCACCATGGAGGTATTTCTGAAGACAGCGCCCAAGGTGACCAAACCTTCTTCTTCATCATCACCATCCGAAGGTGCATCGGCGAAGTAGATGTACACCGCAAGTGTGCTCCCATTGTTAAAAGCGGTCCTGTTCTCCTGTTCCAAGGCATCAATTTCCTGAAGGGTGAGAGTCTCCTCATTAGGGGATGGGAGTTCATTGAATACAATTTCAATGTTCTCCTTAAACGATCTTTGTTGGATGAAATCCTGAAAATTCGCCACGGTCTGCGAAGTAGGTTGAAAACCTGCAACATGGGCTATTTCAACAAGAATTCTATCAAAATTAGTGTTAGCCAGCAGGTCATTGGCAGAAGCCCCAGTGGGTAACAGATTACCCGACTTGTCTACAGGTTCCGATGGTGTAGGCGGTTCGGACTGTGGTGGCGAGGGGTTTGTATCGGGTTCTCCATCGTTCGAAGAGCATCCTAGAAAAAAACCCAGGCATACCATTAAGATGAGAATCGTTTTCTTTTCCATATTTTTAGGATTACATCAAGCTAAAACGCAATTTTTTCATTTTTTATTCTCTTTTTGGAACAAGTCTAGCCAAATAGTCGTAGTGTGCTCCAGATATTACAAGTTCACAATTTATATTTTGCCGCTCGCAATGCTCATTCAACGTATTGAAATCTAGATACAACCAGTTAAATGGCTCACTTTTTTGCTTTTTGTAGGTTATCCTGAATATAACTTCTCCATAGTATTTTTTTTCTCCCGGCACCCAAACACCTCCATCATTATCTTGCTCATACATGTAAATAATATCACTGGAGTCGAGTAAAATTTGACCTGAAGGATTGAGCAGTGATTTTAGATGTTCCAAAAAGCTTCCCAAGTTTTCCAGATTGCCTGCAAGACCTATTCCGTTCATGAGCAATAAGAGTGTATCAAATTGTGTTCCAGAAAAATCCAAGATTGAAGAGTTTACCAAGGATTTAAGACCTCTTTTACCACAAACCTGGAGGGCACCAGCGGAAATATCCAGCGCTGTAACTTCCAATCCCTTTTCTTGGAGATAAAGACCATGGCTCCCAGCACCGCAGCCAACGTCCAGTACTTTTCCTTTTGCAAGTTCAAGGGCCGTCTGTTCAATTTTGGGCATCTCCTTAAAGCTCCTGAACAAATAGGGCAGTGGAATTACATCGTCCTCCTCTAAAGATGAAACCGTGGTGATGTCCTCAGAATACCCGTTATCCCAGTAGTCCAAAAGGGCGTCCCCAAATACATCGATATCTCTTTTTAAACGCACTTTACTATGATGAATTTAGACGGGATTAGTTGCTCAAGGTTTAAATGAAATACGTTTTTTAAGTTTGCCCCTTATGGAAAATGAACTAAAGCAATTGCATGGAAAGGCCAAAGAACGGCAATCGGAAAATAAAAAGTTCTTTACAAAATTAAAAAAACGTCCACCAAAGCATTTGGATTACCTTATGACGGAGCTGCATGAAAAAGAATTTGAACGGACCGACTGTCTTTTGTGCTCCAATTGTTGCAAAACTACTAGTCCTTTATTTACGCAAACCGATATCGACCGCATTTCGAGGCATTTACGGATGAGACCATCTGATTTCGTAATAGAATATCTTCGGCTGGATGAGGACCAGGATTATGTGTTGCAACAAGTGCCTTGTGCTTTTTTGGGTCCAGACAATCACTGTTCCATTTACGATACCAGACCTAAAGCCTGCAAGGAGTTTCCCCATACCAATCGCAAAAAGTTCCAAAACATAAACCACCTTACCTTGAAAAACGTTTCCATTTGTCCAGCAGCCTTTAACATTGTGGAGGCGTTAAAAAAACGTGTAAATTTCTGACGATTCCTTAAATTTGCGGACATGGAACAATTAATAACGTATTTTGAAACTATTCCACCGCTACACCGCAGTTTGATACTTGTTGGGGGAATTACTTTTTTTTGGGTTTTAGAAGGAATTGTACCCCTTTTTAACATTCCGTATAAAAAATGGAGGCATTCCGTTCCAAATTTCTTTTTTACGTTGACCACCATAATTGTAAATTTTCCCCTCGCTTTTTTGTTGTTGAAGACCTCGGATTGGGCCGTTGCAAATGATTTTGGAATAATCAATTGGCTGCCCGAAATGCCCTTGTGGCTTTATGTTTTCCTAGGGGTTCTGTTTTTGGATTTAATAGGGGCCTACACAGCACATTTTGTGGAGCATAAGGTAAAAGTGCTTTGGATGGTGCATTTGGTGCACCATTCGGACCATAATGTGGACACCACCACTGCAAATAGGCACCATCCTTTGGAGAGCTTGATTCGCTACGTTTTCACTTTAATCGGGGTTTTTGTGGTAGGTGCACCCATAGCGATAATTATGTTGTATCAAAGTCTATCCGTGGTACTTTCACAATTTAACCATGCCAATATCAAATTGCCCAAGAAAGTTGATGACACCTTAAGTTGGTTTATTGTAAGCCCAGATATGCACAAAGTGCACCATCACTATAAATTGCCGTATACCGATTCCAACTATGGGAACATTTTTTCGGTATGGGACCGTCTTTTTGGTACCTACATGACTTTGGACACTGAAAAAATTGTATACGGCGTAGATACCTTTCCCGACGAAAAAGAGAATAGCAGTGTCATGGGATTGTTGAAACAACCGTTTCATAAGTATCGAAGACCTACTACAGATACTCAATCGTAAAGTAGATACTTCAATCGTACCTCTTTAAACTTTTCCAAATCTGCGGTCCATATCGCTTTTATATCGCTCTCGGACAAACCTTCTTCAATTTGCTTTTGAAGCGCAGTAGTACCAACATGTTTCGTAAAAGCATCTGTTTTAAAAAAGTTCGATCGGTCCCTGCTATTTTGATAGGCATCCAAAATCCATTCAAGAGACACAGAATTCATACGCGAAGCACTGGAAAGGTCTCTTCCATAACAAGTTTTACCTATCTCTTTAGGATACTTGGAACCGAAATTTGGTTTTGGAGTGTACCTCAACCCATACCGGGTACTATCCAAAAAAGAAGCTCCATAGCGTTGAAATTGAAACGCTGTGCCGCGACCTGCATTAACACTTGTTCCCTCAAAAAGTCCTAAACTCGGGTATAGAGTAATGGAAACGTCATTAGGAAGATTGGGCGAGGGACGAATCGGTAACGAATATGGAGTACTATGGGTATAGTTTTCAATTGGAATAATGGTTAAATCTGTATTCCTCTTTGTTTTCATCCAGTTTTCCCCATTGAGCATTTGCGCGTATTCCCCGATGGTCATGCCGTACACCAAAGGAATGGGGGCCATCCCCAAAAAGCTGGTATGTTCCCATTGCATGGTGGGTCCATCGATATAGTGTCCGTTGGGATTGGGCCTATCCAGAACGATAAGGGGAATATTGTTTTCCGCACATGCTTCCATTACCAATTGTAAGGTAGCGATGTATGTATAAAATCGGACCCCAACGTCTTGAATATCGAACAATAGCACATCCAGGCCCCGTATCTGTTCAGGGGTCGGTTTTTTATTTTTTCCATATAAGGAAATTATAGGAAGTCTGGTTTTGACATCCACTCTATCTTTGACCAGTTCGCCAGCATCGGCAGTACCTCGAAACCCATGTTCGGGCGCAAAAACCGTCTTAATTTTTAAGTCTAGGGCCAGGAGGGAATCAATAAGGTGAGTATATCCCTGGTTTTTAAAAACAACACTTGTCGGATTCGCCACAATTCCGATATTCTTGTTTTTTACCAAAGGAAGGTATTCTGATGTTCGATTCGCCCCTACAACAATTTCTGGGACTGAATCCGTAATGGTCAAATTCGCCAATTCAGCTTGAACCTCCTTTTTTTTTCGATTTCCTTTACATGAAATCAAGACAAGAACCAAACAGAAAGCTGTACTTTTGAGAACCGATAAACTGGGCATTCGTTGAATTTTGAATTATTTATAGCCAAACGCCTGATTACAGGGAAGGAACATAAAATTAGTATTTCTGCCCCTATAATAAAAATAGCGATAGCGGCCATTGCCATAGGATTGGTTATGATGCTCATTGCTATCGCCACAGGGGTTGGTCTCAAAAGAAAAATACGGGAAAAGGTAGCGGCTTTCAATGGCCATATCCAAATTTCCAATTATGATAACAACACCTCAGAGGTTTCTTTGGAGCCCGTATCACTCAACCAAAAGTTCTATCCCAAGTTTGAAAATATAACCGGCGTGGACCACGTGCAGGCTGTGGCCACAAAAGGAGGAATTATTAGAACGGAAGAGACCTTTGAAGGGATTTTGGCCAAAGGGGTGGGCAAGGATTACGATTGGACGGTTTTTGATGAATACCTTGTGGCAGGTCGGCACCCCAATTATTTGGATACCCTCAACGATGAGGTACTGATTTCCCAAATCATGGCCAATCGATTAGGACTTGAGTTAAATGACTCTTTTTTCTCATTCTTTTTAAAGGAGGGCGATCCTTCCAAAATACCCAACACGAGACGATTTAAAATTGTGGGTATCTATGACAGTGGCTTCGAAGAGTTTGACAGCACCTATGTTTTTGTCGATATCCGGCATATTCAGCGCATGAACAAATGGAAAGAAGACCAAGTGGGCAATTTTGAAGTCTTTCTATCCAATTTTGATGATTTGGAAACCAAGACCAATGAAATCTATGGGAAAACCCTCTCTGAACTGGATACCCAGAATATAAAATCGAAATATTTTCGGATTTTCGAATGGATCGGACTTTTTGATTTTAATATTGGATTGATCATCGGAATCATGATAATTGTTGGAGGCATCAATATGATTACCGCTCTTTTGGTACTGATTTTGGAACGTACGCAAATGATAGGGGTGTTGAAAGCTTTGGGTTCCGCCAATTGGAGCATCCGAAAAGTATTTTTGTACAATGCGGCCTATTTGATTGCCATTGGACTATTTTGGGGTAATCTTATCGGTTTGGGGGTGCTGTTCATCCAACAAAAATATCGCATCTTCAAATTTCCAAATCCAGAGGAATATTATATCGATTACATTCCGGTTTATATCAATGTTTACACCATCGCTTTGCTCAATCTGGGCGTGATGGTTCTGTGCCTTCTTATGCTGTTGATACCCTCCTATATCATCACTAGGATCAGTCCGGTAAAAGCCATCAAATTCGAATAAACATGGACTGTTTTGGAATGCATGTTTCTGAACCAGTACTATGATACGCTGGTGCAAAAAACTATCTTTGTGCCGATTATGGAATACGCAAACAACATTCTGGAAACCATAGGAAACACCCCTTTGGTAAAGCTCAACAAGCTAACTTCAGAACTTCCCTGTTTAGTTTTGGCAAAATATGAAACGTTTAATCCTGGAAACTCCGTCAAAGACCGGATGGCCTTACAAATGATCCAGGATGCCGAAGAAGATGGCCGATTAAAGCCGGGGGGTACCATTGTAGAAGGAACATCAGGAAATACAGGTATGGGATTGGCATTGGCAGCTATCGTCAAAGGCTATAAGATGATATGTGTCACAACTGATAAACAATCCAAAGAAAAAATCGATATACTGCGGGCAGTGGGCAGTGAGGTCCATATCTGTCCTACTGATGTGCCCCCTGACGATGCAAGAAGTTATTACTCCACAGCGAAAAGATTGGGCGATGAAATACCCAATGCGTGGTATGTGAATCAATATGACAATCCCTCCAATACCAAAGGCCACTATCGAAGTACGGGCCCTGAAATTTGGGAGCAAACCAAAGGCAAAGTGACACACTTTGTGGTCGGGGTCGGAACAGGAGGTACCATTTCTGGTGTGGGCACCTATCTCAAGGAGCAGAATCCCAATATCAAAATCTGGGGAGTGGACACCTATGGTTCGGTCTTCAAGAAGTACCACGAGACGGGAATTTTCGATGAGAAGGAAATTTACCCCTATGTCACAGAAGGAATAGGAGAAGATATTCTTCCCAAAAATGTCAATTTTGATATAATCGACGGATTTACGAAAGTAACGGATAAGGACGCTGCCGTATATACCCAAAGACTGGCCAAAGAAGAAGGTATGTTTTTAGGGAACTCTGCCGGGGCGGCCATAAAGGCAGTGCTTCAGTTGAAAGAACATTTTTCAAAGGACGATGTTGTCGTAGTTCTTTTTCATGACCATGGTAGCCGTTATGTGGGAAAAATATTCAACGATGACTGGATGCGCGAAAAAGGTTTTATCGAATAGTCATGGAAAAACTCGTACTCGGAAACCAAATTGTTCACATTGATGCTGGCGAATTGGTAAGTTTTGAGGTAAATGGGCATGAATTCATCCATCAAAAAGGAAGTCCAGGTTGGGGGAGTGCCGATACCGAAATGTTTCCGATAATCGGACCAGTAGCAGAGGCAGGTTATACCGTAAACACTCCGAAGGGAGAAGCGATCTTGGACCAACATGGACATCTACGCCTTTTATCGTATGCGTTGACATCCAAAAGTGAAACCCACTTAAGTTTTGCCAAAGTTTACCAAGCGGAAACCCCTGTTAGAAATAAAAAGTATCCGGAGAAATCTGAAAAGCAATATCTGAGCTGGCCTTACAGCTTTGAGTTTGAAAAGCACTTCAATTTAAATGCAAATGGGTTGGAGGTTACCCTAAAAATAAAAGGCGACCCCGGTATGCCATTTATGCTGGGGTACCATCCCGCTTTCAAGTTACGGTCGGATAGCCCAGTGGTCATTGCAAAGGATCGTATTATTTCCTTGGACGAGATTTTGGATGTGGGAAGCAGGGCATTGCAGGTGGCCAACTGCGAATCCATATCGCTAAAGGACGAAAAAGAAATCACTATTTCAACAGAAGGCTTTGGCCATTTTATGTGCTGGACGGAGGTACCGAACATGGTATGCATAGAACCTATTACATTTTATCCCTATGCCGTTCCCCAACGCGATCTACATAGTGGTTTTCAGCAATTAGAAGGTACTTCTGAATTCAAGGTGATGTTAACACCAAAAATCTAACTGTACTTGCGTTGTAGTTCCGATACAACCTGTTCCGTTTTGCTGTTTTTCTCTTTTTGTTGCAGTACCTGTGCGGGCCTGTTTCGCACCTGGTAGTCGTAGATTTCCCAGCGTTCGTAGGTTTCTTCCACTTCGTAGGTCTTGATATTACTATCATCTATAAAGCGGATTCTCTTTCTGAGCTGTTGATTGACGAGCAAACCTAGTACAATGCTCTGGAATTCATCCTTCCTTCTGGCATCTTTGTTTGTGGAACAGAAAATAAGGTAATCCTGTCCATTAAGGGGGTGTCTTGAAATGCAGACTTCCATTCGCCGCGATCCGGTCATCTCCCCAATTTTTTTAAGTACACCAATGGACACCCAGCGGCGACAAAATTTTTCATCCACCTCATTGCCCTGGGGCATGTGGTGGGTAAGGTGAAATTCTTTTGTAATCTCAAAGCGTTCCGTATCGGCTTTATGGCTAAATCGCAGAAAAAACAGATTTTCAAAGTGGTAGTCGTTGGGAAGAATATTGGTCAAACGTTGGTAAATGGTCTCCGGAGAGGCATTGTACCCGTTTTTGATCGCAATGATGGACCTCCAGTCAAACTTTGTTTTTGCCAAAAATTCATCGAGTTGATTTCGTATCAACGTTCTGGGTATTATCAACGCTCCTGCGAAGTATGAAGCATAAAAATTGTTCAGGACTTGGTCAAAATTTTCAAACTTTATCCACGTGAACGTATAGAGCCTGTCCTGAATGTCCAGATAATTATAGCCTATTTCCTTGGCATATATAAAGGTCTTTTGGGTGTGATCAATATGGTTTGATACGAGGAGTGTTTTGGTTTTTGGAATAAAAATGGACCGAAGACCATCAGATTCCTGATGTTTGGTCAAGTCCTCCTCCAAGACGGTATAACCGTATTCTTCCACTAAAATTTCCTGTAGTTCTTCCGAGGAAACCGATTTACTTAAATCGATTTGGTGCGATATGGAAAGGGAGACTACCGCTTTTTCAATATCGGGAAAAAAGTTGTTGTTCGCCTCTTGGTGGGAGCGCACCGAAGCCAGATAAAAATTCTCCTTTCCAAAATTATATTGTTTTGCTATCCCAATGATGGTGCTGATAAACGTATTTACCTTGGTGGGGGCATTGGCCACAATGTCGATTAGGTCACTTTCCTTGATGCCAAAAAGCTCTAAAGGCAATTCCTTAAGAATTTTGGATTTTAGCAATTCGCCCACAGGTGCCAAATTTTTATCAAGTTTTAACGAGACCATATTGTCGTAAGGAACTTCCAGTTTTTCGGCAAGCAGGGCTATTTTATCCGTCTTTGGGTATTTTTTTCCTTTTTCAATTTCGTTCAGGTAGGATTTGGACAGTCCCGTAAGTTTTGATAATCCAAAAAGTGAGAGGTTCTTTTTTGACCGAATCTGTTTGAGTTTCAGTCCAAAAATAAGTTTGATATATTCTTCTTCCATTATTCGCAATCAAAGATAGGATATTTTGCGAATTAAATAAAAATTGCGAAATTTTACTATTTAGCGAACGTTCGCTTGTTTTTTAATGAACTTTAATATATCCTTGTACAACAAAATCACTTTGTCATGGAAAATACGCTAATAACCCCGACCGATCTTCAATTCTCAAAAGAAGTGACCCACTATTACCCAGATCTGCTCATGGATGGTGCTTTAGAATTTATAATAGAACTCCATCAAAAGTTTGACAAGGAACGTCTGCATCTTCTGCACAAAAGGCTCAAACAACAAGCTAAGTTTGACCGAGGCGTCCTACCATCTTTTCCCCAGGAAACAGAAGAGACGCGCAAAGCGGACTGGCAGGTAAAACACATACCACAGGATTTACAAGATCGCAGGGTGGAGATTACGGGACCGGTAGAACGTAAAATGGTCATTAATGCGCTGAATTCCGGGGCAAAGACCTTTATGGCCGACTTTGAAGACAGTAATTCACCTACTTGGGACAATTGTTTGCAAGGCCAGCAAAACCTTTTGGATGCCAACATGCGGCGTATTTCCCATTACGATTCCAAAAAAGACAAATCGTATCAGCTGAACGACGAAGTTGCCGTTTTAATGGTACGTCCCAGGGGGCTTCATCTCAACGAACGTCATGTTCTTATCAATGGCGAAGAAACTTCGGGAAGTCTGTTTGACTTTGCCCTTTATGTTTTCCATAACACGCGGGTTTTGATGAACCGTGACTCTGCTCCTTACTTCTATTTGCCCAAACTGGAACACTATCTGGAAGCTAGGTGGTGGAATGAGGTTTTTACCTTCGCCGAGGAATATCTGAGTGTACCTGTTGGAACATTTAAGGCCACGGTTTTGATTGAGACCCTAACCGCAAGTTTTCAGCTGGATGAGATCATCTATGAACTGAAAAACCATATTGTAGGCTTGAATTGTGGTCGATGGGACTACATTTTCTCTTACATCAAGAAGTTTAGGAACCATCCTGAATTTATTCTACCAGACCGTGACCAAGTCACCATGACCGTACCTTTTATGGATGCCTATTCCAGACTAGTGATTCAGCGCTGTCATAAAAGAGGGATCCATGCGATGGGGGGAATGGCGGCCCAAATTCCTATTAAAAATGACCCAGTGGCCAATGAGACCGCACTGGAAAAAGTACGTTTGGACAAGGAGCGAGAAGTGAAAAATGGTCATGACGGTACTTGGGTAGCACATCCAGGTCTGGTCCAGATTGCCTTGGACGAGTTTAACAAATATATGCCGGAGGACAATCAAATTGGCACAATGTCCAGAGAAAACGATGCCATCACTGAGGCGGATTTAATTGCCGTACCAAAAGGTACAATAACAGAAAAGGGGGTTCGAAAAAATATGAACGTAGGCATTCTTTACTTGGAAGCATGGTTGCGCGGTAACGGTTGTGTGGCGCTTTATAACTTGATGGAGGATGCCGCTACCGCAGAAATTTCCAGGACGCAGTTGTGGCAATGGCGAAAATTCAATGCCCGATTGGACGATGGCAGAAAATTCACGGATACGCTATATACCCTCATTTTGAAGGAGGAAACAGAGAAAATCAGGCACTTGGTCGGGGAAGCCAATCTGGGCAACACCGAATTTGAAAGAGCATTTGAACTTTTTGATAAGTTGGTCAGAGCCAGGGAATTTGAAGAGTTCCTCACGCTAAAAGCGTATCGGTCAATAACCTAAACTAATTAATTATATAAACAAAAAAATCCCAAGAACGCGCTAACATTACCTGGGATTTCATTCTAAAATCGAAAATTAAAATTATGGAAAAAACAGAAAAGATTCAAGAATTATTGGCAGATTGGACGGCAAATCCAAGATGGAAAGGAGTGGAAAGACCATATACTGCCGAGGAAGTGATCAAGCTTCGCGGGTCTTATGAAATTGACTATTCCATTGCCCGATTAGGAGCTGAAAAGCTCTGGAAACGTTTCGAGTCCCTAGATTATGTGGCAGGATTGGGCGCATTGACCGGTAACCAGGCCATTCAAGAAGTGGAAGCAGGTCTCGAAGCCATATATCTCAGCGGATGGCAGGTAGCTGCAGATGCCAATTTAGCAGGGGAAATGTATCCCGATCAGTCGTTATATCCGGCCAATAGTGTTCCCATGGTGGTAAAACGAATCAATAATGCGTTGTTACGTGCCGATCAGATTCAAGTAGTGAACGGAACCGAAAACAAAAAAGATTATTTGGTTCCCATTGTGGCCGATGCCGAGGCAGGTTTTGGAGGAAACTTGAACGCTTTTGAATTGATGAAATCCATGATTGAAAGTGGGGCTGCGGGTGTTCACTTTGAGGATCAGTTAAGTTCTGCCAAAAAATGTGGGCACTTGGGAGGCAAAGTATTGGTCCCAACGCAAGAGGCAGTAAATAAATTAGTTGCAGCACGCCTAGCCGCCGATGTGATGGGGGTTCCTACCGTAATCATTGCGCGAACCGATGCTGATGCGGCTAACTTATTGACCAGCGATATTGATGAGCGCGATAACAAATTTATTACCGGGGAGCGCTCTCCCGAAGGATTCTTCTATGTTAAAAATGGATTGGAACAAGGCATAGACCGAGGCTTAAGCTATGCACCATTTGCAGATTTAATTTGGTTGGAAACCTCAACTCCCGATCTGGAGCAAGCCAGAAAATTTGCGGAAGGAATCCATGCTCAATTTCCAAACAAAATGCTGGCTTACAACTGCTCCCCATCGTTCAACTGGGCCGCCAAACTTAGTGTGGACGAAATGGAAACCTTTCGTGAGGAGCTGGCCAGTATGGGCTACAAATTTCAATTTATCACCCTTGCCGGGTTCCATGCACTCAATACCAGTATGTTTGAATTGAGCAAAGCATATAAGGAAAGAGGAATGGCAGGATATTCCGAACTGCAAGAACGGGAGTTCGGGCTACAGAAATTTGGATTCAAAGCTGTAAAACACCAAGGGTTTGTAGGAACAGGGTATTTTGATACGGTTCAAAACATCGTTACTTCAGGTACATCCAGTACCGTAGCTATGAAAGGAAGCACAGAAACAGCTCAGTTCTGATGCGTTCCAATTTAGTTGGTTAGTAAATGCCCCGTTTAGGGGCATTTATTGTTTGCTTAAACAAAAAAGTTAAAAAAATTATAATTTTTTAACATGTTCTGTCTTTTTTCTTGTTAATTTTGTCTAAAACGGGGAATATACATGTTTTATGTTTATTGACTCTGTTCTGAACTTTTCTTAAAAGAAACAATACGATTTCCTGTGGATTTCTGGTGCTGGGGGCTTCTATTTAAAATCTACGCTATGGATGTTATTGTTTTTTATATCAGCATTTCAGCCCTGATAGTTATAGCTTGGGTGGTTTTTATGGTGAAAATGTATCGGAGAATCAAGAAAAAGGTTTAACGGATAACTCCACAAGTTCCGATTTGGGCATAAAGCTGCTTAAAATCCGCTGTACCTCTACTGTGTTTTTCTGCCGAACAACGTATGCCTGAATATCTTCCAAAGAGTTAATTTCCACTGTGTTTTCGATAAAACCATACCCGCTATACCGTCCTTCTTCCAACAAAACAAATGTCTTTTCAGTGGCGGTTCTACCGTTTCCCCTTAAAATCTGGATTCCAGGTTTATCGAAATCCATATCGACAATAGCTTGGTTAACTCTCCGATTGTATTGTTCAACGGACTCAGTTCCAGAGCATATTCCTTCGCAGTACATATTTTCGTAAAAAGAACAGTTCGCTTCGGCAAGCTGTAAATGGCAGTACTTTGGGCAAAGTCGATATGTTTTGCAGACACTTCTCAAAAAAGTCCGACAATCAGTCAAATTATAAAAAATTTTAAGGGCTTGCGGAATGGATGTTAACGTATTAAATGCCAAATGTTTAATACCCTTTCGGTCCTCATAGCAAAAAACCCCAAATTGTTTGATGTTCTTTTTCTGGGCGCGATTATAAATGGGATAGTGTTTTTTGATTTCAGCAGATTCCATTAAAAGTGCCACCAATTCACTGCCAGAGAGCTCAAAATCAATATGGGCCGTCTCTCGGCAAAGTTGAATTTCTTTTTCACTTTTGTCGTAGAAATGTCCTAACACCCGTTTTCTTAGGTTGATTGCCTTTCCTACATAAATAATGTTGCCCGTACGGTTCTTAAAGTAGTAGATTCCTGGTTTTTGAGGGATGGCATCCAGTTCAGCTTTATCCAAATGTGGGGGCAGTGTAGCTTCTTGACTTCTTGAATTGAGAAACTTCTGAATAACGGTTTCAGAACTCGGACTCCGCAAAAGCTTTTCAAAAAGCAGTACAGTAGCATGCGCATCCCCTCTGGCGCGGTGCCTATCCGATAAGGGAATATCAATGGCTGAACACAATTTTCCCAAACTGTAGGACTGGAGCCCTGGGATAATCTTTCTAGAAAGACGAACCGTGCATAGTTTCTTGCGAACAAAAGGTACCCCCAGTTGTCTGAATTCCTCTTTGATGACCCCATAATCAAAATTAACCGAGTGGGCCACAAAAATAGTGTCTTGGGTAAACTTTAGAATGGTATCCGCTAGTTCCGAAAAAAGCGGGGCACGGGCCACCATTTGGTCATCGATACCGGTAAGGCCTGTAATAAAATATGGGATAGGACATTGGGGATTCACCAAAGAAGTGAACTCATCCACAATCTGTTCCCCATCATGTTTAAATAGGGCTATTTCGGTAATCCGATTGCCTTTGATGCCATTGCCCGTAGTTTCTATATCGATTATGGTGTACACCTGACTAAGTTAGCCAGAAAAAATCGATACAAGAAGGCGAAAAGTGTTAGGCAAAGAACTTATAGCAGGATTTCCCTGCCCAGTACGGACATAATAAAAAAAACGGTAATGGAAATAATTAGACAGCTGATGGCAGCAATACGGTTATCCTCAACCGAAAACTCTTTTTTGGCACGAAGTAGTAAAACTTTCATTGGGGTTAATTTTACTCCAAAGTTGGGTTTGCCAAGTGTTTTCTTTAAAAAGTATCGGTCAAATCGAAAAAGTACGGATTAATGGTATTCAGCTTTGTTTTAATCGAATAAAGTAGGTTTTCAGCTATTTTTCTTAAGGAGAAAATGGGTCATTTTGTCGATAAAATCAGTAAGACTGGAACCTATCTTTTAAAATCCCGATAAGTAAGGCTTTTCCGAACTTTTTAATAAAGCTGTGGTATTTCTAGGGGATTTTACAAAAAACAATCCATTTTACGGAAAACCCTCAGTTTTTCTAAGGTTTTTATGTAATGATTTTTGATTTGCATTTTCTAATTTGTAGAGCTTCCCCAACTAAACACTCCGAAAACTCCATTACTCACATCTTTGATTGTGATAAGACAGAAACAGCATCATTATGCCAGATACGACAGTTCTAGGTTACAGAAGCGATTTTTTGAAAGGTGCTTCAGATTTTGAGGTTACACTTCCTGAGGTGGAAACGAACAATTCAAACGTTGTTATTGATTACCGTCATTTTACAACCTGTTTCAACGTACAAAGAAAGTTTGCGCTGTACTGTGCATGCAATATCCCACTGAAAGAGGAGCGCATCAAGGTCGAAAGGCCCACAAATTTTAAGAAGGAAACAGAACGATTGAACGTAGAGGTACAGATAGGAGATGATTTTTATAAATCGAAAGAAAACGACCATCCGACTATTGGGAACAAAAACCTATTGGATAGGGGTCATGTTATCCGCAGGGAATACCCCCAATGGGGAACGAAAGAAATGGCCGAAACAGCGGCAAAAGACACTTTTTTTTATACCAATATAGCGCCACAGTATTATCTGCTCAATCAGGGTGATTGGAAAGAATTAGAGGACCATATCATAAAAAAGGTCAAGAATAAGGTTTCCGTTTTTTCAGGTTGCATTTTTATGCAAGGAGACCCTGTGGCGGTTTATGTGGGCGCCGAGACGAACCAAACACAAAGTTTTCGTATTCCAACAAAATTTTGGAAAGTGGTATACTACGTAAAGGATGACCGACTTCATAGGATTGCGTTTGTACTGAGCCAGGAGTCTTCACTTCAGAACATGGATTTTGTCTTTTTCCCCAATAATCGGGTTCGCAGCAAATCTTTTATGAAGGATCCGTTTTCCGATTTGGATGAAGACTTAAAACCTTTTATAGTGGAGGTGGATGCCATAGAAGCGGCCACTGGCTTGTCTTTTGCCCCAGCAGATGAAAAAATCGAACGGAGATTTACAAAAAATACATTTTTATTAACCGGAGGGAGTCAATCAAATTTCACCAGGTATTCTGAGGAAGACCTGATTAGATTCCTCTAAAAAAACAACAGTATGGTATCGTATAGAATTGGAGGTAAAAACGGAGCGAGACAGAAATTGAAAGAGGCGGATGATCTCGTGGTCGTGAGATTTACGGATGAAACAGGTTTTGATGGGATGAGTTTGGACTCGGATAGGCGGACTTTGATCAACAATCTTATGCTGGTAGAGGCAATGCCGGAAGCCAATGTGAAAATATACCGTTGTAACCCCTTGGGTGAAAAATCGGCCAAGCAGGTAAGGAATGCCGTCCGTAAGATGGCCGGAGAGATGGACGATATCAAGTTTTCAGGACGGGTTTTGGTCGATGATAAGGGGGTGATAAACATTTACACGGAAAATATCTTTATTAAGTTCCATGATGAGGTGACGGAAGAAGCTTGTAAAGAGCTAATCAAAAAACACAATTTAGAGGTTAAAAAAGCGGTAAAATATGCTAAAAATGCTTTTTTCGTTACCTCTGCGGAAAAAGTGGGGAAAGAAATATTTCCTCTTGCCGAGGAGCTGTTGGACCTAGACCGCGTTGAGCTCTGCCATCCGGAAATCATCAAACAAAAAAAGTACAAGCAGCAGGTTTACCCACAACAATGGCATTTGACACGCACTACCTTTATGAGCCAAGAGGTTAATGCCCATGTTGAGGTAGAACAGGCGTGGCAGCATACTATGGGAGAAGGTATTGTTGTTGCGGTCATCGATGACGCCATAGACATCGACCATCCAGAATTCGAGGGCACAGATAAAGTGGTCCATCCTCGGGATATGTTTTCTGAAACAGATAATCCTAGGCCAAGTTTTCCAAACCAATCCCATGGAACCTCATGTGCCGGTGTGGTTTGCGCGTCCGGATTGGACAAGGCCGCTGGAGTGGCGCCACTTTCGACTTTGATGCCCATAAAGTTGAATGCCAATTTGGGTTCCATGCAAGAAGCCGATGCCTTTGTATGGGCAGCTGACCATGGTGCGGATGTCATTTCCTGTAGTTGGGGACCCCAGGATGGGGCATGGTGGGACCCCAGTGACCCAAGTCATACCAACAACGTTCCATTACCGGATAGCACTAGGCTTGCTATAGATTATGCCGTAACCAATGGGAGAAATGGTAAGGGGTGCATCATCACCTGGGCAGCGGGCAATGGCCGGGAAAATACCTTTTTTGATGGATATGCCAGCTATGAGAAGGTCTTGGCAATTGCAGCTTGCAATGATACAGGTAAAAGATCGGTATATAGTGATTTTGGAAGGGAAGTGTTTTGTTCGTTTCCCAGTGGTGATCAAGAATATCCGTTATTCGATCATCCAAGGCCCATAACCCCGGGTATCTGGACAACAGATATTCAAGGACAAGCGGGTTATAATGGTGGTAGTATCTCAGATAATCCTATGGTCGGTGATGCCGCAGGGAATTATACGGCAACTTTTGGAGGTACTTCAAGTGCGTGTCCGGGAGCTGCTGGAGTAATCGCCTTGGTGCTCTCGGTAAATCCTGATCTAAACTTAGAAGGAGTGAAAGATGTAATACGCCAGAGTTGCGATCAGATAGATATTGACAATGGCAACTATGATACCAATGGACACAGCATTTATTACGGCTACGGCAGAATCAATGCACTAAAAGCGGTAGAAAATGCCTTACAGGTCGTGACCAATGTATAATTGAAGACATAGAGGAAATAAAATATCAGACCAAACAACTAAACATGGCAAAGCAAAACGAAAAAAAGGACGAAACTACGAACGGGACAAATACTAGAGATACACCAAAATCCAATAGGCCTGCCACGGCATGGTGGTTCATTTTTGGCCTAGCCGTTTTAGTCCTGATGGCTTATGCGTATTTCATAGTCTTTATGGTAAATAAAACAAGTTTGGGTGAAGGGCAGGAACTACAGTGGAGTAGATTGGTCTTTCTGTTTTCTGGAGTTGAGGCCATTGTATTTGCCGCAGTAGGGTTTGTTTTTGGTAGGGAGGTGCACCGCAGCAAAGCGGAAGCTGCGGACACCAGGGCCCAAAATGCAGAGAACAAAACTCAAGAAGCCCAGAAAAAAGCGGGTGAGATAGAGGGTAAAATGCAAATCATCCGTAAAATGGCAAAATCCAAAATCAATAAAAAAAATGGAGCGACAGATTACCTAGCCCGTATTCAACCAGGTACAGAAGCTATGGAACTGCAGAATATGTTAAAGATGATGGATGATTTGTTTCCCGATAACGAGCAAAATAGATGAGCAACTTAAATTTTAAATCAAAGAACACAAACCAAAGTACTTGCAACATTCCATCGAAATATGGTAAAAAAGCGATTTTGGAAAAGATAAAAAGGGATACGACAAACGTATTTGTCATCAAATATTGAGATTACCTGTCCAAAAGCTATCTAAAAAAAAAGGTCAAAAAAATGATAGAAGAGGATTTCCCCAATGAGAACTACGAGCTTCGGTTTGCATCTTTTAATACGAACGATCAAATATTCAGTGATCCTCTACCCATTAGCAGGAAAGGTAAGAAGTTTACCCTTGGGCCAAATTTCAATAATTATTTGATCAACGGTATTTTGGAGTGCAGCGCAAATACGGTTTTTGAATCGGTCTATATTCTTTTTGAGGATAATGTGGACAGACCTTGCAATGGTGGAGGGGTTAAAAATTATTCAAAATGTATAGTTCAATGAAAAAGTCCAAATACATAATAACAAGCTTTCTTTTGGTTGCGTGCACCACTCCAAAATTGACCAACTTACATAAAGGAGCCTATAAAGTGGAAGATTTGCCAAATCCAAATGAAATAATAACGGTGAATGTGAACGTAATCCCATTAACGCCTCCAAAAAAGCTTGTAACGGACAGAGCCAAATATTTTTTTGACCTTAATGATTCCACTCAAAACAAATATTTGGATGTTATAAAAGGCATGGTCGACAACAATACGGACTCGTTGCTAAAAGTTTTGAAGAAACCGCTATACGAACCCAAAAAAACGGCCAAGCAGCTCCAAACGGATTTCACCAAGATAAGGACTAGGTTCAATTTGAGTAACTTAAAGCACTATCATATGAAGGACGGTTTGCAGAAATATTCAAATTTCATACATCCGAATACCCGACTTGCTTGGTTGAACAGTACCATAAAGTTAGAGGACGGTTCCCAACTTGAAATTTCGACCATAGACCGTCTGGAAACGGTATACGAAAGTGTGATTTTGGGCAGTATTGAAAGGACCCAAGATGTTTCTTTCAATGCAAAGCTTACAGGGCAGTATGGCATAAACAGTGAAGTTTCGCAAGGTAGTTCCACATCGCGGGCCATAGGTCCGGGGGCATCCACAACCTCGGTCACCAACGTATACGATGCGGATGGAAATCTGATTGATTCAATAACCACGGAGCAAAGCGATTCGCAAAGTTCAAGTAGGGATGTTAATTCGGGGAACAAAACGGGGGTCAGCGCAGGAGCTGGGGCCGAAGTGGGATATGGAAATTCCGAGCCGCTCAAAGAGGCATTCAATTTGGCTTACAACGATTTTAAGACAGGCTTCTCATTTGACAAAGAGAGCATATCCATTTCCCAGAAAGGAAGAATGTTTGCGGATATTTCGGATAATGTAATTGTAACTGCTACGATGAGACCCAAAAGTCCTTTTATCAAAATCAGTAAAGTGGATAATTTTTCGGTCTTGTTCGAGAAAAATGGGAAACCCAAAGCAGCCGATAAGATAACAGTTGCCGGAAGAACGATTCAATATTTGCCCTGTACGTTGTTGTATGGTGAAGAAAAAGTCTCAAATAAGTTGAGTTTCAGCTATAATGGTTTGTTGAGAACTGCGCTGAACCACCCAAGAAAAACGAACCGGTTGGAATATGATGATAAAGTAGTGTATTATCCCTTTAGTTATACCCAACCCGAAAAAAGTGCAAAAGACATCGAAATCAACCTTTTGGAATATTGCCAGAAAGTTTATGAGGTTTATGCCACCTTTAAAGGAGACGGGGATAAATACCAATTGAAAATCTCCAATCCAGGCACTATGAACGTAACTATTTTAGAAGATGATGACCCTTGGCCCTTGTTCAAATGGATCAAGGATATGGCCATGAACGCAGATGAAACACAACTAAGCACCTCCAAGTTTTCGCTATTTTTTGTGAACACCAAAAGTGGGAAAAGATTGGATTTCGTAAATACGAAATTGGATGAGGGGACTATTGCGAAGTTAAAGACCTTGGTTGATATTGAATTTAAGGAATTATAAAGTAATACTTGATTTTAATTGTGGTGGACAAGTCCTATGTGCGTGATACGATTAGTTTTTTGATTTGGCCCAGGACCTCCACCCATCCAAAAACTCAGATTCGGGAAAAGGAATAAGCTGGCTGGCCAGCTCAAAAACAGCTTGAATGTTCTCATCCGGCTCGGGAATATGGGAATGGTTGGCGGAATTCTCGTTGTCCAATGCCAAAATGCAAACATTAAGGAGGGATTCTAGAGTAAAAAGCAGGTCGCGGTAGTCCTTTACTTTGAGTTTGGCAACGGCAGAACCACCTTTTTGAGGAGTAAGCGAACTAAAATAGGCCTCAAGTGGAAGTTCCAAATGGGAAAGGTCTAGCGTTTTGTTGGTTTTCATGATTGAAGATTTGGGTTTCAATCTTTCAAAGGAAGTATATTAAATTGATAAAGATGTCATACAAAAAGCTGACATTGAATAATTTAAATCATTTTTTTGTCCCTAAAAGCAATTCCAGAGTTTGATTATGGCTGACTTAACCTGAATTGTTCACTCATTATACGATATCCGCTCACGAATACCACCACTGGCTCTGTGGATGATTACATCTGCCTTGTATTTTCTTGCTAAGCTTTTGGCCTTGCGTATGGCCGTGCTCTGCTTTCGGTGTTTGCTGGTAATGCGCTTATTACCTTCACGTCGTACAGCCCAACCCTCCTCATAAGGCACTACATGTTGGTGCCAGGTACGGCCTTTTTTATTTTGCTGGGCGCTGTTAAAAAAGACTTCAATGAGTTCAATCAGGGTTCGTAACCAAGTGTTGCCTTTAGCCATGTAGTTGTTTCGCTAGCTCCTAAGATACTGGTATTCGCTGACATCCCCCTCCGAAGCTTTAGCGAAGGAGGGGATTAAATTAAACGTTT
>NZ_CAKZYF010000030.1 GCF_937884665.1 uncultured Allomuricauda sp. | reverse complement strand
AATTCCTGAGGATTTTGAATTTGCAACGGATAAAACCGTAAACTTGACTATCAACGATAACGCATCCAACGTAAAATATGATGTGTATGCCTACCAGGAGTCAAGACTAACCAGCGATCAAATCACCTATCTTAATGAGGAGGAGGAAGAGGTCACTGAAACCGAAATTACTGTTGACAATTTGAACCATCTTATTTTTTCAGGAGCGCCTTCTTTGGGAGGTATACAACACTCTTTTGTAGTGCCCAACTATTTTGAAAAACTATACATCCGTAGAAAAGAAGGTTTTGTGTATTCTTCAGCGGTAGTTGACATCAATGACGGAAATATCATTTATACCCATAATCCGAACAGCGGCAGGGGTTCCAAAGCTGGAAGGTCCATTGTACAAGATTATTTGTATTGTGTAAATGGAAGCGGGGATTTATTTCAAGTAGACCCTGTTGATGGAGCTTATACCTTTATTAGCGATATGCCCATGGGCTGTTATACGGCTGCCATAGACCAACAAAACAAAGTATTGTATTCCATAGGAAGAAGTAAGCCAAATCCTTTAATGAAGTACGATATCGTCAATGACAGCTGGACTACCGTAAGCAATTTGAACAAAGGAGGCCCTAGACTTGACTATAATGACCAAGACGGCCTACTATATTTTTCCACAGGCGCGAAGTTGTTCACCATTGACCCTATAAACGGTACATTTCTTTCCCAATGGGACATCAATGGATTGGATAAAACCAATGGCGGAGATTTAGCCTTCGCTGAAGACGGAACACTTTTCCTTTGTACGTTCTCAGGTCTATATCGTTTGGAATTAAACAACGAAGGGGACTACGATTCTACAAGAATTAGTGGAGAAGACCTTCCGTTCAATCCACCATCCATGACTTTTGATTCCAACAATGAGTTATGGTTGGCCAACAGTAGAGGAGACGGAGATTTAATCGTAATGGACACCCAAACTGGAGGTTGGCAATATAGCTATGGACCAAACTCCAATACCAATGTTACCTTTGGTAGAACCATTAATGACCTAACTACATTTAGAATCATTGATGAAAATGCTGTAGACCCTGATACAGATGGAGATGGTATTACGGACAGCAACGACGATTTCCCAGAAGATGCCGATAAAGCGTTCGAGCAATTCACGCCCAGTAAATATGGTTGGGGAACGGTCGCTTTTGAAGACCTATGGCCATTTTTAGGAGATTACGATTTTAATGATACCGCTGTAAACTATCGCTTTGTAGCCGTATTGAATTCCCAAAACCAAGCGGTGCAATTGGATATTCACTATGAAGTAACCTCCGATGGGGCTAATTTCACCAATGGTTTTGGTATTGAATTCGAGAATATGGACCCTAGCCTTGTAGCCTCCGTAACGGGTACAGTGCTGACAGAAAACTATATCACAGAAGCAGCAAATGGCTTGGAAGCCGGCCAAGACAATGCGGTAGTCATCTTATTTGATAATAACGAAACCAGACTTAACATCGCAAGTACCGTATCCATCGCGTTTGTGAACCCTATACCCACATCCACTTTAGGTAGTGCGCCATTTAATCCTTTCTTGATTATCAACAAGGAAAGAGAAAAGGAAATTCATTTACCCAATAAGAGCCGAACCACTTTAGGAGCTGATGCCTCTTCTGCAGAAGGTGCCAATCAAGATGTAGACGGAAATTATAGAACAGATTCTGGTTTACCATGGGCGATTAACATCGTGCACAACTTTAAACCACCTAAAGAGAGAGTGCCCGTAAACCAAGCATATAACTTTTTCAATGTTTGGGCGTCTTCCGGGGGTAATTCATATCCCGACTGGTACATAGACTCCAATGGATACCGAAATGAAGCCAACTTAAAAGAATAAAACCAGT
>NZ_CAKZYF010000029.1 GCF_937884665.1 uncultured Allomuricauda sp. | reverse complement strand
AGGAGAAAAGCACTATAAAAATGTTAACCGTAATATTTAAAAAGGTTTCATTTATCAACGCCCTTATTTTGATTGCGTCACTGATTCTCGACATCAACTCCCCAATTCGCATGGTATCAAAAAAGCGTTGGGGCATTGTGAAAAGATGTTTATAATATCCCAGAATTAATCTGGAATCAATCTGTTGACCGATCCTTAGAATCAAAACATCCTTGATCAATCCAAAAAACAGTTGAAACACATGATCAAAAGTATTCCCGTAAAGCTCGGATTAAACTTCGTAATAGGAATGCGTTGTAACTTTCCTATCGTGGGGTCCATTAAAGTCACGGATTTTTTAGTGACTTTGTATAAAACCATATAATGGGGTACTTCGTGTTGATCTACCTTTATAGTTACATGTGCAATGGCCGGCAAGGGGACTTCCGGCAAACTATCATGGGCAACTTTTACCCCTTTTGCTGTGAATCCAATTTTTGAGGCAGCTTCTCTGAGTCCAAGAAGTGTAGTACCTCTTTTGTTTGTATTGGCGTATTGTCTTATTCTAGAAAGGGGAAGACTTAAGTTGTAAAATTCGGCTATAGAAGCCAAACAAGCCGCACCACAATCACTTAAATCATGCTGTTTGATCTCAACCCTTTTGTTCATCTTGATCTGAAATGTAAGGATTGAACCAATCTTCTGTTTTGTCAAATAAAATCTGCCATAAGCTTCTTTTAGTCAAAAAGAATCTGCTCGTAAGCGTCATCCCTTTTTTAAGATTTCCCTTTACCCCATTTTTTAGTCTCAGTGTGTTTTGATCAATGGAACACTTAACCTTAAAGGAAAACGCATCATTACTGGTTATTATATCTTTTCCAATATCTATTATTTTACCAGTGGCAAAGCCCCATTGATTAGAGTTATAGGAATCCACTTGGAAAACTACTTCCATGCCCAGTTTTAGAAATCCAATGTCTGCTGGTGAAACATAAGATTCTACAATCAAATCAGAAATTGGCGAGAGCAGTCCCATTGTAGAATTTTGAATAATGAAATTACCCTTTTCCACCCCTTTTGAATCAATCAATTCACCATCGATAGGAGCAATAAGAACATGATTATTCTTTTCTTCCAATAACTCGGTCTTATCAGAGCCGATAGTTTCGATTTCTTGGTTCAATTTTACCTTTTCCGTTTGCCAAGACAACCTCGTTTTTAGAATGAATTCACGTTTTTCATTCCTAACCCTGCTAAGATTTAATTTCTTGTCCTCAAATTCCGAGAGGGAAATCACATCTTTATCATACAAGGTTTTGTATCTGTTGAATTCTTTAGCAGCATTGTCAATTAATACATTAAAACTGCTTATTTGTCCTTGATATAAAAACAATTCTTCTCGGAATCGCTGCGTTTTGATTTTCTTTTTTTCACCATTGCTCAAATACTCCAAATCCCTTATAAAATCTTTGTTTTCCTCAATCTTTGAATCTAGAAAGACTATTTTCCCATCTATTTTTGATTGCTCAATAACAAGTAAGGTGTCTCCTTTGTTATATGTCCTATTCTCCTTAAGGGAAGAAAAAACAACCTTACCCGACATTGGGGAATTGAGTGAGATTATCTCTTTATCAGAGATTATGAGCCCTCGTGCCGTAGAGAAAATATCAACCTTAACAATTGGCATAAAAATAACAGCCGAGAGAGTGAAAAGTAGAATCGCAGAAAAAAGATGCGTTGTTTTTTTACCATGCTTTATAGAATGATATTCTACGGTATTTTTAATAATTTCTTCGGGGAAAATCGAATTTTTAGCCATTTAAAACAAAAATCAATCCACAAATTTCTAGTTCAAATAATTATGATTGATAAAAATATAATTTTAGTAAAACCTAATTCTTATTTATTAGGTAATATTAAATTATTTTAATTGTAAGTTAATTCATATTTATAAATACAGAAATAGAATCAATTAAGCGATGAATTTTAATGTTTTTTTGTCTAAATTTAGATTTTTAATCCTTAAAATTTACTTTTATGAAATCACAGAATCTCGTTTTTGAAAAAAATGCCATGGTTGAACTAAACGACGAACAGATGCTCGAAGTTGACGGCGGAACTTCGCCAATTTGCTTGGCTGTAACTATTTTTCTGCTAACAACTCAAACGGTTTATTAACAGATAGCACAAAAGCTACCTAGATAATTATTTAGGTAGCTTTACTCTAATACATTTCAAATGCTTGCAATAAAATTTTACTTTTTGAAGTAGGCTGAGCAACTGGTCAAATCCTATCGAAGGCTGTTTCCTCTGCACATATCACCGCTCGCGAACACTAGCCTAAGTGCGTGGCTAAACACCCACGAAACCTTTAGGAAAGTGAGGTACTACTGGTCGCCGGATTACATTTAAGGCCTACTTAGCAACAAGACACATTACAATCTCATGGCACTAATGCCAGCATATCGGTAAAACCGGGGCAAGGCCAGAAAGCTCGACTACCGTTGCAGCATGGCAGTGGATATAGTGGACAATATCTGATAGTGATACCCTTGGGGCAAAGCCTTGTCTGGATAAGGGCTTATAAGAAACTATTTCCATTTTTATGACATTTTTTACGGGTACTTTGTACACAGGCTATGGGATTGATGTTCAGCGACACAAATGTCTGTAGCCTTAACTTTCAATCCAAAAAAAGTCCAAATCACTTCATCATTTACGGCAATATAGTATTACCTATTTAGATTTTTTTGGGTAGGGGAAAAAAGAAACGGTTGATAACTATGAATGACCTATTGCATTCGATAGATCCCCTTAACTTTATATCAAAAAGAAACGTTGTTTTCAAAACCATTTCACTCTATAAACTATCCTGAAAGTTAATTTCGAACCTAAAGAGAAACTCTTTACTAGAAAACTCTCCTACGAAATTTTTTCGTAAAAAAAGGCCTTTGCCGTACATGGATTTATGTACGCTTCTCCCAATTTTATTTCAGATCATTGCTAGGTTAGCCAAAAGTTAATCGGAGGTCATGAAGCAAGTTGTGTTTTTGCAAACAAAAACCCTACGCACTTCGTTTGTAGCTGCCTTGTGATCCCTACAAAATCCATCAAAATGGGAAGACCAAAAAAAGAACTGGGCCATCTGAAAATGATTCAGATGAATGTAAGGATGTCCGCGGAAGAATATCTAAAGGTTTCCTCCAATGCCGAGGCACTTGGAATATCGGTTGCCGATTATGTCCGAAAATTGGGTTCGGGAAAATCCCTGCCAAAGAAAAAAGTGAATCCAATGGACCGGGAACTCTTCGTCCATTTGAGCCGAATAGGCAACAACATCAATCAACTGACCAAGATTTACAATTCTGGAATCCGTGACCTATTCAACGTCAAAGAACAATTGTTGGAGATAAGCGGCCTGTTGACATTCCTTAAATCAACCATCTCCGATAATGATAGGTAAGATTGTCATAGGGAAGGATTTTTATGGCGTACTGGCGTACAATGAAAAGAAGGTCAGTGAAGAGATGGGATATGTTATCGATTCCAACATTGAGCATTCCACTTCGGTCAACATGACCAATGAGTTCAACACGATACGACAATTGCGGCCCAACCTGGGCAATGTGGTCTTCCACGTTTCATTGAACCTTCCCTATCAGGACCAATTGGATGACAAGAGGTTTGCACTATTGGCAGGTGACTATCTGACGGAAATGGGTTTTGACGACAACCAGTTCATCATGTACCGACATACGGACACAAAACATGAGCACATCCATATCATTGCGAACCGGGTCCGGTATTCCGGTAAGCTCACGAGTGACAGTAACATCAAGAGAAGAAGCAGGGCCGTATTGAACGAGCTGGAACTAAAATATAGTCTGACCCAAATTTTGGGAAAAACCAGTGCCAAAAAATCACTTACCCAGGAAGAAATAAAGAAAACACTAAGAACGGGAAATGTCCCCATCAAGCTCGTCCTTCAAAGGGAAATAGGTTCCATAATTTCAAAATCCAACAATACTTTAGAATTCATCGAGCTTCTTAAAACGAACAGTATCTCCCCAAGATTCAATGTCAGCAAGACCACAGGGAGCGTCTTTGGAATATCATTTGACTATCAGGGAATCATATATAAAGGTAGTTCCCTTGGTAAAAAGTTTTCGTGGAACAACATCAAAAAACACATCGATTATGAGCAAGACAGAGACCGTACAATTGTTCTTGAAAATAACAATACAATTGGAGAAGTTGGAGAAACTCTCGGAGCAATCACAAATGGACCGCAAAGAGCTTTTGAAATGTCAAAAGGAAATGTTGAACGGATTAAAAATGTTGATGCGAAACCAGAGCACCATCTGGGAAAAAATCAAGGAGTTGGATGGGTAGCCCCTTTGGGCGACAACAATCCGTGGAATGCTTTCAAATTGGAACTGGACGAAGCGGAAAGGTCAAAGCGAAGAAAACGAAGAAAAAGGAAAGGTCTGGGACGCTAAAATCAAAAGGTATGGAAAGGGAGAAAAATAGTTTTGAAATGGGACTGTCCAAATCGGAAATGCTGGTTTTGGAAATGATGCGGACCGGAAAATATATCTCCATCAAACTGGTAATAAAAAACGGGGCGGTCGATACCATTGAAGGATTGGAACGATTGGATACCAAAGAGCGTATCATCGATGTCCTCAAGCAACACGATTTCCAGAATATTGAAATCAAAAAGAGCCATGGTAGAATAGTATGTGTCAACCGGATTTTCAGGCAAAAGGTCAGTCCCACTGAAAATGGGTCAGTTGTCAACAAACACTTATAACAAAGGGACAAAATATCAATCCATCCGTGGATTCAAAGGGTTAAAAAAGGTAAATTAAAGCCTGCTTTTACACATACAGTAGTTACCCTGGAACAGAGGAACTGCTGCCATTCAGGGGAAATGTCGGACCCAACAATTGAGCTAAAGCAGAAAAAACGAACATTCAACAGTACATGGCTCAAGACGTACCAAGGTTTTGAAGATTATACGGAAGAAGAAGCCGAAAACATAGTGGAGAAACTTAACCAACTGGCCGAAATCGTCTGC
>NZ_CAKZYF010000028.1 GCF_937884665.1 uncultured Allomuricauda sp. | reverse complement strand
AAGAGGATCTTCAATTAAAAATTTTGTCCTTTAAATTGGCCTATTTATAATACCATGGATTCTTTGGATTCTTTAAACAAACATTATCACCTTTTCAAGTTCGTAAAGAATGTAATAGTTGGTCTTCAACTTTGTTTAATTATTTCTTAAAAAATTTTAACAAAAGTTTAATTAGACTAATTAAATGTTTGTTAACATCTAATTATCAAATACTTAATAAATATAAATTTTGCTTAATTATTTAGAGTGATTCTAAACAATTTTTATTTCAGCGTTCTTAAACCTACATTCGTAAGGATTTGTTTTGCTAATGGAAACTACTCAAGTTTTACATATCGAGAGTTTTTCACTAAGAACCGAAGAGGATTTTCGCAAGTTATATGACGCACACTGGGAAGAAGTATGTAGCATATGTTTGCGACTCACAGGTGACACGAGCCTTTCTGAAGATTTGACCCAAGATATTTTTGTTTCCATTTGGGAACGGAAAGAAAAACTCAGGCTAAGGGAATCCATTGGGGCCTACTTGGCAAAGTCCGCCAAGCTGAAAGTCTTTGAACACTACCGGAACCTGTCCATAAAGACTAAAAATCTTAATGAGATTCAAAGGAAAACAAATAATTCAGTGCAAGATACAGACTTACCTTTGGTACAATCCCTCTTGTTGAAACAGATACAAAAAGTGGTGCAATCCTTTCCTCAGCAAAGGCGTGTCATATTTGATATGAGCCGTAACCATGGAATGAACAATCAAGAGATATCAGAAGTGCTAAATCTTTCTCCACGCAACGTGCGCTACCATCTTAAAAAAGCAGTACTTAAAATAAAAAGCGAGCTTCATAGATTGAGTGTCATAATAATTTTCTTTTTCTTCTCTTAACCTCTTCTATCACTGGCCAATTCCAATAAACTTCTTTGAAGTTAAAGTATTGTTAAATGACCATTATGTGTTTCCGTAAACCTTCGCTTGTGCAACATCATAAAAAAGGTGATTAAATGGTTGACAAAAAGTTAATTGAAAAGTATTACAAGGGAGAGTGTACACTTGAAGAAGAGAACGAAATAAATGATTGGCTGAAATCGGGAGAATTCGAAGGTGGATTGGAACTACCAAATAAGGTCAAACAGGAAATGAAATTTCGAATTTGGCAAAAAGTTTCGAACAAATTAGACTTTCCTGTCCTAAAAGTAAGAGCTGCCTATAGAAAGTACCTACAGCTGGGCATTGCCGCCTGTGTGATATGTATTTCTTTTTTTGGAGGAAGGCTTTCCGCTAAAAATCTTTCAGCCACTAAAAACGAAACACCAACTTTAAAAGAACATTTGTATGTCAATGGTGGTAAGGACATGATTATTGATATACCAGGCGATGAATTCAAAATAAAGTTTGAAGGAACGTTGCAATTGTATACCGCTTCGCAAGAAAGCCAGACCATCAATACGGGAGACAGCACCTTAACACTTATGCCTTTAACAAAATACTATCTCATGGGTTCCAGCAATGAACCAAAACTTATCCATCATCTTTCCCTTGGCCCGGGTGAACGGTCACCGGTTCCCAATATCAAGGAAATTTCAATTCTACGAACCGATTTCAAATAATGGGCAGACTAACAGGTTTAGCCGCAATTATGCTAATTCTTTACACAAATAGTTTGCAATCTCAGGAAATTTTTTCCATTGCTGGTAAGGTTTTAAACCAAAAGGGACAGCCTCTACCCTTCGCCACCGTTATTATAAAATCGATGGGTATTGGTACTGTTAGTGATAGTAATGGCAACTATCTATTGGAAGGTATAAAAAACGGGAGACATACGCTTACGATTAACGTATTGGGATTTAGGGAGCAGAGCCGAATTGTCACGATACGTAAGGCAAACTTGATGAATGTCGACTTCCGCTTAGAGGAAGACACCGAAGACCTAGAGGAAGTTGTTGTCCTTGGCAAGAGCGATGCCAGCAAATTGCAGGAATCGGCCCAGGCGGTGACCGTGGTCACCACCGAGACGGTAAAGCTCCAGACCGCCGATTTGGGCGAGATCATGGCCAAGACCGAGGGGGGCAGCGTACAGCGCGGAGGTTGTCTGGGGTCCAATGCACGCTTTGCGCTTGGCGGGCTATCCGGCGACCAGGTGCGCTTTTTCTACAACGGGGTGCCTCTCGACTTTAGCCCCTACGCCTTTGGCCTGGCCAACGTACCGGTAAATGCCATCGAGCGTGTGGAGGTCTACAAAGGGGTGGTACCCATCCAGTTTGGAGCTGATGCCCTTGGCGGGGCGGTCAACCTTGTTCCGCCGCAGACGAACAAAAAGCTTGGTGGATCCGTGTCCTACCAAACGGGCTCCTTCGGAACGCATAGGGCCACTGCCAATCTGGAACACTACAACGAAGACTCTGGTTTTTTCGCCTCATTTGGCGGCTTTTACGACTATACGGACAACAATTACAAAATAGATGTTGCCGTACCCAACGAACTCGGCCAATTGGAACAGTTCGAGGTGGAACGCTTCCACGACGCCTACAGGGCCTTTGGGGCCAACTT
>NZ_CAKZYF010000027.1 GCF_937884665.1 uncultured Allomuricauda sp. | reverse complement strand
CTACTGGTAATGGTTTGACATGAATTATTTTGAAGATAGGTTTGTTCCTTACTACTGGGGTGACAAAAGTTGTGAATTGCAAATGGAGATTGTACGTTTGGCTAGTATTGTTGTGTTTTTTCAATATTTGTAGTTTGTGTGAACCCTTTTAAATACATAATTTTTCCACCTCTTCCGTTATTGTTTTTTCCAGCTTCCCACACATAATCTGAAGAGTTTACGGATGACGTTAACTCTAACAAATCTTTTGGATTGTATAATTTGAACAAAGCAATACATCCATCAATTACTATACATATGGGTAAAACTGGAATCAAGTAGGTAAATAACAATCTAGAAAGTCTAAAAGGTTTTACAAAAGGTGTGGCGAGCAATACTGTTAGCGGAACAAAAATGGTCATGCCAATAACTTGCCATAAACTATCATTATTGCCTTCAACCACTACGACCGGATTTTGGCCATCGGTGATTTGCTGTAAAATTTTCTGGGCCGTTGTCATTTTCAATTGATGAAAGGAATTGGCAAAAAGATACAATCCGCTCCCGTCGGTGTTAAACTCAGATATAGGAATTGAGATCACCTCAATGTCCTTCCTTAAAAACGGTTTTATGGTCTCTATTCCAGCACCAATATGAAATTCTATATTAATTATTCTTTTCGTGTGCGTTTTATCCAAAACTTCTTCAATTACAGGAATGAAAGGCCGGGTAGCATTTGTCTTTAGCACAAACCAACTTAAAAATTCAGCAATTAATTTTTTGATAAAATCAGGACACCAACCTGTGTTTATTATTTGGGTAATTTGTTTCCGTTTCATAGGTAAACATGTCGAAAAAGGATTAATTTAGTCCAAATGTACTAAAAAAATTGACCAGTTGGACTAATTTATGAAGGACGTTAAAGTAAAAATTTTAGAAAAAGCCAAGAAACTCTTTACGGATAGGGGGGTTTCAAATGTTTCAATTCGAGAAATTTCAAGAGAAGTTGGTATCAGTCATAGTAATCTTATCTATCATTTTCAAGATAAAAACGCACTACTGACTAGTTTGCATCAACAAATTTTGGAAAGTGCCATTCAATTGAATAAAGAAATTGCAACTGAAAAAGATACGTTAAAGAGCCTATTCACAAGTACCCTAAAAGGATTTGAAATTATCTATGATTTTCGATTTTTTATGATCGATTTTAATTTGATTATGAGGGAAAATACTGAGTTACATCAACAGATTAAGGAAATTGAGAAATTACGCTTTATGATGTACGATGAAAAAATCTCAAAGATGATAGATGAAAATATCATCAGAAAAGAAGCCTATGAAAAGGAATACGACTACTTGATCACTCAAGTACGTATTTTTAGTGACTATTGGGTTTCTTCTTCACAGGTGTATGAGAGAAATCCAGAGTTGAGCGTAAAAAAGTATGCTCGTTTTTTTCTCAATCAATTTTACCCGTACCTAACCGAAAAAGGGAGAAAAAGCTTTGACGATTTACTTTCTTTATTTGATTTATAGCGTACTACACAATGTAAGCTAGTATCGTTTTAATGGTTGTCCCACGTTGGACGAGTGAACGCGTACAACCAGGTAATGCACTAAAGTCCTTTGATCTGGACGTTATGAAAAGAATCTGCCTGTAGTCTGAGCAACTCTTCTGCTTTTTCTTTCTTGTAGCGGTAGAGTTCTTCTTCACTTTGGATATCAGCATAAATCTTTTCATTCAAGGCCCCATCCGTCGAAAGCAAAAGCTTGCGCTGTTCCACCTTTTGGGTCACCCAAGTAGCGACAACGCTCTCTTGTTCTTCAAACTTATAGTCGTATTCTCCTTTGGGTGCCAAAAGTTTTGCGATGATAGGAGCCGTTTCGATAGCCAAAAACTAAAGAAAAATGAAAAAGGAGGGAAGCCAAGGCAATTTGCCCAAGGCATTGATTCGTGCCATTAAACCATCAAATCCATCGATTATGGGTTGGGAGTTTTCAACGGCGTCATTGTAGTCCGTTCCCAATGCTGCAATTTGAGCTTCCAAGTTTTCAATTTTGGTCCCATTGGTTTCTTTCAGTTGGTCCAGTTCGGCCAAATACGCATCGTGTTTCTCTCTTTTTTCTTTATAAACAGGTCCTTTTCCTAAAAGACCCGTACCTGCTGTACCTTCGGCTTCCGAAATATAGGTGTCGTACAATGCGTTGGTCTCAGCTTCTTTGGTAGCAATCTCAGTTTTTAAATCGGTTATTTCCTGATTCAGGCCTTCAATGGTAGGAGTATATTGTAGTGCCAGCTGTTCTTTGTTGGCCAGGGTCATTGCATTCTTTTCCTCCAACAACACCTGATTGATTTCTTTTTCGAAAATCTTCATCTCCAAAGGTTTAGATATCACTATCGCAATAATAATGGCCAAAACTATTCTTGGAGCGGCCTGCAGCAATTCACTTTTGATGTTGTCCCTTTTTTTAATGGTGGAAACAATGTATCGGTCTAAATTAAATATCAACAGACCCCATACCAATCCGAAGAAAATGGCGGTATAGACATTGTCAAATACAGTGTAAAGGGCATAACCACTGGCTATGAAGGCCATGGCCGCAGTGAAGAAGACCGTGGCGCCAATTCCCGCATATTTATTGCGTTCCCCATTGGAACAAGTTTGTAAAATTTCGGTGTCGGCTCCTGAGCAGAAAATAAAAAAGCGTTGTAACATGATAGTGTTCGTTTGGTTCTGACCCTTCGACAAGCTCCGGGTAAATTTCCTTATTAGAACGTGGTTTTTATGGATTTGTTACAAAAAAAGCCTTCAATACGAAGGCTTTAACAGCTTTGTAACACAAACGAATGGCTCTTTCCGTTCAGTGGGTACCCCAAAAAAATACTTTTTGGGTCCTATTCGCTTTTTTCTTGACCTGCACTCTAGTGATTCGATTGGATTGACTAAGCTCATACGCCCTTTCAGTACTTATCGGATTGTCGTTAAAGTAGAATGAGGCTTTTTGGGCAACGGCATCTGAAATATCTATAAAAGGATCGCCAATACCTGTGTGATTTGGATTAGAGCTATAAGAAGACATTAAATCGGTGAGAATTATTTTGGGACTACCGTTTTTATCTTTCTCCCGGGTTACCTGAATGGAGGTATTGTTTGACAGCAACTCGCTAGCTTTTGTTGAACCAATACGCTTTCCGTTGTAGTAAAAGATAGGTTCATTTTCAGTTTTTTGGGTCAACGGCTGTCCTTTTTCATCTACGGATTCACCAGATTCATTAAAATAATGGGTCACCTTTTGGGATTTGCTGTAAAACAGCTTTTCTCCATTTACATCCTTTGTTCCTGTTTCAATACCAAAAACACTTGCCCCTTCTGTATTTGAAGGTTTTGGAACCGTAATTGGATTCTTGGATATTTTTACTTGGGGCCTGGCGGTATTATTCCCCTTGGTTTGAATATTTAGGTTTTTATTGTTTTTAAGGATATCAATGGCTCTTTCAGAAGAAATCTTTTCA
This sequence comes from uncultured Allomuricauda sp., assembly GCF_937884665.1. GTDB lineage: Bacteria > Bacteroidota > Bacteroidia > Flavobacteriales > Flavobacteriaceae > Flagellimonas. The sequence continues at coordinate 76,375 of NZ_CAKZYF010000027.1, read as the reverse complement.
TTCTCATAATAAAAATCAGCTCCCTTTTTAGCCATTTCCATGATATGTTCTAAAGGAGTTGTTGGCTTGGGAGGTGCAGGAGGGGAGTCAGGACCAAAAGGGGGCACAATATTTTCGGTCTTGGAAGAAGCCCCATCCTTTTTTTCCAATTCTTCCGGGGAAGGTGGAGTTGGGGGAGCAGGGGGGGATGAGGGAATTAGACTCATCCCTCCATTAACCTTGGACAGCCTTGTTTTTTTGAACTCTTTGTCCATTTTGTCCAAATTTGCGTCACTTGTGTTCCAAATATGAATGTTTGGGCGATTGGCCCTGTAGTCCGCCTCCTGCCAATCTTCGGTCAGGCTATCAAGAGTTTTTGCAAAATCCTTTAGGGCAACTCGTTTTCCATTCACCGAGATTTCATTTTTTTTGATTTCAATGAAAATTCCTTCTTGTTGTATTTCCTCGGGGATAGCGGAGGAAGTAGACGCAAATCTTGGGATTTGTTTGGTTTCGCTGAAACTCCAAAGAAACAGGCTTACCAATGGTATAATGAGCAAGATTCTAATCAATTTTCCTTGATGTGATGTGTGTTTTTTCATGACTATAAATCGTTTTTTGATTGATGAATAATGTAGGGTACTCGCCATCGCTAGTGATGGATATTTCGATTGATTTTTTACGGATAAATAGGATAACAGGGTATTTTGATAGTTTTTGGGAACATCCGAATTATTGAGAACCGCTTCATCCGCGAGAAACTCATGGTTCAGTTTTATACTGTGTTTGAAAAGATATACCAGCGGATTGAACCAAAGAGCTATTTGTAGCAGTTCAATAAACAGAATATCAAGCGTGTGTCGCTGTTTTGCATGGGTCATTTCGTGTTGGAGAATTTCCGGTGCCAATTCGTTGGAAAGGAGTTTCTCTTTTTCAATAAAAATGTACTTTAGAAATGTGTGGGGCGGTAGTTTTTCACGTACAAGTACCTTGATATGGGATATTTCCTTTATTTTTTGGTTTCTTCGGATTCTACGTATGATATCGATTAGATTTTTGGAAAAACGGATACTAAAAAGTAGAACTCCCAAACCATAAAGGAACCAAAAGATAAGTGGGACGTTTAGACTGTCCCAATCCGTGATCGTTTCGTCAGGAACTGGAATAGAGGAGAGGGGTTCTATGGATAATGGTGTTTTTTGAACTGGCGCAATCCTGGAAACCTCAACATATTGCACAAAGGTCAATTTTGGAATAATAAAGGATACGACAAGGCTTCCCAGAAGATAAAATCGTTTAAAACGGTGCATTTGGGCACTCTCTAGCAATCCTTTATAGAAAAGAAAGAACAAGGTAAGGCAGGCGGTCGATTTCAATAGATACAATATCATTCTACTTTCTTTTGATTTCCTGGTCAATCAGTTTTTTGAGTTCTTCCAGTTCTGATTTGCTTAAATCGGTCTCCTGGGCAAAAAACGAAGCAAATTGACTTGCACTTCCGTTAAAAAAATTCTTGATGAGTCCGTTGACTTTTTTAGAGAAATAGTCCCTTTTTTTGACCAAAGGATAGTATTCTCTTGAACGCCCGACATTGCTGTAGCTAATGAACCCTTTGTCCGTCATACGCTTTAATAAGGTGGCCACCGTGGTTGTTGCAGGCTTGGGTTCGGGATAGCTCTCGACCAAGTCCTTCATAAGCGCTTTTTTGCGTTTCCAAAGCATGTCCATTAATTCTTCCTCGGATTTGGATAATTGCGACATAGCAAAACTTCATTTTTATTTCTACAAACATAGAATAAAAATTACAATTCTACAAATGTAGAGTTAAAGAAATTTGAAAACTACAGTGTGGTTATGGAACCCTTTATGAAGATAGCTCGGTATAGTATTTATAAAAATACGGAATGGTCTCGATGCCCTTGAGGAAATTCCATACCCCAAAATGCTCGTTTGGGGAGTGGATGGCATCGCTGTCCAACCCGAAGCCCATGAGAATGGTTTTGCTTTTCAGTACTTCTTCAAACAAGGCTACAATGGGAATGCTGCCCCCGGTTCGTTCTGGTACAGGCTTTTTCCCAAAGGTGGTCTCGTAGGCTTTCGCTGCGGCTTGATATCCAATACTGTTGGTTTTGGTAACGTATGGCAATCCCCCGTGATGTGGAGTTACTTTTACTTTTACTCCTTTTGGGGCGATAGCTTCAAAATGTTTGGTAAATAGTTCGGTTATCTCATCGGGGTCTTGGTCTGGGACCAAGCGCATGGAAATTTTGGCAAAGGCCTTACTGGCGATTACGGTTTTGGCACCTTCACCCGTGTAGCCGCCCCAAATTCCATTGACATCCAAGGTGGGACGTATAGAATAACGTTCAGGAGTTCTATATCCTTTTTCGCCATAGACCTCATCGATATCCAAAGCTTTTTTGTATGCCTCTAGATCAAATGGCGCTTCGGCCATTTCCGCTCTTTCGGTATCGGTAAGTTCCTCAACTTTATCGTAGAAGCCAGGGATGGTGATATGGCCGTTCTCATCATGGAGCGAAGCAATCATTTTGCTTAAAATATTGATGGGATTGGGTACGGCCCCACCATAAATTCCTGAATGCAAATCGCGATTGGGTCCCGTAACTTCAATCTCTACATAACTCAAACCACGGAGTCCTGTTGTGATAGAAGGAATATCGTTGGCGATCATACCGGTATCAGAAATCAAAATAATATCATTGGCCAGTTTGTCTTTGTGATCTTCCAGGAATTCTGCCAAGCTATCGCTGCCCACTTCTTCTTCTCCTTCAATCATAAACTTTATGTTGCAAGGAAGCTGGTTGTTTTTTATCATAAATTCCACCGCTTTGACATGCATGAACATTTGCCCTTTATCGTCACAGGCACCGCGCGCAAAAATGGCTCCTTCAGGATGTAGTTCCGTTTTCTTGATTATAGGTTCGAAAGGTGGAGATTCCCACAAATCCATTGGGTCTGGGGGTTGCACATCATAGTGTCCGTAAACCAATACGGTAGGTAGATTGCTGTCAATGATTTTTTCCCCATAGACCACCGGATATCCATTGGTCTCGCATATTTCAGTATTCTCGCATCCAGCATCAATTAGGGATTTTTCAACCAGTTTTGCGGTCTCTAGAACATCTTGGGAAAATGCCGTGTCCGCGCTGATTGAGGGAAGTTTTAAGAGGTCGATAAGTTCATTGATAAATCGGTCTTTGTGGGTATTGATGTAGTCGTTGATTTGTTCCATGAATAGATTTAATAGGATACTAAATGTACAAAAAACAAGTTTTTAAAGACGGCCGATTTGCAAATCGGAAAATTGAAGTATATTTGCACACCTTAAGCGGATGTGGTGGAACTGGTAGACACGCTAGACTTAGGATCTAGTGCCGCGAGGCGTGGGGGTTCGACTCCCTTCATCCGCACTTCATAGTACCCTTGACGCAAGTTGAGGGTTTTTATTTTCTATATTCCATCCTATTCCATTGGGTTAAAAGTAGACCAGTTTTAGCGCTGAACCATAAGGATGTATATATAGTATTGTTCACTATCAAGCGGATGCCAATTACCCCAATCCAAAAGGTTCCTATTTTGTCGGTTTAATACGTTCTGCGCCTATACTCAGAAGGGCTTTGTTGACCTTTTCTCCGTCTTTTTTCAGAATAGCCTCCAGATTGTCCAATTCAATATCCAGTTCAGCGGAAAGCTCTTGATACACCTTGTAAGCCCCATCCGTTGGCTTGGTATCTCCATTTTCGACACTACGTCGCAATGAGGCCAATCTGTTGTTCAACTTGATGGGGAAGTTCAATGGGTCTTGTCCAGATTGATTTTTTACTTGATATAGGTTTTCTTCAACGGCACTTATCTTGTTGATAAAAGGGGTGATGGTCTTTTTCATCACACTACTTGGTAGTTTTTCTTCATGTTCCTTGAGATTTCTTTTTATCTCCCGAATTTGAATCACTGCCTCATTGGCCGCACTCGTTTTTTGCATGATATTATTCGCCAATTCGAACTGTTCATCCAAATCTTCCTTGGTAATCCCCTTTAAGTTGGGGTTCATCTGAATGGCAAAAGAATATACTTTTTCGTAGTCCCCCGATTTGATTCTCACCTTGTAATCTCCTAGGGGTGCTTTGGGGCCTCTTTTTGGTCTTGCGCTCCAAATTATCATCCCTTCAAAATCAGTAGCGCCGGGATACCGTAAATCCCAAGTAAATGTATTCAATCCTTTGGCCGTGGTGGGCTTTGAAGAGCCACCCCGTTTCCACCAGGGGATGTTTTTGTCGACTTTATATTTGGGTTTACTTCCTGTAAATGTATCAATGATGTTATCGTTGTCATCCAAAATTTCAAAGGTGATGGTATCCAACTGTTCTTTAAGATAATACTGTATTGAGGCCTCTTTGATGCCTCGAATGGCATCGCTGGGCTCAAAAAGTACAACGGACTGGTTCAACATTTCAGGCTTGAACTGGCGGAGCGGCTGAATGTCATCCAATATCCAGAACCCACGGCCATGTGAACCTAAAACCACATCGTTGTCCTTAATGACCAAGTCTCGGATAGGGGTATCTGGAAGGTTCAATTGTAGACTTTTCCATTGCTTGCCGTCATCCAAGGAAAAGTATACGCCATGTTCTGTTGCCAAAAACAAGAGCCCTTCACGTATATGGTCTTCACGTACGGCCCTGGCAAAATGTCCATCTGAAATTCCATTGATGATTTTCGTCCAGGTTTTTCCGTAATCATGGGTCTTGAAAACATAAGGTTGTCTATCATCTACCTGATAACGATTCGCGGCCACAAACAACGTGCCTGGGCGATGTTTTGACTCATCGATAATGCTTACCCGAGAGAATTTTGGTAAATCCGGAGGTGTGATATTTTCCCAATTTTTACCACCATCGCGTGTAATATGAATTTTTCCGTCGTCCGATCCCGCCCAAATAGTGTTGATATCATGAAAAGAAGGCGCTAGTGCAAAGACGGTGGCATAAATCTCAGGTCCGTTCATATCCATGGTAATGACTCCCCCCGTTTTTCCCAAAGTGCTTGGGTCGGCATAGGTTAAATCAGGACTTATCTTGTCCCAAGTCTGTCCGTCGTTCGTGGTCTTCCAAATATGTTGGGAACAAGTGTACATTACCTTGCTGTCCTGAGGTGCGAACATAATGGGGAACGTCCACTGCCATCTTTCGGGCAACGCCTCCGCAGGTTCCCCCGAAAAGAATCGAGGGTATACCTGGATATCGCGTATCTGTCCGTTGCTCCTATCGTATCTTGTCAATAGTGCGCCTTGACTGCCCGCATAGAAAATATCCAAATTTTCGGGGTGTTGGGTTATCCATCCGCTCTCACCACCGCCCACGGCATAATACCATCCTTTATTTGGGCCTCTTGCCAGCATATGCTTCCAACCGTCACTGGGCATGGCCAGGGTACTGTTGTCTTGTTGTGCTCCGGCTACGTGATAGGGTACATCGTTGGTGGTCATAACGTGATAGAATTGTGTCGTTACAAAATCCTGTTCGGTCCATGTTTTTCCTCCGTTTATCGTCACATTGCCCCCTCCATCATTGGAATTGATCATACGTTTTGGGTTATTTGGGTCAATCCATAAATCGTGGTTGTCACCATGGGGGGTTTGAATGATGGAATCGAAGGTTTTCCCTCCATCTGAGGACATGTACATTCGTGTATTCAAACCATAAACCGTTTCCTTGTCCAAGGGATCGGCATAAATTCTGGAATAGTAAAAAGCGCGCTGTCTCAGCTTACGCTCGTCATTTGTTTTTTCCCAGGTTTTCCCTGCATCATCGGAGCGAAAGACACCGCCTTCATTGGCCTCGACTATGGCCCACAACCGATTGGAATCCGCCGGGGAAACGGTCACCCCAATTTTTCCAATAGGACCTTCGGGCAATCCGGAGTTTTGCGTAAGGTCCGTCCAGGTATCACCGCCGTCAGCAGATTTCCACAATTTGCTTTGACCTCCACCACCCCACATTTTCCACGCTTTGCGTTGCACCTGCCAAGTGGTTGCGTACAAAACATTAGGATTATTTCTATCTACGATTAAATCTACAGCGCCTGCCTTGGGACCTACGTATAGTACTTTTTCCCAATTTTCACCACCATCTTTACTTCGGAACACCCCACGTTCTTCATTATCTCCATACGGATGGCCCAATGCGGCCACATAGACTAAATCAGGATCCGTTGGGTGAATTCGGATACGGGCCACTGCTTGGGTTTCTTTTAGCCCTAAATGCCGCCAAGTTTTCCCTGCGTCTTCTGATTTATAAACACCATCACCTTGGGTAATGCTTCCGCGTAACTGGACTTCCCCCATACCGATATATACAATGTCCGGATTGGTTTCCGCGACAGCTACGGCACCTACGGAAGAACTGGTAACTTGCCCATCGGTCACTGGTTTCCATTCGTTACCGCCGTCAACAGTTTTCCATAGGCCACCTCCCGTGGCACCGAAGTAATATTCATTAGGGCGATCCGGACTGCCTGCACACCCTAAAGAACGACCACCACGTTTAGGACCAATATTTCGCCATTTTAGACCACTGTAAAAACTGGTATCGATTTCAATATGTTGTGTCGATTTCCCGGTTTCTTGGGCAGATAGGCTGAAAAAACAAAAAAAAAGTGTGTATAGCAATGCGATAGGGAAGGCATTTTTCATCTGGATGGTGTTTTCGTTACAGGTTTCATTGCCCAAACATCATGGGCGGTTTGCTTAAAGATAGTACAATCCGTCAATTATTCCCATAGGGTCTCCTCAACAATAAAACTACATCCAAATAGCACACTTCCTAGCTATTTTGTTCCTCTCAGGATTTTTAGATAAGTCGTTGAAGGCTGCGTTAGAAAATACGAGAGTAAACTTATATCGTCAGTTTCTGGAAGAATCGTTAATTGGGGGTATCAGATGGAATGCTTTATTTCTTTTAAAAATCGATTCGTTTTTAGCTGGGAAAAGGACTTTGTTCGTTCTTTTAAGTGGACGCTCAAATTAGCGATTATCCTTTAGGTTGGACTTTACACGGGTTGGTCAGCGCATATTTCCCTTGATGTCGGTTTAAATAATAGTCATGGTTTTGCACTTATTATCATGTCCTTTTGAGCTGACAACACTAAATTTAACCTTGGTTTTACGGGTGCTTCTTAATACGACCGCTGGGCCAAATCGATAGGAGTTATGGTTGTTAGACTTGAGATATATAGCATTTTGAAAGTCAATTCAAACAGGAACCCTACAAAACTATGTTTAATAAATATTGATAATTATTAAACAAAAATTGTATTTTTACCTTCCTTTATCAAAACAATTGCATGAAAACAAGTACTGCACTTAAAACCTCAACGGGTAACACAACCGAGATAGCTATTCCCATTTACGATATCGCCATAACAGCTTTGGACGGTTCAGAAATTGATTTATCGGATTTTGAGGGAAAGTATATGCTTTTTGTGAACGTAGCATCAAAGTGTGGTTTTACTCCGCAGTATCGGGAATTGCAAAAGTTGAGTGATAGGTACGCTGATCGATTGGTGGTCATCGGGTCACCCTGTAATCAATTTGGTAAACAGGAACCTGGAGATTCCTCCGAAATCCAGAGTTTTTGTGAACGTAATTATGGCGTTTCATTTCCCATCACAGAAAAAATTGATGTAAAGGGCACAAAGCAACATCCACTGTACACTTGGCTGACCTCAAAACGATTGAATGGTAAAAAGAGCTCGAGTGTCAAATGGAATTTTCAGAAATATCTAGTAAGTCCGGAGGGTAAGTTGGTCGATTACTACTTATCTTTTACGAAGCCCTTGAGTTCTAAAATTACCAAGCACCTCTAATGCCCAGTGCTGTACTTCGGTTGGTCGTGGATTTTGGCTTACTGGTTCTGATTTGGATGGTACAGCTGATTATCTACCCGAGTTTTTTACACTATACCCAAGAAAACTTGTTCGTCTGGCATCAGAAATACACTGTACTGATGGGGTATATTGTAGCACCGTTAATGGCAGTGCAGCTAGGCATCCATGTCTATCACGTATTTTATTTTAAAACACCTCTGAGTATCGTAGGGCTGGTTTTGGTCATCGCGTTATGGTTGATAACCCTGCTACAATTTGTACCCATCCACAGCAGTATCTCAAATGGTAGCACGGATGAAATACTATTAAAATCCCTAGTCAACAAAAATTGGTCCCGAACAATTTTATGGAGTTTACTGTTCCTGACTGGCCTATGGTCATTTGTAAAAGGCACCTAGGTTCGAAACAGGAATGGATATAAAAAAGGACGTCTTCAAGAAGTGCCAACAATTAACTAACTAAACCTAGAAATCCTTCTCATAGCAACTTTGAGAAAGGCACATGATGTTCTTGAACAACGTCCTGATTATGTATTTAGACTAAAGGAGTTCCCTTAAGTCGTTTCTCTATTTTCTTTTTTTTGATGGTTATCCTCTTCATGGCGTCCATCAATTTGGAATCTTTGGTGCGTTTGTAAATTTCATTTATTGAAAGAACCAATTGTTTGGCTTCTCTAGAAGCTTCCACTCTATCGCTAGTGGACATGTGGCTCATCGGTCTTTTCTCAAACTCTTCCGCTTTTGTCAATAACTCTACTATCATTTTGTTTAATCTTTTATAGAGTTCACTAAACAAAGATATATTGATTTGAATTTGGTTGCGATAACTGAAAGAAATTAACATATTTTTAACTCTTTTGTTTAACACATATTGCGGAAATAAATGTTTCTCTTAATCCATATCAACCTATTCTACGTACAAATTTTTAAAATTATCATCTTGTAAATCACTAGGGACAACCCCTTGGAAAACAATCAAGAATTGTCCAAAATCTCTCCCTTTTCATCTGCAATACGGACTATCCGTATTCTTTTATCCCAATGCATACTAATCATGGGATGAGTACGTTATAAAATTAACCCTAAACTTACTGTAATGACACCACCAAGAACACCTAACAAAAGTTACTTTATTGTTACTTCCCTTTTTTTATTGGGTATTTTCGTTTTTTCATGTTCAGACGACTCGGAGACCCTGGATGACAACACCATGCAAGAAGAACAAACGGGTGAAGACCCTTCGGATGATGGAAACAACGATATGGGAGATGGGAGTACCGATGATAATGGAAACCAAGATGACAACGGGAATGGCTCCAATGGAGATAATGGTAACTCCTCCTCGAACTGTCCCAATGGAGGAAGTTCTTTTTTTACAGAAAACAACGGATTGGTTTCAGTTGAATTTGAAAATACAACATTCCAGGGGGATTGGGAGTTGCGAAACGATGCCAATGATGTTTCCGGGCAAGGTTACATGGTATGGACCGGACAGCAAAGATTGGGTCAACCTGGAGAGGGTAAAGCCACTTTCCTGATTGAAATTGGTACTCCAGGTACCTATCAGTTTTTATGGAAGTCTTCATTTCGTCTTGGTGATAACGGAACGGAACACAATGATACTTGGCTTCGGTTTCCAGATGCCGATGACTTCTTCGGAGAAAAGGATAACGGCAGCATCGTATATCCGAAGGGCTCAGGCAAACAGCCCAATCCAGAGGGCTCCTCAGCAGATGGATGGTTCAAAATCTACCGAAGCGGAAATGATAACTCCTTTTTATGGCAAGCTCGAACTTCGGACAATGACGCCCATGATATTTTTATAACCTTCAATACCGCTGGTATTTATACCATGGAAATTTCTGCACGTTCTTCTTTTCATGGAATCGACCGTTTTATACTTTTTGAAAGTGATTTATTCACCAGACAATCGGCTATTAACGCAGCGGATATGTTCAGTGTGGAGAATAACTGTGACTGATTGAAACGGGCCTCTTTATTTTGCACTTATTTCTTTTGTAGTTGACCTTTACGCTAAGTGCTACGGAAGAGCGTTTTTAAAGGGATCCCACCTAATTCCGGTATCAAGTCTTGAAAAACGCGCAGCGAGTTCCGAAGATTTCTGGTATCATCCCATTCCACTAACAATCAATTTGAAATGCGGCTAGGTCTAGAAACTTTTACCAATCAAAGCTGAAATAGGTGGCAGGTGATGGAATAAAAAATTATTTATTATAGGATAGGATTGATTTAGGAAAGTTTTTGATTTACTCCGTTTTTTGGATATCGTTTGAAAGGATGCCCTTAAACTATGGAAACCTTTAAAAAGGTAATTTTTCCAAATCCACATTACCGCCCGAAATAATAACGCCCACGTTTTGGTCGGCGAATTGGCCCTTTTCCTTTTTTACGGCGGCGAAAGCTACTGCGCAAGAAGGTTCGCAAACAATTTTAAGCCGTTCCCAAATAAGTCGCATAGCCTCTACAATTTCATCTTCGGTTACCCGGATGATTTGTTTTACGTGCTTTTGGATTATGGGAAAGTTTTTGTCACCTAACTGGGTTTTCAGGCCATCCGCAATAGTGTTGGTGTCAATATTAGTTTCTATTTTACCACTTTTTAACGAACGATAGGCATCATCCACTGCAAACGGTTCCCCACCGATCACATCGCAGTCTTTTCCAAAATAATGGGCGGCCAATGCACTGCCGGCGATAAGACCACCACCTCCCACAGGTGCAAAGACCGTTTGAATTTCAGGATGAGATTCCAATAGTTCCTTACAGGCGGTCCCCTGACCTAAAATTACTTCGTCATCATTGGAGGGGTGTAAAAAAGTGGCCCCTTTTTCTTGTTTAATTTGTTCTGAGGTATGTTCCCGTGCCTCCAAAGTAGGTTCGCATTCCACAACCTTACCGCCATATCCTTTTACCGCTTCTTTTTTGACCTCAGGTGCGCTGGAAGGCATGACGATGTAGGCGGGGACCCCTAAACTTTGGGCGGCCAAAGAGAGGGCTTGTGCAAAGTTGCCGGACGAATGGGTGACCACTCCGTTTTTCCGAGCTTCATCGGATAGCTGGAGAATGGCATTGGCAGCTCCTCTCATTTTGAAGGCGCCCATACGTTGAAAATTTTCACACTTAAAGAAAAGCCTTGCGCCTATCATTTCATTTAAGAGTCGGGAGGTGAGTACTGGGGTATTGTGGATGTAAGGCTTTATTCGTTCATGGCAATCGATAAGTTTTTGTCTATCCATCCGAAGCAAAATTACTTTTTATAAAGATAAAAAAGCAACTTGTACGAACCATTGGAAAGCCTTTCGAAATCCCTAATTATAGATAGCGCGCTCTTCTTCCACCGGAGAAGCTGTGCCGTTCATGCCTAGTTCTGGAATCACTAACAAAGGTATTTGGGTATGGAACGCCGTTCGTTTTACGATGGGCTCACGGGTCATTTTTTCCATGTAACTGTGCTGATAATTGAGCATGGCCAGCAAGTGGATATCCAATTCCTCAGAAAAAATTTCCAAAGTGTGCGATACAGAACTCAACTCAGATACGGTATGCACATAATGTTCGGTATCCCTCATATATCGACGGAGCATGTTTAGGTTAAATTGCTGGAGTTCCGAAAGGGCCTTCAACTTATATTGAACATGAACGATGCGTATTGTGGCATGGAACATCTGTGCCAGTTCTAACAGTGGTTTTAATTCAGAACTGCTGTAAAATCGGTTAAAATCCGTGGCAAAGGCAATCTCTGAGGGAGCCATGAAATCAAAATGTTGGGGAATGGCCAAAACAGGGCACCTTTTGGTGTTCTTTATAATACGGACCGTATTGCTGCCCATGAATACCTCGTCGATACCAGAGGCCCCCTTGGTTCCCGTTATCACGAGATGGATTCCAAGTTCTTCCACAATATCTTTCACTTCTTCCACCAAGAGGTTAAAAGATGATATGGTTTCAAAACTATGGTTGGAGTTGTTAAATTCTTTTTCCACGCGGCCAACTGTATTTTTTAAGCCCTTTTCCGAGGCGTCGCGAACGGCATCAACAATGCGGACACCATCTACCATATTGGCCATAAATCTGCTGCTTGGAATTACGGGAGTGTAGGTGTTTAAGAAATAAAAGGTACACTTTCGGTTGCTGAACAGATGCATGGCGTATGAAATAGCATTCCATGCATTTTCAGAAAAATCTGTTGGGATGAGAATCTTTTGCATTGTTCCATTACTAAAAACAATGTAAAAGTAGCATGGTGATCATCCCCTGACTATGATATTTGTCATCTTCTGGAATTAGAATCCATTTACCAGTTCTTGAAGCTTTTTTTCGTTTTTGATGCCTATCTTTTTACCTGAAGTATGGATAAGTCCCTTCTTTTTGAACTCGGATATGATACGTATGGCCGATTCTGTTGCCGTACCTACCACATTGGAAATATCCTCTCGTGACAAGGTCAATGCAAGAAAGCCATCCTCGTCCAATCCAAAATTGTTTTTTAAGTAAATGAATGCTTCGGCAACGCGCTGTTTTACTGTTTTTTGGGACATATTTACAATAACGTCATCCGCTTCTTTCAGGTCATGCGCCATGTGCCGTAAAACTTCCAGTGTAAAATTAGGATTGCTTTGTAAGGTGGTATTTATACTTTCCTTGGGAATAAAACAGACTTCCATATCGGAAACGGCGATGGCGGATAGGTTTGCACTTTCCTCTGCAATAACAGAACGCTGTCCTATGACCTCACCTTTGGTGGCCAGTTTTACAATTTGGTCCTTTCCATTGGCGCTCAACTTAGAGAGTTTGGAAACGCCATTTCGGACACAAAAGACCCCGTTCAACTTTTCGCCTTCCTCGAAAAGTGGATCTCCCTTTTTAAGCTTTTTGGTCGTCTTTGAATCCGATACTTTTTTGAGTTCTTCCCTGCTCATGGCACGTAGGGAGTTAAACTGCCTGATGATACAATTTTCACACCTGCTATTCTCCATAATTTCAATTTACCTGACACTTAAAATTACGACTTCTTGGACAGATAAAACCTGTAATTTTTCAGGAATTACGCTGCCAATATTTCCAAACCTGACCTTGATAAAATGTACAACTCACTCTTCTGGGTATCAATTAGCTTTAAGTTCTTGAATTTCTTGAGCAAATTGATGATATATTCCGGTGAGGTGCCCAGTACGGTAGCCATATCCTCACGTTTTAATTTTACGTTAAGTCTGCCTACTTCGCAGCACCCAAACTTGTGCAACAAATACAAGAGAAGTTGGGCCAATCGCTGTTTGATGCTTTTATGCGAATAAAATATCATTCGAGTGGTTTCATTAATATCGGCGTCCTCAATTAATGAATCCAGAAAGTCCTGACAAAATTTTGGGTTTTCCTCAAGGTTTTTTTGGATTTCCATTTTTTCCAAACAGCAAAGTTCGGTTTCTGTAAGGGCTGTGGCACTTACCCTTGCCGCGCAATTGGTCACCATGGCTCTTTTGCCCATGACCTCTCCTTCACCCAGAAAGCGTAGGATGTGCTCTTGCCCCGTATTATCTATTTTACTGTACTTACAAGCTCACTTTTTTATACAGAACAGTTTATCCAAAGGTTGGCTTTCCTCAAAAATAAGACTGCCCTTGGGAAGTTTAATGGATTCTGATGTTGAAATAAGTCGTTCTTGGGCTTCCCTAGGTAGGGATACAAAATCCTTCAGTTGTTTGTTTTTTATTTTGGTGCAGTTTCCCATACAGCAAAGATATTATGGGGCCATTCTTAAAAAGCTGACATAAATCATGTTTTCCTTGGTAAGGATAAATCACTTTTGCCATAGGTTAAAGCAGAAAGTGTATGTTGGACAAAAGGTGCTATCATTGTGGGGATTCCTGTGGTAACCAATCCGTCCACTTCGATGACAAGGATTTTTGTTGCCATGGTTGTAAGACCGTTTATGAAATCTTTTCGACCAATGGACTTTCACACTTTTATGAACTGGAAGCCAAGGCAGGTTTTACACCCAATACAGTAAAGCACAAATACGATTTCCTGGACAATGCCGAAATTGTTTCGCAGCTGACCGAATTCGACGAAGAAGGTATCCAAGTCATAAATCTGAACATCCCCAACATTCACTGTAGCTCATGTATCTGGCTTTTGGAAAATCTCAATAAACTGCATCCGGCCATTTCGGTGTCTCAAGTGAACTTTCCGGCTAAAACCGTACGAGTCACTTTTAGGACTTCTGGATTTTCGTTAAAGGCTTTGGCGCTTCTGTTGGCAAGCATTGGCTACGAACCCTACCTCGCTCTGGACGATTATTCCAAAGACATCAAAAAAACAGATAGGTCCCTTTTGTACAAATTGGGCGTGGCCGGGTTTGCCTTTGGAAATGTAATGCTCCTTTCATTCCCTGAGTATTTTGAGTCAGGGGAGTTTTGGTTGGAACAGTACAAAGTGGTGTTTAGATGGGTGATGTTCGCTTTTTCCTTGCCCGTGGTTTTTTATGCCGCCCAAGACTATTTTAAATCCGCTATCAGGGGTTTACGTTCAAAAATATTGAACATCGATGTCCCCATAGCCTTAGGTATTTTGGTACTCTTTCTAAGAAGTACCGTCGATATTGTCTTGGATTTGGGCTCTGGTTTTTTTGATAGTCTCACGGGATTGGTATTTTTTCTGTTACTGGGCAAGTTTTTCCAGCAGAAAACCTATGCTTTTCTATCTTTCGAAAGGGACTACAAGTCCTACTTTCCCATTGCGGTGACCCGGATAGCCGAAGAAAATACTGAAGAAAACATCCAAATCCATAACGTAAATCGAGGCGACCGTTTGCTGATAAGAAACCAAGAGATTCTGCCTGTAGATTGTACCTTATTGAAAGGTGACGCAAAAATTGACTACAGTTTTGTTACGGGCGAATCAAGACCGGTCGTTAAACAGGTAGGTGAAAAACTGTTTGCAGGCGGCAAACAACTATCCGGAGTTTTGGAAGTTGAGGTGCTCAAATCCGTTTCACAAAGTTATCTGACCCAATTATGGGGCAATTCCATTTTCTCGAAAGACAAGACAACCGCTTTTCAAACCCTTACTGACAGCATTGGAAGACGTTTCACGCTCATCGTGCTCACAATAGCCATTTCAGCTTCTATGTATTGGTTGGTATTCGATGCCGCCAAAGCCTTGAACGTTTTTACAGCGGTGCTCATCATAGCCTGCCCCTGCGCCATAGCCTTGGCCGCCCCTTTTACGCTGGGAAATATGCTGCGCATTTTTGGGAAATGTGGATTCTACTTAAAAAATACAAATGTCATCGAACGTTTGGCGAAAATCAATATGGCCATTTTTGATAAGACCGGAACAATTACCACCATGGACGAAGATGTGGTGCATTATGAAGGCCTGGAATTGACCAAGGCAGAAAAAAATATGCTGGCCACCACTTTGCGGGCCTCAAGCCATCCGCTTAGTCGCTCTTTATATTCCATTTTGAAGTCCAACGACATTGTTACTTTGGATGAATTCCACGAATATGAAGGGAAAGGTTTGGAAGCCAAGTCCGCGAAGCACACCATCAAGGTAGGTTCCGCATCCTACGTGGGACATGAGCCTCTAGGGCAAACCTTGAACACCGCGGTTTACATCAGCTCAGATGAAGAGATAAAGGGAAAATTCGTCTTCAAAAATCGATATCGGGAGGGGGTTGCCCATTTGTTCAAAGAGTTGCAAAAAAGAATGGAACTGGGAATTTTGTCCGGTGATACTGACGGAGAAAGGATAAGACTCCAGAAAATATTGCCAGTCCATGCCAAAATTGCCTTTGGCCAAAAACCTCAGGACAAACTCTTCTTTATCAAAGAATTACAGAAAACACATGAGGTTTTAATGGTAGGTGACGGATTGAACGATGCTGGCGCCCTCGCCCAAAGTGATGTGGGTATTGCGGTATCTGAGAATATCAATGTATTTTCTCCCGCCTGTGATGCCATTCTGGATGCAAAGGCCCTGGTGCGATTGCCTTTGTTTGTGGAATTGTCCCAAAAGTCCATAAAGATAATCAAGTTGAGTTTTCTTTTGTCCTTGTGCTACAACCTGGTCGGTCTTTATTTCGCGGTTACAGGGCAACTTCAACCCGTGATAGCTGCTATTTTAATGCCATTAAGTTCCATAAGTGTTGTGGCATTTACTACACTGGCCACCAACTTATTTGGAAGAAATCTAAATAACAAAGTCTGACAAATGTCATTCTTTCTGATAGGACCGAAGGCTAGTTTTACAGCAAATTATGGTAGGTATGAGTGTGATTTATGTGTTGCTGACGATAAGTATATCCGTTGCGGTAGTATTCTTTATGGCCTTTATCCGATCGGTAAGAGCAGGTCAGTACGATGATGCGTACACCCCTTCTGTACGCATGCTTTTTGAGGATGAACTGGTACCACCGGGAAAAGAAAACACCAAGGTGAAAACTGAAGGAGAAAATCAAAATAAAGATACTAATCAATAAACATGGAAATAGAACAGTTTCGGTACGATAACAAGATCGTTCAAAAGTTTTTGTACGCTACTATGCTCTGGGGCGTTGTAGGTATGTTGGTGGGCCTTCTTTTGGCCTTTATGTTTTTATTCCCCAATATTACCGATGGTATTTCTTGGTTGAGTTTTGGACGTTTACGTCCGTTGCACACCAATGCGGTAATTTTTGCCTTTGTAGGGAACGCTATTTTTGCAGGGGTTTATTATTCCCTGCAAAGACTGCTGAAGACCAGAATGTTCAGTGATGCACTCAGCAGCATTAATTTTTGGGGTTGGCAGTTGATTATCGTGGCAGCGGCCCTCACCCTTCCTTTAGGTTATACCACATCCAAGGAATATGCAGAACTGGAGTGGCCTATCGATTTGGCCATAGCGGTGGTATGGGTTGTCTTTGGATGGAATATGATAGGTACCATCTTGAAACGTAGACAACGCCATTTATACGTAGCAGTTTGGTTTTATCTGGCCACCTTCGTTACGGTCGCCGTACTTCACATTTTCAATAGTTTGGAACTTCCGGTTGGGGCTTTGAAGAGCTATTCCGTCTACGCAGGCGTTCAGGATGCTTTGGTACAGTGGTGGTACGGTCACAATGCCGTCGCTTTTTTCTTGACAACGCCCTTCCTCGGGTTAATGTACTATTTTGTTCCTAAAGCCGCCAATAGGCCTGTTTACTCTTATCGGCTTTCCATTGTACACTTTTGGTCCTTGATATTCATCTACATCTGGGCGGGCCCACATCACTTGTTGTATTCTGCTTTGCCTGACTGGGCCCAAAACTTGGGAGTTGTGTTTTCGGTGATGTTGATAGCACCATCCTGGGGAGGTATGATAAACGGGCTTTTGACGCTTAGGGGAGTATGGGATAAAGTCAGAAGCGATGCTACCTTAAAGTTTATGGTAGTGGCTATTACGGGTTACGGTATGGCCACCTTTGAAGGCCCCATGCTTTCGCTTAAGAATGTCCACGCCATAGCGCATTTTAGCGATTGGATCATCGCCCATGAGCACGTAGGTGCGCTGGCTAGGAACGGTTTTCTCACCTTTGGGATGATTTACTTGCTGGTGCCAAAAATGTTCAAAACCACTTTGTACTCCAAAGGCTTGGCCAATTTTCATTTTTGGATAGGGACTTTGGGAATAGTATTGTACGCCTTGCCTATGTACGTAGCTGGCTTTACCCAAGCGCTTATGTGGAAGGAATTCAATCCAGATGGAAGTCTGGTCTACGGTAACTTTTTGGAGACAGTTTCCCAGATAATTCCCATGTATTGGATGCGTGCAATTGGTGGTAGTCTCTATATTCTCGGTATGCTCATCATGGTGTACAATGTGGTGGTGACAATTAGAAAAGGAAGCAGCGTAGAGGATGAGTTGGCTGAAGCAGCACCTCACACCCGCGTTACCAAAAGAAGACTGGACGGAGAAAACTTTCACAACTGGTAGGAAAGAAAGCCCGTACAGCTTACAGTTCTTGCCACTATTGCCATTTTGATAGGTGGCATCATCCAAATCGTGCCCACTATCTTGGTAAAATCCAATATTCCCACAATCACAAGTGTCAAACCCTATACCCCACTGGAATTGGAAGGTCGAGATCTATACATAAGGGAAGGTTGTGTAGGATGCCACTCGCAGATGATACGTCCATTTAGAAGTGAGGTGGAACGCTATGGCGAATATGCCAAAGCAGGTGAATTTGTTTACGACCATCCTTTTCTTTGGGGCAGTAAACGAACAGGTCCCGATTTACTTCGAGTTGGGGGAAAGTACTCGGATAATTGGCACTTGAACCACATGTACGATCCACAAAGTACATCAGCAGGATCGATAATGCCCGCATACCAATGGTTGGTCAGGAATGAACACGATCGCGGCGCAGTACAGGATAAAATGAAAGCCATGGTAAAATTGGGCGTACCCTATTCTGAAGAAGATATAGCAGGGGCGAAAGAATCCATGGCAGAACAAGCTTTACAAATTGAAAAAAACTTGTATTCAGACCCTGAATTCGTGAGAACTTATGAAGCTGATAAGAAATATGCCAAAGAAAATGGAGAAGATTTTATAGAAATGAGAGATCGTGAAGTAGTCGCCTTGATCGCCTATTTGCAACGATTGGGCACAGACATAAAAATAAAGGAGACCGAAGAGTTACTCTCAGAAAACAGATAACTATGTTGAAATATGTAAAATACCATATGGACAGTATCGAGGGAATTGCCAATTACCCCATGGTATCCCTTCTAATTTTTTTCATCTTTTTCGTCCTGTTGTTTTGGTGGGTGGCCACTGCCTCCAAAGAACACATCAAAGAAATGGGCGAACTGCCGTTGGATAACGATAAAAACAACAAACCCTAAAACTATGAGCACAAGGACACCTTGGTGGATTCGCATTCCGGTAGTATTCTTCCTGATTTTTGGACTGATGGAATACTTCATCGATTCTGGCGATATGCCCGCTATTATCGCTTATCCCATCACCCAATTTTTTATGTTGATGGTTTTGATGATTCTCATAGCCATAGAACTCATTTTATCATCCATCGAAAATGTAATGTTCCAGACCCTATCGGAAGAAGCGAAGGAACGTTATCTCATGGCAAAAAATAAAAAACGGGAATGGACCTGGGCGAAACAACTCTATCAAAAAATGACCCGTAGCCGTGCTATTGAAAGAGAGGGTGAAATCATCCTTGATCATAATTACGATGGGATTCGGGAACTGGACAATGTACTTCCACCTTGGTGGGTCTACATGTTCTATGTGACCATCATTTTTGGCGCGATTTACTTGGTGCGATTCCACATTGCTGGAGCTTATGATCAAGAACTGGAATATGAACAAGAGGTAGCTGCTGCCAAAATTGCCATAGAGGAGTACAAAAAGACTGCCAAGAATTTGGTCGATGTAAACACCGTGGAGTTTTTGGCAGATGCATCTGATTTAAGTACCGGTCAGAAAATATTCACCACCAATTGTGTGGCCTGTCACATGGCCGACGGTGGCGGGGGCATCGGCCCCAATCTTACCGATGAATACTGGATTTTGGGCGGAGGTATCAAAAATGTCTTCAACACGATTTCGGAAGGGGGTAGGGACGGTAAGGGAATGGTGGCCTGGAAGCAGAGCTTAAAACCTGTGGAAATGGCGCAGGTGGCCAGTTACATATTGACCTTAGGGGGCACGGCCCCCGCTAACCCAAAAGCGCCCGAGGGTGAAATATGGGTCGATCCGGACGCACCGTCCGAAGAAATACAAGGTCAGGTTACAGATTCCACAGCAGTAAGCATGGACTGAGCGAACGAGGTTGAAAAAGCCAGTGCCCAAAAAGCGCTAGGGAAAGAATTTGAAAAATGGAAGAGAACTTTAGGGATTCCATAGGAACGATATCAGAGGAGGGAAAGCGAGCTTGGATTTATCCCAAAAAACCAAGTGGTAGCTATTTTGAGTATCGCAAATATGTAAGTTACTCCCTCTTGTTTTTTCTTTTTGCCGCGCCGTTCATTAGCGTTAATGGCCATCAATTTCTCATGTTCAACGTATTGGAGAGGCGCTTCAATATTTTTGGTTTTCCTTTTTGGCCGCAAGATTTTCATTTGGTGGTCATCTCCATGATCGCGGGAGTGATCTTTGTGGCGCTGTTCACAGTTGCCTACGGAAGAATTTTCTGTGGATGGATGTGTCCCCAAACGATTTTTATGGAGATGGTATTCCGCAGGATCGAATATTGGATTGATGGTGATAGGGGTGCTCAGATGCGCTTGGACAAATCACCCTGGAATGGGAAAAAAATTCGAAAAAGGATTTTGAAGTGGAGTGTCTTTTTTATGATATCCTTTTTTATAGCCAATATTTTTCTAGCCTATCTTATCGGTAGTGATAATCTCATCCAATACGTAATAGACGGACCTCTGGACCATTTGGGCACCATTGTTCCTCTTCTGATATTTACGGGAGTGTTCTACTTTGTATTTGCCTGGTTTCGGGAACAGGTTTGCATCATTGCTTGTCCTTATGGTAGATTACAAGGAGTGCTCTTGGACGATAAATCCGTAGTGGTGGCCTACGACCATAAGCGCGGTGAGTCTGAAAGGGGCCGTAAAAAATATAGAAAAAATGAAGATAGGGATGCGCTGGGCTTTGGGGATTGTATTGACTGTTTCCAATGTGTACACGTATGTCCCACGGGAATCGATATTAGAAACGGCACGCAGTTAGAATGTGTCAATTGTACCGCTTGTATTGATGAGTGCGATCATATTATGGACCGAATCAACAAACCGAGAGGTCTTATTCGATACGCAAGTGAAGCGGAGATCACCAAAAAGGAAAAATTCAAGTTTACACCCCGTTTAAAAGGATATACGGGCGTGTTGGTTATTCTGATCGGGGTCTTGATCGGGATGCTCTTTCTTCGGAACGAAATAGAGGCCAATATTCTTAGGTTGCCCGGTCAATTGTATGAGCGAAAAGCGGATAACATCATCAGCAATGTATACACCTACAAGATGATCAATAAGACCACCAGGAATATCGAGGATGTCAGTTTTAAGTTGCTTTCCCATAAAGGCACCATCAAGATGGTATCCAAAGAAGCTTTTCAAGTACCTGCCGAAGAATTGGCAGAAGGTACTTTGTTCATCGAAATCAATAATGCAGCACTGAGCGGTGATAAAAACCGATTGAAAATTGGTGTGTACAGCGGAGATGAGCTCATCGAAACTACCAACACCCAGTTTTTGGCACCAAGAAGTTATAATTAAAAAAGTAGGATATGAGAATTAATTGGGGAACAGGAATCGTTATCGCGTTTATCGCATTTATCGCCTTCATTTTATACTTCGTGGTCAGAATGAGCATGGACAACAGTGCAAACCATGATCTAGTAACCGGTGATTATTACAAACGTGAGTTGGCGTATCAAAAAGAAATTGATGCGGCCAACTCCGCCATATCGAAAGAAGCTGAACTTAAAATTAAAAAAACCGATGCCGGGATTGCCATTGTTTTTCCCGCACAGTTTGATTTCAAAAAAATTACAGGTAAAGTGTCCCTGTACAGACCGTCTAACAAGCATTTGGATTTCGACTTTCCCATAAGTTTGTCCAATACACATTTGCTCATACCTGACAATCGCTTGCTGGACGGTCGCTGGGACATTACCGTTTCCTGGAACTATGAAGACCATATTTTTTTACATAAGGAAAAACTCAACTATTAGATGCTTTTGTTTTCAGCCATAGTCTTTGGATTTTTAGGAAGTCTCCATTGTTTGGGGATGTGCGGACCGATTGCCTTTTTGTTGCCATTGGAAAAGCATAACCTCGCCCGTAAAATGGTCCAGCTTTCTTTATATCATTTGGGACGCCTATTGGCCTACGGTATTATTGGTCTTTTGTTCGGTTTTTTGGGAAAGTCTTTGGCGCTATTTGGAATTCAGCAGAAGCTTTCCATACTGATAGGTGGGGCCATGATCATTTTGGTGCTCTTGCCCTTAGGTCGCTCAAGAGGGAATCGACTCGTAGCGCCTGTATATCGCATTATCAATAAGATACAATCCAAGCTAGGTTCTGAATTAAAGAAGAAATCACCTGACACATTCTTAACAATAGGTTTTTTAAATGGTTTTTTACCTTGCGGTCTCGTGTACATGGCTACCTTAGGGGCGATTGCTATGGGTTCGGAACTTAAGTCAGGTCTGTATATGGTTCTATTTGGTGCGGGTACCATCCCGTTGATGACAATGGTCGTATTCTCATCCAAATGGTTTCGTGGACCAATTCGATTGAAAGTTAAGAAAGCCATCCCTATTTTTGTGATAATGGTAGGGCTACTGTTTATACTGAGAGGCTTGGGGTTGGGAATACCTTATTTATCCCCAAAAATCGTAGAACATACTGTAGCCACAACCCGTATCGAGTGTCATCAACCCTAAAACATATTTATGAAAATCACGTCTGCAGAAGAGGCGGTCCAAGGCGTAAAATCCGGGGACCGTATTTTTTTTCAGGGGGCGGCCATGACCCCCAATGAACTTATAGATGCCCTTTGCGAGCGTCACAAAGCACTGGAAAATGTTGAAATTGTCTCAATTCACACGGAAGGAAATGCCCGTTATACCCAAAAACCCTACAACGATAGTTTTCGATTGAACAGTCTTTTTGTAGGTGGAAATGTTCGAAAGTTCGTCAATGAGCTTAGAGGCGATTATGTACCTATTTTTTTGAGCGAGATACACCTATTGTTTCGAAGGGGCATTCTGCCTTTGGATGTTGCTTTCATACAGGTATCTCCCCCGGACAAACATGGGTATTGCTCCCTAGGGGTTTCGGTAGATGTGGCACTTCCCGCTATAGAAATGGCCAAAAAAGTGGTGGCGCAGATTAATCCGCAAGTGCCTAGGTCCCATGGGGATGGAATAATCCACATAGATCAGATTGACTTTGCAGTGGAGGTAAATCGACCTATCCATGAGCATGAACCTATGCCCATTTCCGATATTGAACATAAAATTGGTGAACATGTGGCCTCCCTTATTGAAGATGGGGCGACCCTACAAATGGGAATCGGTAATATCCCCAATGCCGTTCTTTCCAATTTAGGCAACCACAAAAGATTGGGTATCCATACCGAGATGTTTTCCGATGGGGTTTTGCCCTTAATTGAAAGTGGCGTTATTACTGGGGAGGAGAAAGCAGTGAAACAGGGAAAAATCGTAAGTTGTTTTGCCGTAGGTTCGCGTAAGCTTTATGATTTTATTGATGATAACCCTGTTTGCGATTTTAGGGAAGCGGCCTATACCAACGATACGGCCAAGATTCGAAAAAACCCTAAAGTAACTGCAATAAATAGCGCTATTGAGATTGATTTGACCGGTCAGATTTGTGCGGATACTATAGGAAGCCGGCAGTTTTCTGGTGTTGGTGGGCAAATGGATTTTATACGGGGCGCATCTTTATCCAAAGGAGGCAAACCCATTTTCGCGATGCCTGCGGCCACGCATAAAGGGGTTTCTAAGATAGTCCCCTACTTGAAAGAAGGTGCCGGCGTTACTACTACCCGTGCGCACGTACACTATGTCGCGACAGAATATGGGGTGGTGAATTTATATGGGAAAAATCTAAAACAACGGTCTGAAGCCCTTATTTCAATAGCTCATCCAGATTTTAGACAAGAACTGGAGGAGGCAGCTTTCAAACGTTTTAATGGAATATGATACAGCGCATCATAAAAGTAAAAGGGAGGCCAGCTGGCCTCCCTTTCCTGTTGAACTACTAATTAAATAATAAACGAACCAACCAAAAAAGTCCAACCTTTAAATTTTAAAAGTGATCACAGGGATATTAGAGTGGTTGGCCACATCTTCCCCAATACTTCCCATAAAGAAATGTGTGAGTCCTTTTCTTCCGTGGGTAGGTATACCGATTAGATCGGCACCAACGGTTTCACAAAAATTCAAAATTCCCTTTTCTACGGAATAATCGTTATAGATGTCCACTTCTACTCCTAATTTGGCGATGTTCAGAAATTTGGAGATACGGTTGTAGGCATCCTCCGTACTTAAGAATTCATCACCAGGAGTATTGATATACACCAACTGAAGCTCAGCCCCGAAAGATTCTGCGATTTCCTTTGCTTTTTTTAGGGCGGGTAGGTTTTCAGGTTTGTAGTCACAGGCGAAAACAAAACAGTTGAGCTCAAACTTCTGTACGTCTCCTTTGACCACCAAGACTGGAATTTCGGAACTCCGTACCACGCGCTCCGTGTTAGAACCAATGAAAATCTCCTTTAGGCCGTCGGTGCCGTGCGACCCCATTACAATTAAATCCACATTGTGTTTTTCCGCTATATCGTTGACTTCGTGGAACACCTTATAATGTTTTATAATAGGGGTCACTTTCACACCCTTCAAATAGGGTTTGTCCAAAAAATCGTTGAAGCGTTTTTCGCCGATTTTTATGAGATGGACCACTTGTTCTTGCGCAATGTAGCCCGACTCGTTCATAATGGAGGGAGAAAGCTCCAACATATGGAGTACATAGAGTTCTGACTCATGTTTTTTAGCGATGGAAACCGCTACTTTCAGTGCATATTCGGATTGTTCTGAAAAATCTACTGGGACGATAATACCTTTCATTTTAATGGTTTTTAGGTTAAACGGTCATCGAAAACAGAGGTGTTTCCGGTTTTTTGCGATAAAGTTTCAAATCGAATGACATACAGATATTCCTGATATAGGGTTTTCCTTTTGATGTGACTTTCAAATGGTCCCCTTCACATAGTATCAATCCATCTGATTCCATTTCAATAAGATTTTCTTTGATGTGTTGGAAAGCCCCCAACTTTTTGGTTTTCGGGTTGAGAATGGTTTCAAACTGGCACATAAGTTCAAGGATGTGCTTTCGAATCAGTTTGTCCTCTTGGGTCAGGATATGTCCCCTAAAAATGGGGAGTATGTCGTTTGCTGTCAAATTTTGGTACTCCTCTAAATTTTTTACATTTTGGGCAAAACCATACCAACTGTCACTGATACTGGAAGCACCTAGACCAATCAGCAATCTGGTGCTAGAGGGAGTATATCCCATAAAATTCCGATGGAGTTTCCCTTGGACCAAAGCCCGGTATAAGGTATCGTTGGGAAGTGCAAAATGATCCATCCCCACATTTTTATAGTTGAAACCTTCAAGCATTTTTTTGCCTGTTCCGTATTGGGTCCTTTTTTCACTTCCTGAAGGGATATCTTCATCCCGATAGCCCCGTTGCCCATTTCCCTTGATCCAAGGGACATGGGCATAGCTGTAGAAAGCAATGCGATCTGGACGTAGTGCTTGGGTCATTAAAACAGTATGCTCCACATCACGCAGTTGTTGAAACGGGAGTCCGTAAATAATATCATGCCCTACGGAAGTGTAACCAATTTCCCGTGCCCATTCCGTTACCTGTTTTACATGTGCAAAAGTTTGATTTCTATTAATGGCTTTTTGATCGGTTGCTTTGTAATCTTGAACGCCAAAACAAACTCTTTTGAAGCCTACATTAAAAAGCGCTTTCAAATGTTCCTTTGTTGTATTGTTGGGATGTCCTTCAAAACTGAACTCCGGATTTGTGGTGATGCTCGCATTTTGCAAAATGCCAGTCACCAAAAAGCTAAGATTTTCTGGAGAAAAAAATGTGGGGGTACCGCCACCGAGATGCAGTTCCTTGATTTTCGGTTTTTCCCCTAAAAGTTTCACATACATCTGCCACTCTTTCAATACGGATTTGATATATGGGAGTTCCACATCATGCCTTTTGGTAATTCGCTTATGACAGCCACAGAAGGTACACATGCGCTCACAAAAGGGGAGGTGTACGTAAACACTGATGCCCTCTTCCTTTTTTTCATGGAACACCCGGTTTACAGTGGATTTCCAAAGTCTGCCCGAAAAACCCTCCAAATTCCAGTATGGCACGGTGGGGTAACTTGTATATCTTGGACCGGGGACATTGTATTTTTGGATAAGATTGCACATGTTTTTGATTTATGGCGCTAAGGTATACTTGCTTTCAGAAGGAAAGCATGACAAATGTCAGTTGGGTGTCCAGGAACAGGTTTTGGACTATTGAATTTTGAAATTGATGGGGATGGCGTAACTAATTTTAGCTGCTTTCCCCCTTTGCATTCCAGGTTTCATTTTAGGTAAGGCGGCGATAATACGCTCGGCCTCATTCTCCAACAATCTATCGGGTCCCCTACGTTGTATATTGGCCACTCTCCCTTTGGAATCAATGTCAAACTGTACGAATACACGACCCGTTATGCGCATTTCAAGCGCCGCAGGGGGATAATTCAGGTTTTTGACAATATGTTCTTGAATCTTTTGGTTAAAACAGGCTCTACGCTCTTCTTCCGTAGGACAGCTATCACATCCTGGAAAAACCGGAGCATTTTCTATAATCGCAAAAGGAACTGAAATATCTTCCTCCTCTTCTTCTACGACTACATCGTTGATTTTTATAATGGCGTCCTCTATGTAAAGGTCCTGACTGCTCTCGGTACTTTCTATCACAGTTTCTTCCACGTCTTCAATATCTTCCACAATTTCGATGACATCGGGAGCTGAAGGTGGCGGCGGAGGTGGAGTGGTCATTACATTTTGGGTGATTGGTACCTCCTCATCAAGGTCGTCCACTACTTCGACAACGTCCAAAACTTCTGATTCTTTCTCGTATATTTTTACTTCCAGGGATTGCCAGGTGACAAATAATACAGCGGTAAGGCCTATCATGAAATAGAGACTACTATTTCTGCCAATTTCTGCGTTGGGATTTTTTTTTGGTTTCATGACGTTTCCTATTTAATGAACATAAATTTAGAGACGCCATACCAAAAAAAATATGATAACGATCAGGTAATCCTTACACGCTTTTTTTTAAAAATAGGTAGATGATAATCAATTCCTTTGATTTTCCCATATCAAGGCAGCGGCCCCACATATGGCTGCTGTTTTGCCCTGCATTCCGGAATGCATCAGTTTTACTTTTCCCTTATATACCTCTAGCAAGAACTCGTTGAAATACCGTTCCAAGGGTTCCATGATCCATTTCCCACTATTGGTAAGCCCACCCATAAGTATAAAGGCTTCGGGTTGTGTAAATGCCGTAAAGTTGGCCAAGGCCTGCGCCATAATTTTGGCGGTATAGTCAAAAGCCATTAACGCAATTTCGTCGCCTTCTTCGGCAGCTTTTGTAATATCCTCTCCGTGCAGATCGTTATAAGCAATACTCCTGAACCGGCTATCCACAAGATACTTGCTCTGCATGTGCAAAATCGTCCTTTTGAGTCCTGTTGCGGATACGTAGGCCTCGAGTCCGCCCTTTACGCCAAGTCCCGTCAAACGGCCGTCCCCCATGGTCATGTCTACATGGCCCAGCTCCCCAGCAAAACCATCGAAGCCGTCAATCAGGTGACCATTGGCAACAATGCCCGCTCCAAAACCCGTACCTAAGGTAATGGCGATGAAGTCCGTCATTTTTTTCGCGCTGCCAAAAAGCATTTCGCCCAGTGCGGCCGCACTGGCATCGTTCATGATGCGCATGGGCATGGGCATTTTTTTACCAAGCTTTTCGAGAAAAGGGACACTACCTTTCCATAGCAGGTTACTGGCGTTTTCAATGGTGCCGTTTTTGCTGGAAGCGTTTGGTGCTCCAATTCCGCAGCCCAGAATATTTAGTGGCTTCGCAGTTTCTTCAATCAGCTAAATGGCACTATCTACCAGCTTATCCTGATAGGCATCCAAATCCGGGTATTCTTTGGTTCGAAAAAAGGTCTTTTCAAGGCATTCCCCGGTGCTGTTGACCAAACCGATTTTTGTTTTGGTCCCTCCAATATCGATTCCTATAACGACATCCATTGATTTATCAGTCCAAATTGTTGATGTTTAAAGGTAGCTAAATATCAACCGAAAAAAAATGATTGTCCAAGTAAGAACATCATGTAATAAATCCACTTCGGATGTAATGCATTACCAAAGCTGATTTCTGTCATATTTTAGGTAAAAGTCCGGTTCTACTTTTGAAGTGAATATTGAATCAATTAAAATTTACAGGTATGAGCACAATTCAAAAAATCTTGATTCCGTTTGATTTCTCCGAGGCTTCTTTAAATGCTTTGGAGTATGCGATAAACTTCGTGGGCCCCAATAGAGAGACTGATATCCTCGCCCTGTATGTCGGTGTTTTGCCTTCCTCGGAAAAAGAGGAAAAAGAACTTGATGAAAACTTTAAGAAAGTATTGGGTTCTTTCAGTGTCAAAACGAAAAACACCCCGGTGTTCTCAAGTGTATCGGGAAATGTGATCGAAACTATTCTGGTAACACAGGTCAATCAGAAAGTAGATTTGATCATTATGGGAACTATGGGCGATAAAACTACGGACGAGGCCATAACGCATACCTCAAAATTGGTATTAGAGGCCAATTGTCCTGTCCTTTCCGTGCCCTATGGATGTGAAATTGCACAACCAAAACAAATTGCGCTGTTAGTGGGCAAGGAAGAAATTGAAGATAAGGAAGTGCTGCAAATGCTCTTGACCATCGCAAGGACATTTGATGCCAAGGTTCACGTGCTCACCATCTACAAAGAGTCGGTTTATGCCGAGGAAGCCATGGTGGATAGAACAGAACATTTGTTGGAGTACTATCTGGAACATTTTTACATGGAACATTCCTTCAATAAAAATGAAGATATTGAACAGGGGATTCTCAATTACATCAATGCGAAGAACATTGATGTGCTGGCCATATTGCCCAGGAACCACTCCGTTGCCGGAACACCTTCTGAAGGACGTCTGACGAAACTACTGACCCTTCATTCGGAGATTCCAGTGTTGGCACTGGATTGATCTTATATCGTTTAGGCCATGTATACACTGCTCATAATTCTGAGTATCACCATTCTGTTATTTGTCTGGGGGAAGTTCCCCCCAGATGTAGTAGCGTTGATGTCGATGATTTCCCTTTATCTGGCAGGTATTTTGGATTTAGGGGAAACCCTTAGTGGTTTTAGCAATACTACTGTGATCATGATTGCCGCTTTGTTCATTATTGGAGAAGGCTTGTCCAGAACCGGCTGGACTGCTGTGGCAGGGCGCTATTTTGTAAAATGGGCCAAAAAGAGCGTTCCACGCTTATTGGTCATCATTACCTTAGGTTCAAGCCTGTTATCCGGATTTGTGAGCAATACCGGGACGGTAGCCGCTTTACTGCCGGTAACCGTGACGGCGGCATGGAGCGCGGGCACACTGCCTTCAAAGTTGCTGATGCCGGTTGCTTTTAGTTCCAATACGGGAGGATTGCTTACGCTCACGGGGACCCCACCCAACATTATTGTAAGTAATGCTTTGATAGAAAATGGTTTCCAAGGCTTTTCTTTCTTTGAATTCAGTCTAATCGGTCTGCCCTTGCTGCTTATTTCCATACTTTATTTTAGATATGTGGGATACGAATTGTTACCTGATCATAGAACACGCAACAAACCGGTTGCCCTGGACCAAGAGATGTACAAATGGATAGAAAACTATAGTATCGATGACAACCTCTATCGCCTTCGGATTCGTTCCATGTCTCCCTTGATCGGTACAAGCGTAAAAGAGTGGAACTTCGAAGAGGTTTACCAAGTATCCCTTATGCGCCTCAAACGAAGGCATCCAAATCCAATTCAGCGAATACCTCCTTATGTAGAAATGCCTAGTCCAGAAATGGAAATGCGCTATCACGATATCATTACAGTAAAAGGAGAGGCAGAAGCCATAGATAGGCTAATGCAAACCTTTCATTTAGGGCTCATCCCCCTCACACCGGAAATGGACAATCTGAAAAAAGAATTGATAAATCAAGAGGTGGGCATGGCCGAAATGATGATTACTCCTAAGTCCGTTCTTGTGGGCAAGACCATTGCATTGGGGCAATACCTGAACCAAATGGAAGTGCAACTTTTAGCGGCATCACGTGACAATAAACCCCTAAAGGGGAAAGTGAAAATAGAGGCTGGGGATGCTTTTGTTATTAGAGGACAATGGGAAAAGATTGAAAACTTAAAATCTGTATATGAGAATCTTGTGATCTCTGGAAGTCCAGAGGCCCTTTCAAAGAATGTGGACATGCTAACACCTCGAAGCTATATTGCCTTGGGCACCCTGATTTTGATGGTATTGCTGCTTGTCCTAAAGATATTGCCTGGTGCAATAGCGGCATTGATCTGTGCAGGTATCATGATGCTTACAGGATGTGTGCCCATTTCAAAAGCCTATAAAGGGATCAGTTGGACCAGCGTCGTCATGATTGCCGCAATGATTCCTATGGGACTGGCCCTACAAAAAACAGGTCTTGCCCAAATAGCGGCTACGAGCTTGGTCAATTCCTTGGGCAAGATTGGCCCCATCGCCCTTTTGGCCGGTATTTTTTTGCTGACCACGGCGTTTAGCCAAACCATTAATAATTCGGCAACCGCAGTGCTTATGGCCCCAATAGCCATAATGGCATCAAGTACCTTAGGGGTTTCGCCCAAACCTTTTATGATCGGTGTTGCGGTAAGTGCCTCAACTGCTTTTTTAACTCCTGTTGGAACTACCACCAATGCCATGGTGATGATCGCGGGAGGGTATCGGTTTATGGATTATTTGAAAGTAGGGGCACCTTTGCTGCTGCTATTCTTTATCGCAACCTTATGTATCGTTCCTTGGATATGGAACTTTTAATCTTAAAACACTAGTTATGAGTCAAGTTATGGAAAAAACAAATGATTTAACCAAGTACGGTCTACAGGATGTGACCGCGCATTGGAACTTAGATGCTGAAATCCTTCAACAAATCACAGTTGAAAAAGGTATGGGCAAAGAGACAGAAAACGGAACATTGAGTATCAATACCGGAAAATTCACAGGTCGTTCCCCGAAGGACCGGTTCTTGGTAAAGGATGACTATACAAAGGACAAGATTTGGTGGGGTCGTATCAACAAGGCCATTTCGCCAATGAATTTTGACAAGCTTTACAACGAAGTGATAAAATATCTATCTGGGAAAGAGATTTATGTGAGGGATGCTGCTGTTTGCTCAGAACCAAGATATCGCATGAACGTAAGGACTATAACAGAGTTTCCCTGGTCCAACTATTTCATCAAGAACATGTTCATCCGTCTTAATGAAAAGGAACTGAAAAACTTTGAAGAACAATGGCTTGTGATTTGCGCTCCAGGATACGAAGCCCCAAATCCGGAGGAATTCGGAATTATTGCTGGAAACTTCTCTATTCTGAACTATACTCGTAAGATAGCCCTGGTCGGAGGTTCCGAATATCCCGGGGAAATGAAAAAAGGAGTTTTTACCGCCTTGAATCTTATTTTACCGGTCGAAAAAAATGTTCTGCCCATGCACTGCTCTGCCAATGTGGGCAAAAATGGAGATACGGCCATTTATTTTGGACTATCGGGAACGGGCAAGACCACGCTCTCAGCAGATCCAGATAGAAAACTGATTGGGGATGATGAGCACGGCTGGACTTCGGAAAATACCATTTTCAACTTTGAAGGGGGTTGTTATGCCAAAGTGATAGACCTTACAGAAGAAAAGGAACCCGATATTTATCGCGCCATTAGACCCGGGGCCCTGTTGGAGAATGTAGTTTTTAAGGGAGAAACCAAGGAGGTAGATTATTTTGACAGTTCTATAACACAAAATACAAGGGTAAGTTATCCTTTGGAGCATATCGATAATATCCAGGTACCTTCTTACGCTTCCAACCCTAAGAATATCTTTTTTTTGACTTGTGACGCATTTGGAGTTTTGCCCCCTGTCTCTAAATTGACGCCAGGCCAGGCCGCGTATCATTTTATTTCAGGATATACCGCCAAAGTAGCGGGTACAGAAGCGGGTATCAATGAGCCTGTACCTTCATTTTCTGCCTGTTTTGGAGAACCCTTCATGCCATTGCACCCTGCGGTCTATGCAGAAATGTTAAGTAAAAAAATGACCGAGGCCGGGGTAAAGGTCTGGTTGATAAACACGGGATGGAGCGGAGGCCCTTACGGAGTTGGCTCTCGAATTAAATTGAAATATACCAGAGCCATGATTTCTGCCATTTTAGAGGACAAGTTAAATGATGTCGATTTTGAGCCTCATCCCATTTTTGGACTTTACATGCCTAAATATTGCCCAGGTGTTCCCTCTGAAATGTTAGACCCCATGAATACTTGGTTACAAAAAGGGGCCTATGTGAGCAAAGCCATTCAATTGGCGCATTCGTTCCACATAAATTTTGATAAATTCGCGAGTGAGGCGTCAGAGGAAATCCTGAATGGAGGACCGTTGATAGACTCACATCATAATTTAAATGAAGTCTTTTAACCAAAATAGCATTTGCTAGGGAATATGGAGTTTCAGAACAGGAATTTAGGTATCCCAAAATATGTATCTCCCCTGGAGCTAAGTACGGTCAGGGGAGATAATATTTTCAATTTTGTGGATGAGCGGGAGAAATTCGTTTTGGACCTTTCAAATGATAACTACAGTCGTTGTTTGGAACAGGGCCTGAATCCCGTTTGTTTGGAAAAAGCAGGACCCCGGCAACATCTATTTTTTGATACGGACAAAACAACGGCCGCCATAGTCACTTGTGGAGGACTCTGCCCTGGAATCAACAATGTTATTCGGGGGATTGTAATGGCGCTCCACTATTTTTATGATATACAAAAGATTTTGGGCATACCCTATGGGTATGAAGGTTTAAATCCTGAAAAGGGGCATGGCTTCATCCATTTGACACCAGAAAAGGTGAAGGATATCCATCAATTTGGAGGAACCTTTCTTGGTTCTTCAAGAGGGGCCCAGAAGGTTTCTGTGATGGTCAATACCTTGGTAAAGAACAAGATTGACATTCTCTTCGCCATTGGAGGTGACGGGACCCTGAAAGGGGTGGATGCCATAGGCGAGGAAATTTCGAGAAAAGGTCTGGATATTGCCGTTGTTGGAATTCCCAAGACCATAGACAACGATATTGACATTATTGATAAGTCCTTTGGATTTGAAACCTCTTTTGATGTGTCCGGCTCCATACTCCGTGATGCCCATAATGAGGCAGCAGGCGCTTTCAACGGTGTATCTATCATTAAGTTGATGGGAAGGGATAGTGGTTTTATCGCTGCCTCTGCTGCTTTGGCCATGCCGGTCGTCAATTTTGTATTGATACCAGAAATGGATTTTAAATTGGAAGGTCCAAACGGTTTTCTAGAGGCACTTCGCCAACGCTTATCGCAAAAGAGACATGCTGTAATCGTGGTCGCAGAGGGTGCTGGGCAGCACCTATTCGAAAAAAGGGATGTTGTTAAAGATGCTTCAGGAAACATCCAACATCAGGATATTGGACGTTATCTTATGGAGAAAATAAAGTTGTACTTTGATGATATCCAGGTTACTGTTAAATATATTGACCCCAGCTACATCATTCGAAGTGCTCCGGCCAATTCCAGTGATAGCGTGTATTGTAGCAGATTGGCCTATCATGCGGTACATGGCGCCATGGCGGGAAAAACCCGTTTTGTGGTGAGCAAAGTGAACAATCAATTTGTTTATATGCCTATTTCCGAAGTAACGAAAAAAAGAAAAAAAATAGATTTGGAAAGTGAGTTTTGGTTTTCGGTCCTGCAGAGTACGGGCCAGCCCTTCTTCTTAGGCTGAAGCAAACAAAGCTGACAATTGTCATTTCTTTTGGGAACGTACTGGATTAGCTTTGAGAATAAATTAAAAAATCAAAATATGGTAGTCAATATCCAGTATCAAAAAATGAGCACGAGTGAGTCCTTGAGCCAACTTCTTTTAAAGAAGTTGGAAAGACTTTCCCATAAATATCAATGGTTGATTAAGGCAAACGTGCTCTTTAAAGAAGAAAATGATAAAAGAGGTGCAGGTAAAGTCTGCGAGATTGAACTAAGTGCTCCTGGACCCAGACTTTTTGCGAAAGCGGATACCGATAATTTTGAAAAGGCCATGGCCGAAACGATCAACGAATTAAAGAGACAGCTTGAGAAAAGACAGGAAGTGTTTGCTAGACATTGATAGGAAACTTGAACTAAAAATAAAACCACGACCATGAAATATTTGTTCCTCTTTACCGCATCGCTGCTGTTTTTGGGATGCGCGGCCCCTAAACTGATAAGTTCTTGGAAAAGTCCTGAAGCTGACGATTATCAGGTATACAAAGTCTTGGTGGTCGGAATGACACAGGATGAAGAGGTGAGGACGGCTTTTGAGACCCGTTTACGCGATGCCTTGCGAAGTAAGGGTTTTGAAGCGGAAAAGAGTATGGAGTTATTTGATAAGGCATTTACTGCTTCTGAAAAAACTGAGGCTGATTTGGATCAAGTGGAACAAAATCTCTTGGCCCAAGGTTTTGATGCTATTCTGCTGACCAAAATCATTGGATCCGAGAACAGGGAAACATTCAGACAGCGTATAAGTAATATTGACAACCTGTATACCCAATTCAGCAATGACTACTTGAGCAACCAGAACGTTTATTATGATTCAGACTATTATGAGACCTTCAAAATCTATACCGCAGAAACCTCATTATACTGTATATGCTTGGAAAAGGAGCGGGCTTTGATATGGAGGGGCAATATCAACGTAGCCGAACCGGTTAAGTTGGAAAAAACCATCGATTCCTACATAAAAGTCATACAGGATACCATGCAAAAAGAAGAAATACTGTTTTGATTTTCTTTGAGGTTGAACGACTTTCTGAAATTACAGAAGTCCAAGAAAATCAAGCAAAATACAAAGGGGAATCGCTAAAAGTATAATAACCAAAACGAATACCATAAGGCGTAAAAATCCCACTAGCATTTTGTTGCCAAAAGAAATTCCATCACTCATAATAGTGTAATTTCCAACAATGTAAGGAATTATTTAGTTATGGATTATGGCCCCACCTTCATTATTCGACCAAAGGTCAGGTTTTGGGCGCATAAGGTATCGAATTCGCTCAAGGTCACTTTGCACTGAGCTGCCTCCCCAAATCCTCTAGGCTCATGCCCTTGGTTTCGGGCATCATTAGAAATACCCAGCACAGCTGCAGGACCATCATAAAAGCAAAAAAACCGAATACGATTCCCGGTCCTATAGTACCAAAAAGGAAAGGGACAAATGATGGAATCAGTGCGGCCAGCACCCAGTGGGTAGAGCAGCCAAAAGCTTGGCCTGCCCCCCGTAAATGATTGGGAAAGACTTCCGAAATGAATACCCAAATCACAGCACCCTGGCCTATGGCATGCGAGGCAATGAAAACGAACAAAAATAGGGGGACGGACATACCCGTCCAATTGAAGAAAAATGCGGCGGAGACCAAAGCAAGAGATATAATGTATCCGATAGACCCAAAGTACATAAGTTGTTTCCTGCCCAATCTATCGATAAGATAGATTCCGATTAAGGTAAATACCAGATTGGTGGCACCGATACCGATACTGCTGAGCAGTGCGGTGCTCTCCCCCAACCCCGCCAATTCAAAGATACGGGGGGCATAGTACAAGAAGGCGTTTATACCGGACCATTGATTAAAAAAAGCGATTAAAAAAGCCAGTATCAATGGAAGACGGTATTTTTTCATGAAAATAGTTTCCTTGGATCCTTTGGAACCTATCGTGTTTACCTCGCTTTTTAAATCATCCAATCCAAAATCCAATCCTAGCGATTGAACCACACGTTCCGCTTCGTCATATCTCTTTTGGACCACGAGCCAACGCGGGCTTTTCGGAAC
Source organism: uncultured Allomuricauda sp. (assembly GCF_937884665.1). GTDB lineage: Bacteria > Bacteroidota > Bacteroidia > Flavobacteriales > Flavobacteriaceae > Flagellimonas. The sequence continues at coordinate 40,664 of NZ_CAKZYF010000027.1, read as the reverse complement.
ATAAAGCACCAAAATGGTATAAACAAGTGCTGGAATTGCCTCAGCGCCCAACATGAATCTCCAGTCTTGTTCGCTTATACCGCTCAAAAGATAATTGGACATGTAGGCCACTAAAATTCCAAGAACAATGTTGAATTGGTACATACCCACCAATTTTCCCCGATTCTTTGCAGGGGCTATTTCCGAAATATAGGCAGGAGCAGCAATGGTGGAAGCACCTACGCCAAGACCTCCCACAAATCTAAAAATGGCAAAACTGATAGGGTCATGGGTAAGGGCAGAACCGACTGCCGAAATGGAATACAGTACACCGATCCAAATAAGTGTTTTCTTTCGGCCCAGTTTATCTGTCGGGATCGCTCCAAAAATAGCGCCAATGACGGTTCCCCATAAGGCCATGCCCATAACTACCAGTCCGTGGAATGTATCTGAAGAACCCCAAAGTTCCTGCAGCTTTTTGTCCGCACCTGAGATTACCACAGTATCAAAACCAAAAAGAGTTGACACCAGAGATAACGGCTGCATCAAAACCAAAAAGAAATCCTGCAAGGGCCACGATGATGGCAATCCATAAAATTTTTTGTTTCATATAGAGGGGTTGCCGTATTTAAAACTAAGGAAAATTAAAGAATGGTTCGGACATGCTCCATAACACCTTGGGTGGCACCTTGATTTTTTTGAATATACCGGGTATTGATTTCTCCCATTTTGGCCCGTAAAGAAGGGTCGTTCAATAAGCGGGACATGGTATTTGAAAAGGTTGTGGTATCGCTGATTGGTAAAATTCCCCGCCTTGCCACCAGTTCTTCCGCCTCCTTGAAACCTTCATATTTTGGGCCGATAACAACAGGAATACCATAAACTGCGGGTTCCAAGGTATTATGGAGCCCAGTGGCAAAACCACCTCCAACATAGGCGACATCCGCGTAGCTGTATATCTTGGTAAGCATGCCTATGGTATCAATGATAAGAATGTCCATTCCATCAAGGGTCGTGGTTCCCAATTCAGAATACTTTATGACCGGTTTTGAGATCGCCCGTATCAATTTCTCCATGTGTGAAGGTTTCATGGTATGCGGGGCAATAACGAATCTCAAGAATTTTGGGGCCGAATTTAAATAAGGGACCAAGATTTTTTCATCCTCCGGCCAGGTACTGCCTGCCACAATGCAAATCTTATCCTGTTTGAACGCTTCCATAAAATCCAAACGATTGTTCTTTTTCAGGATTTCGGAAACTCTATCAAATCGTGTATCACCGCTAACGGTCACATTAGTAATATGAATGGATTGAAGCAGGTCCATTGCATTTTTATCCTGCACAAAAAAATGATGGAACGCCTGTAAGCTATTGCGCATAAATCCGCCGTACCATTTAAAATAAATCTGTCGTTTCAAGAACAGAGCAGAGACCAAAAGGCTGGGAATTCCTCTTTTTTGAAGCGCTCTTAAATGATTGGGCCACACTTCATACTTAATGAAAATGGCCAACGCAGGATGTACAAGTTCTACAAATCTTTCAGCATTTGCCCTGGAATCGAGAGGCAGGTAGGTGATTACATCAGCTGGGGCGCTATTTTTTTTAACTTCAAAACCAGAAGGGGAAAAGAAAGTAAGCAAGATTTTGAATGCAGGGAACTCCTTTTTCAGTTGTTCCAAAATGGGGAGTCCTTGTTCATATTCGCCCAAGGAAGCCGCGTGCAGCCAAATAACTTTATCGTTCAGATCGATTTGGGTTTCAAGTATCTGAAAAACCTGTTGTCTTCCAGTAACAAACAAGCGTATCTTGGCGTTAAAAAGCCCAATGATCTTTAAAAAGGGCCAGACCAATACAGTGAGAAGGTTATAAATGAAATATACCAAACCGTTGTTTTCGCTAAAATACATTCTTTCCGTATTAGGAGGACGCTCTGTCATTATTTCTTAATTTTGCACGAAAAAGCAGACTGATGAAAAAAATACAAATGGTTGACCTTAAGGGTCAATATGAGGGGATAAAGAGCGAAGTTGATACCTCTATCGAAGAGGTTTTAAATTCTTCTGCCTTCATTAATGGTCCTATGGTGAAGGAGTTTCAAAGCAGCTTGGAAAACTATCTCGGCGTAAAACATGTGATTCCTTGCGCAAATGGTACAGATGCGTTACAAATTTGTATGATGGGACTAGGTCTCAAACCAGGAGATGAGGTAATTACCGTAGATTTTACCTTTGCGGCCACTGTAGAGGTAATAGCCCTTCTAAATTTGGTTCCAGTTTTGGTCGATATTGAAGTTGATACGTTCAATATAGACCCGGTGGCGGTCGAAAAAGCCATCACCCCTAAAACCAAAGCCATAGTTCCAGTACACCTATTTGGACAATGCGCAAATATGGAAGCAATACGGGAAATCGCAGAAAAACATAATCTATACATCATCGAAGATAATGCCCAGGCGATGGGGGCGGTTTATACCTCTAAAAATGGACAAAAACAAAAGGCGGGCACACTGGGGCATGTGGCGGCCACCTCATTTTTCCCCTCCAAGAATTTAGGCTGCTATGGGGATGGGGGCGCCATTTTCACGGATGATGATGATTTGGCCCACACCATCCGTGGAATTGTGAACCATGGTATGTACAAGCGATACCATCATGATGTGGTAGGTGTAAATTCCCGACTGGACTCCATCCAAGCCGCGGTATTGAACGCCAAACTTCCTAAATTGGACGAATACAATGCCAAGCGGAGGGCATCTGCGCAAAAGTATTCTGATGGATTAAAAGGGCAGGAAAACATTGTGCTACCCAAGGTGACAGGTCATGATAGTATAACCGATGCTTGCGATAACCATGTTTTTCATCAGTATACTGTAAGAATTTTAAACGGAAAAAGGGATGCTTTGATGCAACATCTTTCGGAAAACAACGTTCCCTTTGGGGTGTACTATCCCATTCCTTTACATCGCCAGAAAGCCTATGCCGACGCTAGATATAAGGAGGAAGATTTTACTGCCACGAACCAATTGGTCAAGGAAGTCATTTCATTGCCCATGCACACTGAACTGGATAATGGGCAAATTGATTTTATTACAAAGCTCATCAAGAATTTCGTTAATAAATAAGTATGAAGATTTTAGTCACCGGAGGTCTGGGATTTATCGGTTCCCATACCGTCGTTGAACTTCAAAACAAAGGTTTTGAAGTGGTCATAATAGATAATCTTTCGAATTCATCCAAAGATGTTCTGAAAGGTATTACAGCTATTACGGGCAAAAAGGCAATTTTTGAAGAAATGGACCTTCGGGAAAAAACTAAGGTCCAAGATTTTTTTGCCAAACATGCGGATATCGAAGGGGTAATACATTTTGCGGCCTCAAAAGCGGTTGGCGAGAGCGTTGACAAACCTCTGTTGTATTACGAAAATAACTTGGGTGTATTGGTCTACATGCTCCAAGAGTTGACAAAACAAGAGAAAGCCCGTTTTATTTTCAGTTCCTCTTGCACGGTGTATGGCCAAGCGGATAAAATGCCAATTACGGAAGATGCTCCGGTCAAACCTGCGGAATCGCCCTACGGAAATACAAAACAAGTAGGGGAGGAGATTATCAGGGATACCTGTAATGTCAATCCTTCACTATCGGCCATAGCGCTCCGCTATTTTAACCCTATTGGAGCCCATCCGAGTGTGCATATAGGGGAACTTCCCATTGGAGTGCCCCAAAATCTGGTTCCTTTCATCACCCAAACAGGGGTAGGTCTTCGGGAACAGCTTTCGGTATTCGGAAACGATAATCCTACCAACGATGGCACTTGTATTCGGGATTATATCCACGTGGTGGACGTGGCAAAAGCCCACGTGATAGCACTTCAGCGGTTACTGGAAAAGGAAAACAAGGAAAACTACGAAGTTTTTAATCTGGGAACCGGTAGGGGCAGTTCGGTGCTTGAGGTTATCCATAGTTTTGAGAACGTATCCGGTAAAAAGTTGAAGTATACCATCGCAGATCGCAGATCGGGCGATGTAGTTCAAGCTTATGCCGATACCCAGAAGGCCAACGCAGTTTTAGGTTGGAAAGCGGAATCCTCTTTGGACGATGCGGTGAAATCTGCTTGGGACTGGGAACAGAAAATCCGGGCTTAACGGTTTGGATAAAAACCAGCCACAATGCAGGAGTTTACCACTAGTTTTGAAATTTTAGTCCTGGCCGAAAAACAACTTTTGTACAAAGCTTTGGTCGCACAGCTAAAAAAGGACTTCGGAAGGGTAAATGTAGACCTTAAAATTCCAGAGAATCCTATTCCTGAACACCTTCAGGCCGAACTTCACGAAAAAGTTTACCGGCTTATGTTGGAACAGTTCCCCGAATATTTGAATCTACTTTATATTGTGGATGTCCCGGAGCATAAGGTCAGACAACTTGAAGCTATCGATGTGGTCGACATGGCCAAGACGGTTTCTTTCTTAATCCTGAAAAGGGAATGGACAAAGGTTAGTTTGAGAAAGCAACAGGGCGAATGGTCTTCTTAGAATTTATAGGACATTTTTAGCATCACTATTCTTGGTACGATAAAAGTGGTCTTATCACTCACCAAAAAGTCCGAAAATGAGTTTTGTCTTTTAAATTTAGTGTCAAAGATGTTGGTTACTGAGAATTCAACCCCCCATGGACTATCTTCTTTTTGATAAAATAACGAGATGTTGGAAATCTCAAAAGAGTTACTGACATTCTGGGTGATGTTTTCATAGTTTATTCTTCTGAAATCTCCTTTCAATTGAAAATCGTTAATGAAATCATAGCTCAGATCGGTAAAAAACTCGGTATTGTTGAATTCATTTGAGGAAACCCCGGTCCTAAAGTTTGTAGGTTCGTAGGTATAGCCTACTTCAAGGTTCGGCAATTTCTCAAAAGTTGTTATCGTCCTACCGGTTACAGAAAGAGATTTGGATATATTTTTGGAAACGTCATCATTTACAAGCTGAAAAAACTCGTTATACGATGTTGAGCCGTTAACCCTGAACTTGATCCGGTTTACTTTTTTACTGATATCAAAATTGGCCGTAATGCCATTTTCTGGTCGGTTGAACATGGTATAGGTTATAAATTGCTCGATTTCTTCTAGACGTATCGTGTTTTTAATGGTTTGCGTCTTTCTAGTGTAGTTGATACCTGCGTTCAAATTAAAACCTCTCAATAATTTGAATTTGTAATAGTTCAAAGAGTAGGTGTGAAAGCGTTCGTTGGCTAGCTCCCGATTTCCCAATAAAACGGTATTGAACGAACTCAAAAGCGCATTGTTGAAAAAACGATTTCCCATGGGAAAACGGACTTGCTGTTGGTAATTGAAGCGAATTTTTTCACTACTGTTGATTTCCAAGGTAGCATCTATTCTTGGTAAAGCGATGTTCGTTGTATTTCTTTCTGTGGAATTTTCCTGTATATTTTCCCAGGTATAGTTGTGGTAAAACAGGCCTGATTTTAAGGTGAGCTTACCCATCAAAAACTTATATTCCAGTCCCAAGAATGTATCCCTAAGACGAAAGTCTAGTTCATTACCAAAACCGTTGAGAGAAAAATCGTTGATTGCGCCATCTTCCAATATTTGGAACTCTTCCGTGGTATATTCCTCGAATAGCAAACTGGTCCCAAATGTTGTGTAGATATGATTAAAGCGATTGAGGACCCAATAGTCCTTGAGAAGTAATTCAAAAGAGGTGCTTTTGGCGTTTTTGGTCTGTCGCACGTCAAAGAAGTTGTCCTCTTGCAGCGGAATAAGTCCTTCTAAAAAAGCTTCATCCGTAACCCAGTTCGTACTGGGGCTGTTATTTTGATGGTTAAAAGTGGATTCAAGGCTCAGTGTCTGTTTTTTGGAAAACCTTTTGCTGTATTCCAAGTTTTGTCGAAACTCGAGGGCCTCCAAATCAGAAACTGTAGAAAACGTGCTGTTAACATCAGGACGCTGCGTTGAAATATTTCCTGTATTGTCATTGTTGGTAATCTTAACAAATGTATTTGCTGAAATAGCTTCATTTAAATTGGGTTCATAGTCAAAAGTGACTTTTCCAAGGATAAAAAAATTACTTAGCTGGTTTATGTTGATTCTTTCCTCATTGAATTGCTCTTGCGGGTCATTGTATATATTCAATGTGTTTACTTCAGTTTCGGTGTCACTATGGTTTACTATCACGAAAGCGTTCATTTCAGCTTTTGGTGATAATGAGTTCCTTAAGTTGAAAGCTCCAAAACGATTGATGTTTTCCTTGAAATCGGTGTTGATCAAAAATTGTGATAAATCGTCATTGCTAAGGGCCAAATATCCTTTTAAATCTCCCATAAGCTTACCAAATCCCCCATTAAAGTCTATGTAGTCCTTCAATGTAAAAGACTTAATGCCGATATCGTTCAAATCGGTAATAAAGTTAATGTTGGTTTTAGGTCCGTAATAAAACAAATTGGAATGTGCTAGGTAACGTTCCTCATCTCCGCCTCCAACTTCAATATCACCAAATGCAAACTTCTTTTTGTCCTCTTTTAGCTTAATGTTCAATGCAATATCATCTGAATCCAGAAGTCCCTTTAAAAAGCCCACCTTATTATAATCCTCTATTACTTGAATTTTATCCACAACATCGGCCGGAATGTTGTTAACCGCAAGTTTGCTATTTCCTGTAAAGAAAATCTTATCTTCTACAAGAACCTTTGTCACTTCTTTACCTTGTGAAGTAACATTTCCTTCGCGGTCCACTTCTATGCCCGGGAGCTTTTTTAAAACTTCCCGAAGTTTTCGTTCCTCTCCGTTTACAAAGGCATCTGTATTGTAGGTCGTAGTATCTTGGGTTACCGTTATGGGTACCTGATAATTAAGAATTACTTCGTCCAATGCATTTATACTTGGTTTTAAAATCAGGTCCTTGACTTCATCTTGGGCAGCGGTATATTGAAAAGTCAGTTTTTGATAACCTAAATAATGAACTTCAATGCTATAAGAAATTCCTTTGCTAAGTTTTAAAACATACGCACCATCTTGATTGGATATTGCAAAACGGGTTTTCTCATTTTCGGTTTCAGGAAATGCCAGGATGCTGCTCTCGGATAAATATGTACCCGTTGTATCTGATACCTTTCCTTTGAGCAGTGTTTCCTGCCCCATTACGATTGAGAAAGTCCCAGGTATAAGGCTTACGAGAAAAATGGTAAAGCATAGATAGGTTTTAATTTTCATCGCAAAAAGACCTTCATTAAAGAATGGAAAATGGCTTTTAGTTTACCTGATTTTGGACGCCAAACTTTTTTATCAAAACTTTGTCAGCTTCTTTTTTAATTCATCCCCAGCTTTTTTATATTCCTCTTTTGTCATAGTTTCATCGGCTTCGGGCCATTCAATGACAACGTTCTCCTTAGGATTTAAAGTAATGCTACTACAGACGTAGCTTACATCGGTATCGTGTAGTTCTAAAATTAGCCCTGGTAAATTTCCCACAAATTGGTTTGGACCAAAGCTTAAAGGGATTTGCGGAGTATACCACGCTGTAATGGGAAAATTTCCTCCCACTGTTTCCTTGTTCATTGTAGCCTTATAGCATGTAAAATCCCCAATTTTTTTGCTCTCCCGCGTTAATGTCCAATTCCTTTCTTCGATTTCCGAAAGCACGTTAAAGTTATCTCCTTGAAAAGTGCGGACCAATAGTTGCTTCCCTAGTTTTTTGTTGGTGTAATAAACACCTTTGTTTGCCATGATAAGAGCCAGTTTACTTGTTTTTTCTGAAAAATCACTCGGCATTGTTTTATTGACTTCAAATTTAGAAAGATGCTGATTGAAAGAAAGCGTCATACTTACATCTTTGATGGCTTTGGCCACATCTTTAAACAAAGTATTTGCTGATGAATTGGAATTGTTCGAATTTATCCTTTCCATAAAAATATCGATATTCACATTGTACAGGATCTTACCTTCGGATACTTGTGAATTGCAATAAAAGGAGCAAAACATAAGGACGCCAAGGAATAGCTTGAGATTTTTCATTTGTTCTAAAGATTTTTCTAACGTACTGAAAAGGTAAACATTGTTAATGGGATTCATTTGAATCCCCTAAATAGCTATTTTAACCACAGGCAATCGCGAAAATTTGTGCTGCTTTAGAACCATCACTACCCCCACCTTGATAATATCCATCCACTGCGGCCCATCCCGCATCACAGAATAGTTCCATAGTTTCCATGGTTTCATTTGATATCGAAGAAGCCTTGTTGTCCACTTCAGCACTCAAACTAAAGCTCATTATCAAGAATGCACCAAAAATTCCAATACTTTTTTTCATTTCTTCAAATTTAAAATTAACATCGTTTTTATTACATCCCTTTTGTGCACAAAATTTAGGACTGGTATAAAAATATGTTGCATGTTTCAGATGTTAGGGTGCAGAAAGTGTACATTTTGTACAGTTTTTAAACTATTCCCAGTTTTTTCGCTTGATGGACAAGTGCAAAGGTGTTACTTTCTTCGACTCCAAGTTTTTCCCTTAGCTGTTGCTTCTTTTTATTGATTTTGGACAGGGACCAAGGTAGATGGTTTTGAATTTTATGGGACGGGACTCCGATGGAAAGAAGGTGGAGAAATTTTTTTTCCTCAAAAGTCAATGTGGGGTTGGAAATAAAATGGTCTCGAATGATTCGCGTAACCTTTTTGGAATAAAATACACCTTCGGTCATCAATTTTTCAATGCATGTTGTAAGGGTCTCTTTGGTAATCTCACTTTTAAGCATAAATCCGCTGGGGTCAATAGCTTGTAAAATGGAACTTATACGAAAGGGATCAGTGATACTGGTTAGGACCAAAATTTTGGTTTTCGGGCTTAAGCTTTTCGTCAACTTGCCCAAATCCTCCCCTGAGAAAAGATTTTCTTTTGGCTCGGAAGGCATACGAATATCGAGAAAAACCAGGTCAAACACAGAAGCCGTCACAATAGCCTTGTTGATTTTTTCCTTCGCTTCAAAAAGAGAGTGGGCCACTTCAAATCGTTGATTTATAAGGCCGTCTAGAAGTGTAGAGTTACTTAAAATGGAAATATAGCCCGCACAAGTGATTATGTCGTCATCCACGATCAAAATGGAACATGGCTTTGCTGGCGCGCTTTGAAGAAAATCTGATAAAGTCAACATAGGATACCTCTTGAAATTAAGATAAAAGAGGTTGAGTTGAACAATGAATCTTTCCTTAAGCTACATTTTTTTATTAATCGAGAAACGGTAAGGTTTTGCATTTTATCCCGATAAACAGAAAAAGTTCAAAATAAGCAGACCTATAATTCTATGGAACTATCCGTTTTATTGTACTTTTGTGTTAATTTTTTAGATTGATTTTAGTTAAAGGCGGTCAATGGATAAATATTCCTTTTTAAACGCTGCGCACACCTCTTTTTTTGCAGAGTTATATCATAGATACCTAACGAGCCCTGATAGTGTTGAGCCCAGTTGGAGGGCTTTTTTTCAGGGATTTGATTTTGGTTTGGAAAGCTCACTGGATGAGTTGGATTTAGCTTCTTCCAATGGAACTTTGGCACTTTCCAATGGACAACAATTGGAAGTTCCGCAATCGCTACAGAAGGAATTTCAAGTTATCAAATTGATTGACGGCTATCGCTCCCGAGGGCACTTGTTTACGCAGACCAATCCCGTTAGGGAACGAAGAAAGTATGAACCCACTTTAGAGCTGTCCAATTTTGGACTTTCTGAAGCTGATTTGGAAACCACTTTTGATGCCGGTAAAGTGATCGGTATAGGACCAAGTCCACTAAAAAATATAATTGGGCATTTAGAACGGATCTATTGCGATGCCATTGGGGTGGAATACATGTACATCCGCACCCCAGAACGTATCCAATGGATTCAAGATTGGCTCAACGTCAACGATAACCATCCCAATTTTTCCGCAGAAGAAAAAAAGAATATCCTTAGAAAATTGAACGAGGCCGTATCCTTTGAGAGTTTTCTCCATACCAAATATGTGGGTCAAAAACGCTTCTCTTTGGAAGGGGGCGAAAGTCTGATACCCGCTTTGGACGTGATTATCGAAAAAGCAGCAGATGCGGGAGTGAAACAGTTCGTGATGGGGATGGCACACCGCGGCCGTTTGAATGTGTTGACCAATATCTTTGGCAAGTCACCAAAGGATATTTTTAGCGAATTTGATGGTAAGGATTACGAAGAGACCATTTTTGACGGGGATGTAAAGTATCACCTGGGTTGGACCTCGAGGCGTGAAACCGATTCCGGCAAGATCGTCAATATGAACATTGCCCCCAATCCCTCACATTTGGAAACGGTGAATTCAGTGGTTCAAGGGATTACCCGAGCCAAACAAGATAGCGATCACAAAGAAAATATCTCCGAAGTGTTGCCCATTCTGGTACATGGTGATGCAGCCTTCGCAGGACAAGGTGTGGTCTACGAGGTCGTTCAAATGGCCCGTTTAGATGGCTATCACACAGGAGGCACAATACATATTGTTGTCAACAATCAAATAGGATTTACCACGAATTATCTAGATGCGCGGTCCTCTACCTACTGTACCGATGTTGGAAAAGTCACCCTATCGCCTGTACTTCATATCAATGCAGACGATGTGGAAGCAGTGGTCCACGCGGCTACCTTTGCGCTGGAATACCGCATGCGGTACAAAAGGGATGTCTTTCTCGATTTATTGGGGTACAGAAAATACGGTCACAATGAAGGAGATGAACCCAAATTTACGCAGCCCCTTCTGTATACACTTATTTCCAAACATAAAAACCCGAGAGATATCTATGCAGAAAAACTATTGGCTGAAGGTATTATCGATGGGGATTATGTGAAGAATCTAGAGGTTGAATACAAGAAAAACCTAGAAGAAGATTTACTCGATTCCCGTAAAATTGAAAAAACGGTCATCACTCCCTTCATGCAAGATGAATGGGAAGGTTTTGGACAGGTAGTTGAAGATATTATGTTGGCTCCTATGGACACTTCCTACGATTTGGAGAAGTTGGATGAAGTGGCACAAAGTATTACCGCACTTCCAGAAGGGAAAAAATTCTTGAGAAAGTTGGAACGCCTAGTACAAGGGCGGCACAAAATGTATTTTGAGGACAATAAACTGGATTGGGCCATGGGCGAGCTTTTGGCCTATGCTTCCTTGATCGCCGAAGGTTTTGACGTTCGCATGACCGGCCAAGATGTGGAGCGGGGAACGTTTTCGCATCGGCATGCGGTCATAAAGACCGAAATGCACGAAGAAGAGGTAATATTGCTCAATGGTTTAGGCGCAAACCAGAATGGGAAATTCCATATCTACAACTCTTTGCTTTCTGAATATGCCGTTATGGGATTTGATTATGGCTACGCGATGGCCAGCCCAAAGACTTTGACCATTTGGGAGGCGCAATTTGGTGATTTCAGCAACGGAGCCCAGATAATCATCGACCAATATCTATCTTCAGCAGAGGATAAATGGAAACTACAGAATGGTTTGGTTTTACTATTGCCACATGGGTATGAAGGTCAAGGTGCAGAACATTCTTCTGGAAGAATGGAACGTTACCTTCAACTCTGTGCCAAGGACAATATGTACGTTGCCGATGTCACGACCCCAGCGAATATGTTCCATTTGTTGCGAAGACAGATGAAAGCGAATTTTAGAAAGCCTTTGATTGTTTTTACACCTAAAAGTCTGTTACGCCATCCCAAGGTTCTTTCCACAAAAGAAGAAATGGCCAACGGAAGCTTTCAGATGGTAATCGATGATACGATCGCCGATACTGCCCGAGTAAAGACCTTGGTATTCTGTACCGGGAAGTTCTATTACGATTTGCTGGACAAAAAAGAGCAATTGGGCAGAGCGGACGTTGCCTTGGTTCGGGTAGAGCAATTGTTTCCTTTACCTGTGGAAGAAATACGCAAACTGATTCAAAAGTATAAATTGGCACAAGATATAGTTTGGGCCCAAGAAGAGCCCCGCAATATGGGTGCATGGGGCCATTTGCTCATGCATTTGGATGAGGCGAAACAATTTAGAGTGGCCTCTCGAAGATTTTATGGAGCTCCCGCAGCGGGAAGCGCCGTGCGTTCCCAAAGACGTCATGCCCAGGTGTTGGACTACGTTTTTGACAAGGAAAAGGACAATATGTTAATTCGATAAATAAGCATAAACAAAAAAGGAATGGTTCTAGAAATGAAAGTCCCTTCACCAGGGGAATCCATAACTGAGGTTGAAATTGCGGAATGGTTGGTGCAAGACGGGGATTACGTGGAAAAAGATCAGGCGATTGCCGAAGTCGACTCCGATAAAGCAACCTTGGAGCTTCCTGCAGAAGAAAGTGGCACAATTACGCTAAAGGCCGAAGAAGGAGATGCCGTTGCCGTTGGCGAAGTCGTCTGTCTTATCGACACCAGCGCGGCCAAGCCGGAAGGCGGTGAAGCACCAAAAGTTGAAGAAAAGGAGCCCCAAAAAGAAACGCCAAAACCGGTTGAAGCACCCAAAACGGTTAAACCGAAAACAGAAACCTATGCTTCTGGAACCCCATCTCCTGCGGCCAAGAAAATTTTGGATGAAAAAGGGATAGCCCCAGCTTCAGTGAAGGGTACAGGACGGGATGGCCGTATAACAAAAGAAGATGCGGTAAATGCAGTTCCTTCCATGGGCACACCTACTGGAGGCAACAGGGGAGAATCTCGTTCCAAATTGTCTATGTTGCGCCGAAAAGTAGCTGAAAGATTGGTTTCCGCTAAAAACGAAACGGCCATGCTCACCACTTTTAACGAAGTGGACATGTCGCCTATTTTTGGACTTCGGAAACAATATAAAGAAGTATTCAAGGAAAAACACGGCGTAAGCCTCGGATTTATGTCGTTTTTTACCAAAGCAGTGATTCGGGCGCTTCAAATGTATCCTGCGGTGAACTCCATGATAGACGGTAAGGAAATGATCACCTACGATTTTTGTGATATCAGTATTGCGGTTTCTGGACCCAAAGGATTGATGGTGCCAGTCATTCGAAATGCTGAAAATTTGACGTTCAGGGGAGTAGAGGCCGAGGTGAAACGTTTGGCACTACGCGCCCGTGACGGTCAGATTACCGTGGACGAAATGACCGGAGGTACGTTCACTATTTCCAATGGTGGGGTTTTCGGTTCCATGCTCTCTACCCCAATTATCAATCCACCTCAAGGCGGAATTTTGGGCATGCACAATATCGTAGAACGACCCATAGCCAAGAACGGACAGGTGGTGATAGCTCCTATCATGTATGTTGCCCTGTCCTATGACCACAGAATAATAGATGGTAAAGAATCCGTCGGTTTCTTGGTCGCTGTTAAAGAAGCCTTGGAAAGTCCCGAGGAATTGTTGATGGATGGCGACGTGAAGAAGGCTTTGGAACTATAAAATAGTTTCAACAAAAGGCGTGGTGTACGACATCCCTTTGGAAAAAGTCGGTAGAAGTTCTCGGCGTTGCTCTAGTTGATTCGCCTGTTACTTTATTGAAAAGGATATGAAGTAGAATTCCCTAAAGTGATGGGGAGTAGCGTTTATGTTTTTGATTGCAAGTGGCTCATCTCGTACCATTCGCTTTGAACAGCTCGTCTTACTTTAATTTTAAAAACAGACGTTTTTTATCATAATCGATTACCGCTTTGCCCTTTTTCAGGATATCCGCACCAATAATTCCATCTACGGGAAGTGTGTTATGGGAAATCAAAGCCCGATTTACATGAACTAAATCAAAAAGAACAATGGGTTGTCTTTTTTTGATCCATTTTCCGATTTGAATATGGTTTCTGGTCGAGATCGAAGTATCCATCTCAGTTGCTCCCGCACCCGCTGCTTTAACTTCGGAAGTTTCGGAGACCATCTTAAAAAACTCCAATTTCTCCATATCCACACAAGTGTTGGAAGCTCCTGTATCCAGAATGAACCTTCCCGCAATACCATTTATTCGTGCCTTAATTTCAAAATGATTGGTTTCGGTAAGTTTGAGTGCAATACACACATAATTTTTGGATTTCAAAAACGTTTTAAGCGATTTCATAAATCGGTTTTGATGAATTGAAGTTCAAAAACGAAGATAAGTCTATTTTTGTTGCATGATCATTACCGACACCCATACGCATTTGTACAGCGAAGCTTTCGAAGAAGATAGGGGCGCTATGATCGCCAGGGCGCTTGATTCTGGTGTCTCCCGTTTTTTTGTCCCGGCCATAGACTCAACGTACACAGAAGCCATGTTCGATGTTCAAAGAAAACATCCAAAAAATGTGTTCCTGATGATGGGCCTTCATCCCACACACGTCAAGGAAAATTATCAAGCCGAACTGGAACACGTTGAAGAAATGCTGACGCAAAGAAAGTTTTATGCCGTCGGTGAAATAGGTATCGATTTATATTGGGACAAAACCTTTTTAGCACAGCAGCAGGAGGCCTTCCAATTTCAAATTGGTTTGGCCAAAAAACACGGATTGCCCATCGTGATTCATTGTAGAGCATCTTTTGATGAGATATTTGAAGTTTTAGAGAACAATAAAGGGGAAAGCTTATATGGTATTTTTCATTGTTTCACCGGTACGTGGGAACAAGCGAAAAAAGCGATTTCCTACAATATGAAACTTGGAATTGGCGGAGTGGCCACTTTTAAAAATGGAAAGATCGATCAATTTTTGGATAAAATCCCACTGGATCACATTGTTCTAGAGACCGATGCACCCTACCTCGCTCCAGTTCCTTATCGGGGAAAACGCAATGAAAGTGCCTACATCATCAAAGTTTTGGAAAAATTGGAATCAATTTACGGAATGGCGGCGTCACAAATAGCCGAGATAACCACTGAAAATTCCAAAGCAGTATTTGGTATTTAAGGCGTATGGAGAAAAAAACGAACATACTACTGATATACACCGGCGGAACCATTGGCATGGTAAAAGAGTATTCAACCGGGGCCTTGAAGGCATTTAATTTTAAGGAGTTGATAGGGAATTTGCCAGAGCTTGACCAATTGGAATGTCGTTTAAACGGCGTTTCCTTTGAAAATCCCATTGATTCTTCCAATATGAATCCGAAGCATTGGATGACCATGGCGAAAATCATACAGGACAATTATTCGAATTACGACGGCTTTGTGGTGCTTCATGGAAGTGATACCATGAGTTATTCCGCTTCCGCACTAAGTTTTATGTTGGAGAACTTGACAAAACCTGTCATTTTCACCGGTTCTCAACTTCCCATAGGGGATTTAAGGACAGACGCCAAGGAAAATTTGATCACGTCGATACAGATTTCCGCGCTACGGGAGAATGGCAACCCTGTTATCCAAGAGGTGGGGCTTTACTTTGAATACAAGTTGTATCGGGCCAACCGTACCACGAAATTAAATGCAGAGCACTTTGAAGCATTTGCCTCTTTAAACTATCCGCCATTGGTTGAATCTGGGGTACACCTAAAAATAAATCGATCAAATTTATTAAAACCGCCTCCAGGAAAAACCACGGTTAGGGTAAGTATGGCGATGGATACCCAGATTGCGGTACTGAGACTGTTCCCAGGACTTAATGTCAGGGTTTTGAACACGATACTGCAAACAACAGGGCTAAAGGTCCTAATACTGGAAACGTACGGAGCGGGAAATGCTCCTACTGATGATTGGTTCCTCAAGGCGTTACGGAAATCGATTAATGAGGGACTCCAGATAATAAATGTGACCCAATGTCCAGGAGGCAGTGTGTCCATGGGCCAGTACGAGACCAGTCAAAAGTTGAGGGCCTTGCAGGTAATAGATGGGAAGGATATTACTGTTGAAGCGGCCATAACCAAAGCAATGTATCTTTTGGGAAAGTCAAATACGATGGGGAAATTCAAAGAATTATTTGAGACGTCACTACGGGGTGAAATGCATCAAAATTAACGCCCCAAATTTCCTTAAATAATTATTTTTTTGTTTATTGGTCGGCTCATTATTGAAAATTAGAGAGGTGGCCGAGTGGTCGAAGGCGCACGCCTGGAAAGTGTGTATACACCAAAAGTGTATCGAGGGTTCGAATCCCTTCCTCTCTGCTACGGAATAACTTTTTCAATTATAAAATTTTTATATCTTTAACATTATTAACTAACTAAATTTAAGTTTGAACAAAATGAAAAAAATATCCTTTACTCTGGCTACTGCCGGAATGTTTGTTTTGGGCACTACATCGGCATCTGCAGCAATGTTGCAAGAGGAAGCTGAAGCCAGCAAGGGTTTTACCCAAATACTAAAAGAGCAGTTCATCCAAGGAGGTCCTGAATTTATGGGAATCGTACTGCTTTGTTTGATTTTGGGGTTGGCCGTTGCCATCGAAAGAATCATTTATTTGAATTTGGCGAGTACCAATTCAACCAAACTTAAGCAGCAAGTTGAAGATGCTTTGGCATCTGGCGGCATTGAGGCAGCTAAAGAAGTATGCCGGAACACCAAAGGTCCTGTTGCATCCATTTTCTATCAAGGATTGGACCGGGCCGGAGAAGGATTGGAATCTGCAGAAAAGGCGGTAGTAGCTTATGGAGGGGTTCAAATGGGGCAGCTGGAGAAAAATGTTTCCTGGTTATCCCTGTTCATCGCCATTGCGCCCATGCTCGGGTTCATGGGTACGGTAATTGGTATGATTGCAGCATTCCAGAAAATCGCAGCGGTAGGTAACTTAAGTGCGTCCCTGATCGCGGGTGATATCCAGGTCGCCTTATTGACAACTGTATTTGGTTTGATTACAGCGATCATCCTTCAAATATTTTACAACTACATTATCGCAAAAATCGATAGTATCGTAAACGACATGGAAGACTCCTCCATATCCTTAATAGATATGTTGGCAGCGCACAAAAAATAATTACGAAAACAAAATCTATCGAGAATTATGAATAAGATTATTAAAATAGCACTTATCGCCATTGGATTGATAGCGGCCATACTTTGGTTTTCGCTACCATCTGGTGACGATCCGGATGCGATAAATAGCGGGGCAATGAACTTTATGTTTATCATAATGTATCTACTCTTGGCCATCGCTGTTGTGACATCAATAGTTTTTGGACTAAAAAAATTGTTGACAACACAAGGGAGCATTAAAAAAACGTTGTTCGCAGTAGGGGGACTTGCCGTAGTGGTCGCCATATCCTATGGATTGTCTTCAGGAGATGAGGCACAAATGGTAGCGGATTCTTTCGCTGGCAATCCCAATATAGAAACCTCTGCGGGTACGGTTAAGAACGTGGGCATGGGATTAAATGTTTTCTTCATTTTGACCGCGGTTGCAGTAGTCCTCATGGTATTCCCAGGGCTTAAAAAATTATTCGTTAAGTAAAAACTAGATATTATGCCAAGAAGAAAAGGTGCACCGGAAGTCAATGCAGGCTCTATGGCCGATATTGCTTTCCTTCTGTTAATCTTTTTTTTGGTGACCACCACCATTGAAACAGATGCAGGATTGGACCGTATGTTGCCACCGATTGAGCCGCCGGACCAGGACGTGGTGATTAAACAAAAGAATATTTTTACTGTCAATATCAATAAGAACGGACAACTTTTGGTAGAGGACGAATTAATGCAGATAAAGGATTTACGGGCCGCTGCGATAGCGTTTTTGGAAAATGGAGCAGATGGTAGTTGCAATTACTGTAAGGGTAAAAGAAATCCATCTTCTTCTGATAATCCAACGAAGGCCATTATTTCTTTGAAAAATGACCGGGAGACCAAATACAGTACCTATATCACGGTTCAAAACGAATTAGTAGGTGCTTACAATGATTTACGGGATAGGGAAGCTGAACGAATTTTTGGTAGGACTTTTGTTGAAATGGAGTCACAATATTTAGATCCAAAAAACAAAGACTTGATGACAGAGACCGAGTTGGAAAAGCTTAAGGACAACGTCAAAAGAATTCAAGATATGTTCCCTCAAAAATTATCAGAAGCAGAAACCACAAGTAATTAATACAGTTCAGAATTATGGCAAAATTTGCAAAAAAGAAGGATGGTGACTTACCTGCGGTTTCAACGGCCTCTTTACCTGACATTGTTTTCATGTTGTTGTTTTTCTTTATGACTGTGACGACAATGAAAGATAGTTCTTTATTGGTTGAGAACACGCTGCCCAGTGCCTCTGAAATCAAAAAGTTGGAAAAGAAAGATAGAGTCATTTATATCTATGTCGGTAAACCCACACGAGAATACGAAAAGGTTTTTGGTACTGAACCAAAAATACAGTTGAACGATAAGTTTGCCAATATAGATGAAGTAGGGTCTTATATTTTGGCGGAACGGGCGAAAAAACCCCAAGAGCTCCAAAATGTATTGACAACAGCACTTAAGGTGGACGAGGATGCCAACATGGGTCTTATCGCTGACATTAAGCAAGAGTTGAGAAAGGTGAATGCACTTAAAGTCAACTACACAACTGTTGACGGCGATGCCTTTAGAAATTTACAATAAAGAATAATACAAGAGATATAACATTTAGTAAAAACGCTCCAGAAATTTCTGGAGCGTTTTTTGTTATAAATTGAATGGATCATAAATGAGGTGTTAGTACATGAAGGCTAACTTTTTTTTATTTGGTTTACTGTTTGTCTTCTCCATTAATGCCCAGGTAGATGACAAGGGGTCCATTTCCAACTATTTGGAAGATCAATTTTACTTCGGTCTGGGAATCAACTTTTTGACCAATAGGCCTGAAAATGTGGTTCAAAATAGCTTGTCCTATAATCTACAGCTCGGATTTATAAAGGATATTCCATTGAATAGGACACGAAATTTTGGTTTTGGTTTGGGGTTGGGATATGCAGTAAACTCCTATTACAGCAATATTGGAGCGAATAACGACGATGCTCAAATAGCGTATGCTCTTTTAGAGTCTGATGCTTTTGAACGGAACAAGTTGGAAACGCATGCTGTTGAAGTGCCTCTGGAAGTTAGGTGGAGAACATCCACCGCTACAGATTATAGATTTTGGAGAATTTATGCTGGCCTTCGATTCGCCTATATTTTTGCAGGAAGTTCCAAATTAGTGACCGAGGGGGGGACCACTCGTTTTTCCAATGGTGATATACGTAGGTTCCAATATGGACCAACCTTGAGTTTCGGATATAACACACTAAACATCCATGCCTATTATGGGATTAACTCCCTTTTGGACGAAAATGTTGTTTTGGATTCAGGAGCGGCTATAGATACCAGAGTTTTGCGGATAGGCGTTATCTTTTACATTTTATAGCCAATACTTCAAAATCAACAGCTGGGAAAGAACCCCTAGCATAAAACCTATCAACAGTTCAATTTTACTGTGCGCGTTCAGATAGAGGCGCGAAGTTGCCACCAGCCCTGTAAATAAGGTGAACAAACTTATTGCTAGTGTAATGTTCACCTCAAAATGAATGCTTAGTCCTATCATGAACATAAGAATACTGCCCATTCCCAGTAAATGGACACTAGTCTTTATTTTTAAGAAAAGTAAAAACAGTGTAGCGCCTACAGCAGTTAACAGACCCAAAAAAAAGTAGAAAAGTTCGGGCACGTAATTGTTCGGAATCACTTTGTACAGAATCATCAGTAGAATGATTGCATTGATGTACAGAGGGTACTTACGTTCCTTTAATGTAGGCAGAAAGATGGAGTTAATGATCCCGAGATTCTTCAAAATCAAAAAAAAGATGATAGGTATGATTACCGTAAGTATAAAAATAGGTAGGATGTTTCCACTTTGTATTTCAAGTGAACTGTACTTCGGAGTTACTAAAAAATAAATCACGGTACCCCCAATGGGTACAAAAAGAGGGTGAAAAATGAACGAGATGAGGTGTAAAAGATGGCGCATCAGATTTGTTTTCTGAGCCTGGCAACAGGGATGCCAAGTTGTTCCCTGTATTTGGCCACTGTTCTTCTAGCAATAGGATAGCCGCGTTCTTTAAGGATTTTCGCGAGCTTATCATCTGTCAAAGGTTTCTTCTTTTCTTCTTCGCCAATAACGGTTTCCAATATTTTCTTTATCTCCCTTGTGGAAACGTCCTCTCCTTGCTCATTTTTCATCGCTTCCGAGAAAAATTCCTTGATCAACTTGGTTCCGTAAGGGGTATCAACATATTTACTATTGGCCACACGGGATACCGTTGATACATCCATACCGATTTTATCTGCTATATCCTTCAATATCATTGGACGCAATTTACGTTCATCCCCGGTCAAAAAATACTCTTTTTGGTACTCCATTATGGTGGTCATGGTCACAAAAAGAGTCTGTTGTCTCTGTTTGATGGCATCTATGAACCATTTGGCAGCATCCAATTTTTGTTTGATAAAAAGTACGGTATCTTTCTGGGACTTCGATTTTTCTTTGGCATTTTTATACCCTTCCAACATGTTACTGTATTCTCTGGACACGTGAAGTTCTGGAGCATTTCGTCCGTTTAAGCTAAGCTCCAGTTCTCCGTCAACGATTCGAATGGAAAAGTCAGGTACGATATGTTCTATTATCCGTGTGCTCCCGGCATAAGATCCGCCAGGCTTTGGGTTGAGTTTTTCAATCTCCAAAATGGCATTTTTAAGTTCTTCTTCATTCACCTGATGCTTTTGGAGTAATTTGGAATAATGCTTTTTAGTGAACTGCTCGAAGGATTTTTCAAGAATGGCAACGGCCAAATCCACGGAAGCGTTGCTCTCTTTTCTTTTCAGTTGCAGAACGAGGCACTCGTCCAACGATCTAGCTGCAACGCCAGGTGGGTCCAATTGCTGCACAATCTTAAGTACCTCTTCAATTTTTTTTTCTTCGGTATAAATGTTTTGTGTGAAAGCCAGATCATCCATAATATCGGTTATGGGGCGGCGTATGTAACCACTTTCATCTATGCTGCCCACTAAAAACTCCGCTATGGCCCATTCGTCATCGTCCATATACACGGTATTTAACTGATTCATTAGATACTGGTTGAACGAGGTTCCCGCTGCATAGGGAATACTCTTTTCATCGTCATCTGCACTGTAGTTATTGGTTTGGGTCCTATAATCAGGAACTTCATCATCACTGAGGTAATCATCGATATTGATGTCTTCTGCAGAAATTGAATCACTATCTGATGTCTCATCATAATTATCAAAGCCATCATCAAGAGTATCGTTTTCGGCTTTGCCACTTTCCAGTGCGGGATTCTCTTCCAACTCCTGTTTCAACCGTTGTTCAAAGGCCTGTGTGGGCAATTGAATCAGTTTCATCAGCTGAATTTGCTGGGGAGAGAGTTTCTGGGAAAGTTTAAACTGAAGATGTTGTTTTAACATGGAACTAAAAATCTTCCTTTCCTATAAATTTAAGCAATAGAATTAAAATTCAGCGTTCTGGGGAGTACGCGGATACGGTATCGCATCCCGGATATTCCCCATACCCGTCACAAAAAGGACCAATCGCTCCAAACCTAATCCAAATCCACTGTGTACGGCGGTCCCGAATCTTCTCAAATCCAAATACCACCAGAGTTCTTTCTCGTCAATTTCAAGTTCTTTTATTTTTTCCAGCAATACATCCAAGCGTTCCTCTCTCTGGGAACCCCCGGCAATTTCCCCAATTCCTGGGAAGAGTACGTCCATAGCTCTTACGGTTTTTCCATCTTCGTTCAAACGCATATAAAACGCCTTGATTTTGGCCGGATAGTCAAAAAGTATTACGGGACATTTAAAATGTTTTTCAACTAAAAAACGCTCATGTTCACTTTGAAGGTCCGCGCCCCATTCGTTGATGGGGAACTTAAACTTTTTCTTTTTATTGGGTTTGCTGTTTCGCAATATGTCAATGGCCTCCGTATAGGTAATCCGTTTAAAGTCATTGTCAGTAACAAACCTTAATTTTTCAATAAGTGCCATGTCACTGCGCTCATTTTGGGGTTTTGTTTTTTCTTCATCCAAAAGCCTCTTCTCCAAAAAGTTCAAATCTTCATGGCAATGGTCCATTACATAGCGTATGGTGTATTTGATGAAGTCTTCGGCCAAGTCCATATTGTCGTCCAGCTCATAAAATGCCATTTCGGGCTCTATCATCCAAAATTCGGCCAAATGCCTGGAGGTATTGGAATTTTCCGCCCTAAAAGTTGGTCCAAAAGTATACACCTTGCCCAGGCCCATAGCGTAGGTTTCCGCTTCCAATTGACCGGAGACCGTCAAATTGGTCTCTTTCCCAAAAAAGTCTTCTTGATAGTTCACTGCACCCCTATCATCCAGAGGCGGTTTTTTTGCATTTAAGGTACTGACCCGGAACATTTCCCCAGCACCTTCAGCATCAGAACCTGTAATTATGGGGGTATGCATGTAAAAGAATCCGTTTTTCTGAAAATAATCGTGAATTGCAAAAGACAGAGCAGAACGTATTCGCATCACCGCAGAAAACGTATTGGTCCGTATCCTCAGATGTGCTTTTTCCCGCAAAAACTCCAAGGAGTGCTTTTTGGGTTGGATTGGATACGCTTCCGCATCGGCGGTACCGTGTACAAAAATATCGTTAACTTGAATTTCCACACTTTGCCCTTTTCCAAGACTTTCTGCAAACGTTCCACTTACTTTCAAAGCTGAGCCAACCGTGATTTTTTTCAAAAGGGATTCGTCAAAATTCTCAAAATCAATGACACATTGCAGGTTGTGGAGTGTGGAACCATCGTTCAGGGCGATAAATCGGTTGCTTCTAAAGGCCCTTACCCATCCGTTTATTTGTACCGAGTCACCAATAGGCTGTTTTTCAAGCAATGATTTTATGGAATGTGATATCATTTTTGCTTCGCTCAAATTTAAGCGGTAAAGATAGTTTATTGGAAAAAACTAGACCATGCCAACGCAAGAATTGTAGGTTGAAAACCTATTTATCGTTAAGACTGTTTTCTTCGCCCTTGGGCAAAATATCTATTTGTGGTTTCTTCAGGACCTGTTTGTTTGCAATGCTTCGCTCTAAAGAGAGCAGGAGGGAAGGTAGCAGTATCAAGTTGGCCAACATAGCAAACAGCAGCGTTGCCGAAACTAATCCGCCCAAGGCTTGTGTACCTCCAAAACTCGAAATGATGAACACAGAAAAACCAAAGAAAAGTACAATGGAGGTATAAAACATACTGACACCGGTCTCCCTTAAAGCGGCATATACCGATTTTTTTATCTGCCATCGATTGGCAGCAAGTTCTTGACGATATTTCGCCAAGAAATGAATGGTATCATCCACAGAGATTCCGAAAGCGATGCTAAATACGAGAATGGTAGAAGGTTTTATGGGTATGCCAAGGAAACCCATAAGCCCGGCAGTTACCACCAAGGGTAGTAAATTAGGTACCAAAGAAACAATTATCATTCGAAAGGAACGGAACAAATAAGCCATAAACAAGGATATGAGACCTATGGCGAGTGCCAGTGAAATCAGAAGGTTCTTTACCAAGTATCGCGTACCTTTCAGAAAAAGCAGTGCCTTTCCGGTCATGAAAACATTATAGCGCTCTTCTGGAAAGAATTTGGCAATGGCTTTTTGAATATCCATTTCAATTTCTTCCATTCGGTCAATTTTTACATCACGGAGATAGGTGGTCAGACGGGCATTTTGACCGGTACTGTCCACAAAACTTTGCAAGAGATTGTCCTCGCCAGATGACTTTCGGACCATATCCATAATAAAAGTATTCTCTTGTGAAGTAGGGAGTTGATAGTATTTTGGAATTCCGTTGTAAAACGCTTGTTTGGAATACTTGATCAAATCTACCACGGAAACTGGACGAGATAATTCGGGAGTCTCTTCGATAACAGTACCCAATTGGTCCATTCTACGCAGTGTGGCTGGTTTTATAGCGCCATTTTTACGTTTCGTGTCCACCACAATCTCCATGGGCATAATACCATCGAATTCTTCCTCAAAAAAACGGATGTCCTTAAAGTAATGGGTGTTTTTCGGAAGGTCTTCAATACGGCTTCCTGTGATTTCAATCTGATAAATTCCAATGATGCTCAATACTAAAATCAGGACAGAAGAAATATAGACCCCGATTCGGTATTCCCGTACCATACGTTCCATCCAGTTTACGAAAAAATCAATCCACTTTTTGTTCAGATGTTTTAAATGCTTGGTTTTGGGCAAGGCCATAAAACTGTATACTATAGGAATAATCAAAAGGGAGAGAATAAAAATTCCAATAATATTGATGGAAGCAACGATACCAAATTCCTTTAACAAATCGCTGTCCAAAATAATGAACGTTGCAAAACCGGATGCCGTGGTTATGTTGGTCATTAAAGTCGCGTTTCCAATTTTTGAGATTACCCGTTGTAAGGAAAGGGCCTGATTTCCGTGCTTTTTTACCTCTTGTTGGTATTTGTTGATAAGAAAAATGCAATTTGGGATTCCAATAACGATAATCAGCGGAGGAATCAAAGCGGTGAGAATGGTAATTTCGTACTGAAGCAGGCCCAGAATGCCAAAGGCCCACATAACCCCGATGATAACTACGCACATGGAAATCAGTGTGGCCCGAAAACTTCTAAAAAAGAAAAAGAAAATCAATGAAGTGACCAAAAGTGCAGCAGCAATAAAAATACCGATTTCGTCAACGATGGACTTTGTGTTCCACGTTCGAATGTAGGGCATTCCCGAGACGTGCATATCCAATCCGGTCTCTTCTTCAAAATTTTTGATCAGATCTCCCAAATCGTTCAATATGAATTCATTCCGTACAGAAGTATTCATTATGTCCTTGTCCAGATAGGCAATGGTCTGGATGGTCTCACTTTTAGGGTTATAGATAAGTCCATCATAAAAAGGAAGTTCTTTGAGCAGAAATTCTTTTAACTGAGCTACTTTTTCAGGAGTGTCCGGAGCGTTTTTAATAAAGTCCTCAATTAAAAATTCCTGATTTTTCTCGTCTTTGACCAATACTTGAAGATTGTCCGTGGAAACCACAAAATCAATTTCAGGAAAAGCTTCAAGTTGTTTGCTCAACTTGTTCCACCGATTAAAATTGCTTGGGTCAAATAGCTTGGGGTCTCTTACCGCAAAAACAACGGCGTTGCCCTCCTCTCCAAAAAGTCCTGTAAAAATATTGTATTGTATGGTGGCGATATGGTCGTCGGGGAGAATGTTAGCCTCTGTATTGGACAGTTTGATGTTTCTCCATTGTAAGGCCAAAAAAACCGTTAAGGCCGTAACCAAAATCAGGATAAGGATTCGATTCCTTAAAATAATCCGCGCTACAGTAGGCCAAAACCCTTGCATCAGCTTCGCTACCATCAGTATTTTATTGGTACAAAGTTAGACAATGATCGGCTGTACTCCTAAAAGATTGTACTGGGAAGACAAAAGGCATTACACCTTCATTATTTCCGTTTCCTTTACCGAGAGAATTGCATCTACCTTTTTGCTGTAAGAATCGGTGAGTTCCTGTACATCTACTTCGGCATTGCTTTTTAAGTCTTCTGAAATCTCTAACTTTTTGAGCTCTTTGTTCGCATCTTGTCTGGCATTTCTGATGCTTACCTTGGCATCCTCTGCTTCCCCTTTGGCTTGTTTTACCAGTTGTATCCTACGTTCCTCTGTAAGTGGTGGTACGTTTATGATTACCATTTCGCCATTGTTCATCGGGTTGAAACCCAAATTCGCGTTCATAATTGCAGTTTCAATATCCCCAAGAATAGTTTTTTCCCAGGGCTGTACAGAAATGGTCCTGGCATCTGGTGTGTTAATATTGGAAACTTGGGAAAGCGGGGTGGGTGATCCATAATACTCGACCATTACGGTGGATAACATTACGGGACTTGCCTTACCTGCCCTAATCTTGATCAAGGCCTTTTCCAAATGGGAAATACTTCCGTCCATACTCTCTTTGGCAGAGTCGAGTATAAATGTCACTTCTTCATTCATGCGTATTAGTTTTAACGTCTGGTCACAAAAGCTTTGCCAAATTAAACATTGACCACGGTCCCAATGCTTTCGCCTTGTACTATTTTCATTAAGTTGCCCCTAGTATTCATATCGAATACCACAATGGGCAGTTCATTCTCTTGGCTTAAAGTAAAGGCGGTGGTATCCATAACTTTGAGGCCTTTGGAAATCACCTCATTAAATGAAATCTTATCGAACTTGGTAGCACTTTTATCTTTTTCAGGGTCAGAAGTATAGATGCCATCTACTCGGGTACCCTTTAAAATCACATCGGCCTTTATTTCAATGGCCCTTAATACTGCTGCCGAATCTGTAGTAAAGTAAGGGTTTCCGGTGCCTCCTCCAAAAATTACGACCCTCCCCTTTTCCAAATGGCGCATGGCGCGTCTGCGAATAAAAGGTTCGGCCACTTCATTAATTTTTATTGCGGATTGAAGACGCGTTTCAATCCCTTGCTGTTCCAGGGCGCTTTGAAGGGCCAATCCGTTGATTACCGTGGCCAACATGCCCATGTGATCTCCCTGAACCCGGTCCATACCTTGACTGGCACCCGCCAATCCCCTGAAAATATTACCTCCACCGATGACTATGGCAACTTCAATGCCCTTTTCAACCACGGCCTTGATATCCTCTGCGTACTCGGATAAGCGGTTGCCATCAATACCGTATTGTTGGTCTCCCATTAGCGCTTCACCACTGAGTTTTAAAAGAATTCGTTTGTATTGCATGTAGGCTGAGTTGAAATTCGGACAAAAATAATCAAAAATATTTTGGTCTGATGGGTATAAAAACCATGGATTTATCTGTAGAATGAAGAAAAAAAGAATACATTTTGTAACCTTTTCAAATAAACGCAGTATTCCCTTAAACGAACCAAAAGAACTATCGTCTTGCAAGACCTTACGGATAATATGCTGATGTTAAAAGTGAAGAACGGAGACCTTGACAAACTCGGACTATTGTACGAGCGGCACAAAAAAAAGTTGTTTGGTTTTTTCTACAATCTGGGGAATAATCCGTCAATCAGCGAGGACTTGGTCCAAAATGTTTTTATGCGGATGTTGCAATATAGAAATTCGTATTCTGGTGAAGGTGCTTTTGGGGCATGGATGTTCAAAATGGCCAGGAACGCAAATTATGATTTTCACAAAAAGACTTTGCAAACGGGAGTATTAAGGAGCACCTCTGAGATTCAAATCAAAGACCCAATTGAGGACAGATTGAATGAGGAAATCGAACGAGAAGATAACAATGCCCTATTGCAAAAGGCCTTGGAAAAATTACCAAAAGGAAAACGGGAGCTTTTGGTGTTGGCAAAATACAAGGGGCTTAAGTTTTCGGAGCTTGCTCAGATTATCGGCTGTTCCGAGGGAGCGGCAAAGGTCAGGGTGCATAGGGCACTGAAAGAATTACGAATCATTTTTTTAGAATTGGAAATAGGATAGAAGATGGATAAGGAATTGTTT
Source organism: uncultured Allomuricauda sp. (assembly GCF_937884665.1). Taxonomy (GTDB): domain Bacteria; phylum Bacteroidota; class Bacteroidia; order Flavobacteriales; family Flavobacteriaceae; genus Flagellimonas. Next base: position 13,292 of record NZ_CAKZYF010000027.1, on the reverse strand, counting down.
GAAATAAAAGCCATGGAACATTTGACGGGAGCTGCATCCGCAGCTGATACGGCTCTTTTCGAAAGTTTTTTAGATAAAAATCCGGAGTACAAGGAAAAGTTTTCGGAATTGAAAAGATCATGGACCCTGTTGGGACAGTTGGATGCACCACAGCCTTCTGCTCAAATGGACGATAGTTTTTTTACAATGTTGTCCAATGCGATTCAAAAGAATAAAAAAGAGGAATCCAAGAATATGTTTGCTGGCCTATTTGGATGGTTTAAACCCCAATTTGCTTTCGGCGCTCTTTTCCTTATGGTAGGTTTAGGTGTAGGTTACTTTTTAGCTTCAAACGAAGAAAAGTCGTCAAATCAGGTAGTGGCAAGGGATAAGGAAACCGAAGCCGTGCGGCAAAAGTTGATTTTGACCTTGTTGGAACAACCTTCCGCCAACCAAAGACTCCAGGGCGTTGGGGAAGCAAATAAGATTGTTGCTGTGGACGAGATTGTTATCAAGGCGCTTTTAAAAACCCTTAACTATGATGCCAATGTCAATGTAAGTTTGGCCGCGGTGGAGTCGTTGACAAACTATGTTGAAAATCCGTTGGTACGTCAAGGTTTGGTCCAGGCTATTCAAAATCAAGAATCTCCAATAATGCAGATTACTTTAGCGAACCTTATGGTGGCCTTACAAGAAAAAGCCTCCATTGAACCTTTTAAACAGTTGCTTGAAAATCAGGAATTGGATACAACGGTTAAGAAGAAAATCAAGAATTCCATTGAGTCTATTATATAGGAGTTTATTTATCAATCTGCCCTTAAATGGGTCAAATCAAATTACGAACAGTTAAAATGTATTAATGATGAAACAAGCAATTACGCTGTTGTCGCTGACCTTGGTCATGTGTACCCAGAAATCCCCGGCACAGAAAAAGGAATTCACGGAGGTGATAAAAAAAGAGTTGGAATTGGATAATCCTTCGAAAAGCGAGATGATAATCAAGAATGTTTTCGGGTCCATTTCAGTTGAAGGCTATGCAGGGAGCACTGTATTTATTGAGGTAAAGCGAAGTATCCACGCCAAGACATTAGAGAACCTGGAGTTGGGAAAAAGTGAACTGCAAGTCAAAATTGTACAAGGACCTGATAGAATCCTAATCCGCCCAGACGCACCATATATTGAATTTGACGATGAAAAGTTGAAATATAGATGGTGCAATAACTCGTATGAACTCACTTACGAACACAATCTGAATATCACGGTGAAAGTCCCCAAAACCATGCTTTTGGACGTAAGCACCGTAAATGAAGGAGAAATTCATGTGAAAAACACCAAGAGCAACTACCTTACAGCGAGCAACATCAATGGCGGGATTACCTTAACCCAAATCACTGGAAAAACAAAAGTAAACTGTATAAACGGGCCTGTAACCATTTCTTATGCGGACAACCCCAAAGAGCCATCGGAATATTATTCATTGAACGGAGATATCAACATATCCTACCAGGAAGCGTTATCTGCTAACATTACCTTCAAAAGTATGAATGGTGAAATGTTTACCGATTTTGATATCAATAAGCAATATATGCTGACCAATAAATTACCCAGCGATAGCGGTAAGGCCAGATATAAGTTCGAAGCCAAGCCTGTAGTTCAGATTGGGGATGGTTCAGTTGATTTTGACTTTGAAACGTTAAACGGAAATGTATACATCAAAAAAATATAGCCGAATGAAAAAGATAAAATATATACTGGTAATGTTTCTCTTTCTAATGATGAATGGGATAAAGGCTCAAGAAGCGAGCATAGATTTGTTTTCAGTTCCTTTAAGTGAGCCATCCAAGCCAGGAAAACTTATCGTTGAACAGCTCGCAGGTTCTATAAATGTGGAAGGCTATGAAGGCAACGAAGTGCTTATCAAGGCTTCTTTTGGCTCTAAAGGCGAGTGTTGTGGTGGTAAGGATAAGCACAAGGACAAAAGTGAACTTCAAAAAAAAGCGAAGGGGATGAAACGCATACAGAATTCATCTTTGAACATCAGTGCCGAGGAAAAGAACAACGTGGTGCAGATTATTAATGAGCAATGGAATCGTGCCACAAACTTGGAAATAAAGGTGCCCAAAAACTTTTCCCTGAAACTTGGGACCGTAAATGAAGGTGATATTTGGGTAAAAGGTGTTCGTGGAGATATGGAGGTCAGCAATGTTAATGGAGCCATTACGCTAGAGTCCGTGGATGGTTCTGCCTCAACAGACACGGTTAATGGAGATATTGATATTTCATTTAACACCATCACCTCCGGCGCAAATATGGCATTTAGCAGCCTGAATGGGGATTTGAACATTAGTTTTCCCAGTTCTTTAAAAGCGGATGTGAAAGCGAAATCAGAGATGGGTGAAATTTACACTGATTTTGACTTGGTGGTCGCTTCGAATAAGCCGGAGATAAAGAAAAACACTTCTTCGGGTACCTATAAAGTAAAATTGGAACAATGGGTGCGGGGAAAAATCAACGGAGGTGGTCCTGAAATGTTGTTCAAGACCTTTAACGGGGATATTCTGATTAAGAGCAAATAGTATCAATAAATAAACATGACTATTTTTTTGACAAAGTACCGGCTGAAATTAATGAATCTATGGATTCCTTTCTCTTTCCTTTTACTGGGTTGCCAAACAGATACAAAAGGAATAGATTATTCGGGAAACCCCCAATATTCATCGGAAGTTGAACAAAGTATTGAAGAAGTGTTGAACAATTTGATGATAGAAACATCCCTAAGCGGTATTTATGAGACGGCTGGCTTAGAGGAAAGAATGAAGTACTACAATACCCCTGCTGTTAGCATTGCGGTAGTAAATAATGGCGAAATTGAATGGGCCAGAGCCTTCGGAATGGCAAATACCGAAGAGGGAATTGAAGCGGATACCAATACACTTTTTCAGGCAGCATCAATAAGTAAACCTATTTTTTCTTTGGTTGTAATGAGGCTGCACGAACAGGGAATACTGGATATTGATAAAGACGTTAATGAATATTTAACTTCATATAAAGTTCCTAAAAAAGGAGATTGGCAACCAAGCTTGTCTTTTAGGCAAATACTGAGTCATACGGCCGGATTGAATGTTTCTGGTTTCGATGGATATTTGACAACCGAGAAAATTCCTTCACCAATTCGACTATTGAACGGAGAACCAAATTCCAATACACCTAAAGTTGAAGTGAACGGTTTTCCCGGGACTCGTTTCCGTTATTCAGGGGGTGGTACCGTTGTTGCGCAGGTTGCGCTTACGGATTTATTGAAAAAATCACTGCCTCAAATAATGGACGAGGAATTATTCTCTCACTTAGGATTGGAAAATAGCACATACGCCCAACCTATCCCGGATACCATGGAGTATAAAATTGCAACAGGATATCCTTATAAAAAAAGAGCAATAGTGGGCAAATATCATGTTTATCCAGAGCAGGCTCCCGCTGGGCTGTGGACCTATCCCTCTGAATTAGCCAAAATCATGATAGAAATCCTGAAAGGATTGCAAGGTGGTTCATCTCTGTTTAAAAAAGAAACTTTGGACGAAATGCTTACACCAAATAAGGTGGCCGATTGGATTGGCATTGGTTTTTTTATAAAATCAAAGAATAATGATGTGATAACCTTTAGCCATGGGGGTTGGAACGAGGGGTACATTAGCGAGTTTCGCAGTTATAGAAAAGGAGGAAAAGGGGTTGTTGTTATGATAAATTCCAATGAGGGACAGCCCATAATAAACGAGATTGTGAACTCAGTGGCAAAAGTCTATGAGTGGGAGGAGCATTTTCCAAAAGTTTACGATTATAAGGGAGTAGATAGTATTGCGGCCAAAAACATTACAGGAAATTATGTTAATGAAAAGGATACTATCGCAATTAGCTTTAATGATGCGAAACTCTTTATGAAGTATCAAAATCAGAATGATTTACAGCTTTTTAAAGTTGAAAATGATACTTATAAAAGTAAATACCTGAACTTTAAAATACAGTTTGCCAACCGAGAATTGGACTTTTTTCAAGAGGGGAATGAAATCTCTTTTGAAAAGATTTGAATGTATTACCAATAAAAAAGCCGCTCTAGAGCGGCTTTTTTATTGAGAAAACGTATTTCCTATCCCAAAGCTACTCTCTGGAATCCAGTGATTTCCAAACTAGAATCAACAGATTTGACATATTGGGCAACGCTTTGTTTGCTATCCTTGATAAAAGCTTGATTCACCAAAGTATTGTCTTTGAAAAAACGTTTAAGTTTCCCTTTGGCAATGTTTTCCAACATTTCCTCTGGTTTTCCTTCCTGACGCAATTGATCTTTAGCAATTTCAATTTCCTTATCGATTGTACCTTGATCTACACCTTCTTCGTTCAAAGCTACTGGATTCATGGCTGCAGCTTGCATAGCGACATCTTTGGCCGCTTGGGCCGCTCCGTCAACCGAAGCGGACAGACCAACTAAGGTGGCAATTTTATTGCCGGCATGGATGTAAGAACCGACGAAAGCGGCATTCAACCTTTCAAAACTACCGATTTCAATTTTTTCTCCAATCACACCAGTCTGCTCCGTAAGCTTTTCAGAAACGGTCATTCCATTGTACGATGCAGCAAGAAAAGCATCTTTATTGTCAAAGTCCAGGGCCAGTTCGGCCAAATCATTTGCCAAGGAAACAAAACTATCGTTCTTAGCAACAAAGTCTGTTTCGCAATTCAAAGATATAATGACCCCACTGGATTGGTTTTCATTGACCTTAGCGATGGCCGCCCCTTCGGAAGAGTCGCGGTCCGCTCTTTTCGCAGCTACCTTCTGCCCTTTCTTTCTAAGGATTTCGATTGCTTTATCAAAATCTCCTTCAGCTTCAACCAATGCCTTTTTGCAGTCCATCATTCCTGCACCTGTCATTTTTCTGAGTTTATTGACATCTGCGGCGGTAATATTTGCCATTTTCTTATGTATTAAAATTTGTATAAAGTAAATTCTGTAGCGTTATTTCGCACCAATACAATAGTTAATTATCGAGGTACTTATTCGACCCCTCCTTTAGCATTTTCCTGCCATTCTTTTAATTCATCCCACTTTCCATCGGCTGCCATCTGAGCTTGCTTTGGCCAGGTAGTAGGGTCCAAATGGGCCATTCTGGAACTAGCTTCCGTCAAAATCTCTTTAATGGTATCAGGTGCTGCTTCGGCGAGGTCTTTGTAGGTCACTACCCCTTTGTTATTCAATGCTTCGGCGGCTTTTGGACCTATTCCTTCAATTTTTGTGAGGTCTTCAACTTCTGCACTGCTCTTCGTTGGAACGGCCTTTTTCTCCTCAACCGCTACTTTAGTCTCAACAGGGGCTTCTTTGGGTTCTTCAACTGTTTCTTCAACGGGCACATCTTTTGATGCTTCCACCTCGGGAGTTTTTACCTCTTCCACATTGTTTGTTGGTTCAGCAGTTGCTGTTTCAACAGTTGCTTCGGTTTCAGTAGGTTTTTCCTCTTGTTTTTCACTTTTTCTATCGGCCAATCCTTCGGCAACCGCGCCTGTGACCTCAGAAAGAATAGCCTCGATTGATTTACCAGCATCGTCGTTGGCCGGAATTACAAAATCAATGGGGCGAGGGTCTGAATTGGTATCCACCATGGCAAAAATTGGAATGTTCAATTTTTGGGCCTCCTTTACAGCAATATGCTCTCTCATAGTGTCCACGATGAAAATAGCACCTGGAAGACGGGTCATATCTGCTATCGAACCTAAGTTCTTTTCCAATTTTGCTCGTAGACGGTCAACCTGTAACCGTTCTTTTTTGGATAAGGTGTTAAAGGTACCGTCTTTTTTCATCCTATCGATTGCGGTCATTTTTTTCACCGCTTTACGTATAGTGACGAAATTGGTCAACATACCACCGGGCCACCTTTCGGTGATGTAGGGCATGTTGACTTTGGATACCTTGTCGGCAACAATGTCTTTTGCTTGTTTTTTCGTAGCCACAAAAAGAATCTTTCTGCCGGAAGAAGCTATTTTTTTCAAAGCTTCCTTGGCTTCATCCAATTTTGCTACGGTTTTGTAAAGATTGATTACATGAATCCCATTTCGCTCCATGTAGATATAGGGGGCCATGTTGGGATTCCACTTTCTGGTGAGGTGTCCAAAATGCACACCTGCTTCCAATAAGTCTTTTACTTCGGGTTTACTTGCCATTTCTTGTACTTAGTTTACGTTCCGTTGTAGTAGCAATGAGAAGGTGGTCACCTGGGTTCGCCCTGCTCATTTAGATGCTAAACTAGTATCCAAAAAGTTGATGTTTGCTCTTTGGAACAACGACAACTTGATTAATTATTAACCCTGATCCGATTCAGGGCTTTCAATGAACATATAATATTGGACAGCCAGTGTCCGGTATTCTTAACGTTTGGAGAACTGGAATTTCTTTCTCGCTTTCTTTTGACCGAATTTTTTGCGCTCCACCATTCTGGGGTCCCGGGTCAAAAGCCCTTCGGGTTTTAGAAGACTTCGGTTTTCTTCGTTTATTTCGCACATGGCCCTGGAAAGAGCCAATCGAATCGCCTCTGCCTGACCTGTGATACCTCCTCCATATACATTGACCTTTACATCATAGGTATCTTCAGTGTCTGTTAAAGCAAAAGCCTGCTTTATCTTATATTGTAATGGGGCAGTACTGAAATAGTCTTTATAATCCCTTTTATTCACCGTAATAGTTCCTTTGCCTTCGGAAAGGTATACGCGGGCTACTGCCGTTTTTCTTCTACCAATTTTATGAACAACCTCCATTATTTGTAGTCGTTTAAGTTTATTGCTTTTGGCTTTTGCGCCTCATGACCGTGTTCTGTACCAGCGTAAACCTTCAAGTTTCTAAAAAGATCAGCACCCAATCTGTTTTTGGGAAGCATACCTTTAATCGACTTTTCAACAATACGTTCGGGTTGCTTTTCCAACATCTCCGTTGCTGTTGTCTCACGTTGTCCGCCGGGATATCCCGTATATCTTTGGTAGGTTTTTTCAACCCATTTATTTCCAGACAAATTGATTTTTTCCGCATTGATGACAATGACATTGTCTCCACAGTCCACATGGGGTGTAAAATTTGTCTTGTGCTTACCTCTTAGCAATTTGGCTACTTTAGAAGCTAATCTACCCAATGTTTGTCCTTCAGCGTCAACCAACAACCATTCCTTGGAAACGGTCGCTTTATTTGCGGAAATGGTCTTGTAACTTAATGTATCCACTTTGAGAATATTATTCGTATTTAGTATTTGTCTATTTTAACGGGCTGCAAATGTACAATTATTCAGTTGAATAACAAATGGTTGTTTTAGTTTATTTTTCAATTTTGGATGGTACTTCTTTTCCGTGTAATCATTTTTATACCATAATGTTAAAATCATATAAAATTGGGTTACACCTGTAACTGATTTCATTTTGTTGACTCTTTAAGTCAGCTATCAAATCAAAAAACAGAAACAGTGAGAAAACCAACCCTCTTGCTGGCCTTATTTTTTATCTCTTTTGGGGCCAATGCGCAAGATTCAACACAAGTCGTTCCCAAAAAAATCTACGTAACCAGACCTGTAGCAGAAAACGAGCCTCCCTCCATAGACGGCCTATTAAACGACCTTGTGTGGAAAACCGTTGATTGGACTGGTGATTATGTGGAACTTCAACCTGATGAAAATACACCACCCAGTTATCAGACCAAATTTAAAATTGTCTATGATAGTAAATACTTGTACATAGGGGTTCGCTGTTACGATGCGGAACCGGATAAAATAGTGAGAAGATTGTCCCGTAGAGATGGTTTTGATGGGGATTGGGTAGAATTCAATATTGATAGTTACCATGACAAACGAACCGCTTTCTCCTTTACAGTGACAGCAGCCGGTGTAAAGGGGGACGAATTTGTCTCCAATAATGGGAACAATTGGGTCGGGAGTTGGAACTCCATTTGGTTCACCAATACCAATATGTATGATGAAGGATGGACTGCAGAACTGATAATCCCCTTGAGCCAATTAAAGTTCAGTGGAGCAGAAGATCAAGTATGGGGCTTGCAATCTACCCGAAGGTTCTTTCGGGCGGAAGAACGATCACTTTGGCAAAGAAAACCTATAGATCAACCCGGTTGGGTAAGTGAGTTTGGCGAACTGCACGGGCTCAAGAACATTGAACCACAAAAACAGCTCGAAATCCAACCTTATACGGTGACCAGTGGTGAAACGTATGAAGCCGAGGAAGGAAATCCTTTTCGGGATGGCACTGAAAATGATATTACTGTTGGATTGGACGCAAAAATCGGTATCACCAACGATCTTACCTTGGACTTGACCGTAAATCCTGATTTTGGTCAAGTTGAGGCGGATCCATCCGCCATTGCACTGGATGGTTTCCAAATTTTCTTTAGGGAACAACGGCCCTTTTTTGTGGAAAACAAAAACATTTTTGATTTTAACGTTTCCCAATCCGAGGCGGGGAATACGTTTGGATTCGATAACGTATTCTACTCCAGAAGGATAGGTAGGAGCCCTCAAGGTTCTCCCGATACTGCTGATAATGAATTTGTTGAACAACCAGACAACACTCCAATAATTGGCGCGGCCAAATTTAGCGGTAAGACTAAAGATGGATGGGCCATTGGGGTTTTGGAGAGCGTTACTGCAAAACGCTACGCTTCCATAGTTGATGATACCGGAGAAGGAAGAAGGGAAGTGGTGGAACCGCTCACCAATTATTTTGTGGGGAGACTTCAAAAAGATTTCAACGATAGAAACTCCTACATCGGTGGAATATTCACTGCCACCAACAGAGATAATCTCACGGGACCTTTGGATTTTTTGCATCGTTCCGCATATACGGGCGGAGTGGATTTTAAACACCAGTGGCACAACAGGGATTGGTATGTGGAAGGAAATCTTATTCTAAGTCATGTACAAGGAAGTCAAGAGGCTATCCAAAATACACAAGAATCCATTACCCATCTCTTCCAACGGGTGGATGCGGGGCACGTTGCAGTGGACCCCAATAGAACTTCTTTGACTGGGAGTGCAGGGAATGTCCAAATAGGGAAAATTGGAAATGGCCATTGGCGTTTTGAATCGGGTGGAACTTGGCGCTCACCCGAGTTGGAACTGAATGATATTGGTTTCCAGCGCCAATCAGACGATATTCGACACTATACCTGGGTGGGGTATCAAACGTTAAAACCTGACAGTACTTTTAGAAGGGTGGGCATCAATTACAACCATTGGAGCGCATGGGATTTTAATGGCAACCATAATATGCTTCGCTTTAATACCAATAGCTGGCAGAATTGGCAGAACAACTGGTTCAGTAATTTCGGTTTCAACTATGGACCTGTTCGGTATGATAATTTTGCACTGCGTGGCGGTCCTAGATTACGAAGATCACCAGATTTGAGTTTCTGGAATTCCATCCGAACGGACAATCGAAAAAAGTTGCGCTTTAATTTTTTCCATAGAGGTCAAAAGGCGGTAGACAATTCATATCGTTCCTATTTTATTGAAGCCGGATTGGTCTATCAACCCATAAATGCCATTCGTGTTTCAGCTTTTCCTTCGTTGGATATTAACAATGATAAGTTACAGTTCATTGATAATTTCGATGATGTAAATGGTTCCCCACGATATTTGAACGGTGAAATCCAACAACGGACCTTGAGTATGTCCTTTAGGTTCAACTATACCATAAATCCCAACTTGACCATTCAGTATTGGGGACAGCCCTTTATTTCCAGAGGGCGTTATTCGAACTTTAAACATGTTACCGATGCCACTGCACAACGTTTTGAAAATCGTTTTTTGGCCTATTCTGAAGAGCAGGTCACTCTTTTGGATGGTACGTATTCTGTAGATGAGAATTTATCCGGGGCAACGGACTTTAGCTTTGACGATCCTGATTTTTCATTTGTTCAGTTCCGGTCCAATTTGGTAATTCGCTGGGAATACATCCCAGGTTCCGAAATTTTTCTGGTATGGTCACAGGACATCTCACAGGATGGTGACCCTTCACAGGGTTTGCTTACAGGTCTAGGGGACAATATCTTTGGACAACAACCACAAAATATTTTTCTTTTAAAGGCTACCTACAGGTTTGTTCTCTAGTGCTACAGGCAAATTCCATACTTTTTCAGTGGTTTTTGCGTTATCTCCACAGATTAACCTCACAAATGAAAAGCATGAGAAAGATTGCAATACTATTTTTGACAACAATACTTATTATTTCTTGTTCCGATGATGGTGACGATGGTTCGGATAACACGTCCAATGGTACCAGTCCCATAGTGGGAACCTGGGTTTTGACCGACCTTAGAATCGATAGCAGTGTTGACGATGACGACCTTGATTTTGCGAAGCAGATCGTTTCCTTCTTACAGGGAATAGACTGCGACCTGATCACTTTTACTTTTAATGACGATGGAACCGTTACATCAGTGGATAGAGCTAGTTTTCTTTCCATTAATGTAGGGATGGGCGGTTTGGACATTCCTTGTCCCATGCAGAGTGAAACCGAAGCTTCGACCTGGTCATTGAATGGCAATCAGTTGACCTTTATCAATGCAAATATGGAAGAAGAAACACTTGTCATCTCTTTTGAAGGAGATGATACCCTCATTCTGGCAGGTGCTGATATAGACCCTGATAATTTTACCGGAGCCGATGCTGTGTTTACAAGACAGTAAGCTAAGAGTTCAATCCAACACACAATAAAGCCCTGTTATTTACGGGGCTTTATTTTTTCCATAGCTTGTACCAAAGCCTCATTCGCCTCTGGGGTACCTATTGTAATGCGTACCTTGCCCAAAGCGCCAAATTGTGAAACAGGCCGTACCATGATACCCTTTTCCATTAGAAAATCTGTAAACTCAAACTCGGGCAAAGGCGGGGCAATGATAAAAAAGTTGGCTTGGGTAGGCCAATAGGCGATTCCCAATCTTTGGAACTCGTTTTCCAAAAACTTTCTTCCTTTTTGAACCGTTTGTACTGTTTCCGATATAAAATCGGAGTCATTCAGAGCCCCAATGGCGGCCTCTATGGATGTTAAGGGCAATAAAAAGGGTTTGTGGATTTGTCGGAGATACTTTGCGATTTTTCGTGTTGTATAGCAGTAACCGATTCGTAAACCGGCCAAACCATAAGTCTTGGAAAAACTATTGATGGCAATGATATTATGCCCCGCTCTTACGTAGGGGAGTGCGGACACATAGTCCGCGGCATCTGCAAAATGCCGGTAGACTTCATCAAAAACAATTACGATGTTTTTGGGAACTTGTGCTAAAAAAAGCTCAATGCTTGTTTTTGGGATATAGGTGCCGGTGGGATTGTTGGGGCTTGTTAGAAAAATGACTTTCGTTTTCTCGGTAATTGCGTGTAAAATACCCTCCATATCCAGAGAATAGTCTGGTTTTTTTAATGGTACATCTACCAAATTTGCACCGTACCATCTGGAGAATACGGAGTACGGAAGAAAACAAGGATTCGAATAAATCACTTCATCCCCTTCATTGATAAAGGCCCGTAAGAGCATATCGATAATCTCTGAACCACTGTTTCCGCATAGAAACTGGTCTGTATCCAATTGCTTGTTAAAGTCCTCTGCCAGCGCCTCTCGAAGTCGGATGTCGGTTTGGTCAGGATAAATTGCAATTTGGTGCGCGGCTCTCAATAAAGCTTCCGTTGCCTTCGGGGATTGGCCCAAAGGATTTTCGTTTGAGGAAAGCTTATAAATCTTCTTATCCTTTTGTTTTGGAATATTCTTTCCTCCTCTATATACTTCTCTGTGTTCTAATTGAGGCTTGAAAATTGATTCAATTCCTTTTTCCATATCACAAACTTTCTGCATATAACAATATGGTCATCGCCTTGTTGGTTTCGCCCGAGATCAAAACTTGTTGGGCCAACCAGTGCAATTGATCTTTAATTTTAGCGGTATTGGCCCCTATTTTTTTTATCATCATCCGGACTTCATCATCTTCCTGAATGGCATTGACCTCCTCGACTTTCGGTAGTGCTTCAAGATTACCAAGGCGTCCCAAGTTGTTTCCGGTTAAAACATTACTTTTCCGTATTCCATCAGGCAATGCATCAACGCCAATACCTTTGGTTCGAATAGGTTTGGGAACCTCGAAAAGGGCATCTCCCGAAGCCCTCACGTACCAACTTCCTCCCATCCTTCCGACCAAATCCAATTTTTGGGTATCCAGTTGGCCGTCTGTCGTATAGTTTTCGTTAATATGAATGAGCTCTACTTTGGCTAAGATTAGATTTCCAGCACCTGGTTCTTCGGCAAGTTCAATGGTCTGTTGTACTGTACATTCAAATGAAACAGGCGCTTCTCCTACTCTGGGAGGAGTTATTTTCTCGCTGGGTACTTCGGTCAGTCCTGATTTTCTGAATTCGTTTACCCCTCTATCATACGCTGTACTTGAAAGGGACATTTGTTCCACGATGGGACGATTGACCATATTGATGACCACTTCAGGTACCTCCTTGACATTAAGATAGGAGTGCTTATGCGTATTGTCCCTTCCACTTCGTGCTGGGGAAAAAATGAGAATGGGGGGATTGGAGCTGAAAACATTGAAATAACTGAACGGGCTTAAGTTTACATTTCCGGACTCATCGACGGTACTGGCGAAACATATGGGCCTAGGAGCTATCGCCGTGAGCAGAATACTATGTAAATCTGGTTGCGAAATGGAGGTTGGGTCAATGGTTTTTATCATGTTGCAGGCAAGATTTTTGATGAAACTTCACCGAATCCAACGCGGATATCGTCCTTTAGGGCATAACCTCTCATAATCACTGTGTCGCCATCATTAATGAATTTCCGTTCAGAACCATCTTTCATCCGTAGCGGTTTGGTACCCATCCAGGCGAGCTCCAACATGGAACCATAGGAAGTTTCACTTTTCCCTGAAATAGTCCCGGAGGCCATCATATCACCTACGTGGATGTTACATCCGTTAACGGTATGATGTGCTAACTGCTGTGCCATGTTCCAGTACATATATTTAAAGTTGCTATGACATATTACGGTTTCTTCACTATTTTCTGGGCATATTCCAACCTCTAAATGGATATCATAGTTTTTCGCGCCATCATATTCCAGATAGGGAAGAACTTTGGGTTCTTGTGTTGGTCCCGAAACGCGGAAGGGCTCCAAAGCCTCAAGGGTAACTATCCATGGCGAAATGGAAGAAGCGAAATTCTTGGCCAAAAAAGGGCCTAAGGGGACGTACTCCCACTTTTGAATATCACGGGCGGACCAATCAT
>NZ_CAKZYF010000026.1 GCF_937884665.1 uncultured Allomuricauda sp. | reverse complement strand
CTTGCGGATGGGGATGACAATACCACAACAAATCTTGCTCAAGCTACAGCTACTGGAGTTATAACGTATACCAATGAAGAGGGAACGGACCAAACTGCCAATGTAGTCGGCGCTGAGACCAACAACAGTATTTCCGTTGGGGCAAATGGAGGTGCCTTTTATGAAAGTCCGATAAAAGCGTTCGGAAAAATTGCCGCCAACGGTAGTGTTACCCGGGCAACTACAGGCGTAACCGTAACGAAGTTGGGAGGAAATGGATATTATCGTGTAAACCTTCCTTCAGGTTCAGTTTCCGACGGAAATTACATTATTCAACTTTCACAGCCCAGCCGTGATGGCGGTGGTAACGATGATCCAGGTATTTCTTATCGCAACCAGACCATCAACGGATTTGAGGTCATTATCGGAGATAACGATAATGGAGGTTCTGACCGGAATCGTTTCAACTCCGAATTCATGTTTACCGTAATAGACTTATAAAGTATGGGCTTTAAAAATGTTTTTCTTGGTTTTTCTCTATTGTTAAGCGTTTTGGGCATGGCACAGACCCCAACGTCCGGTGACCTAGTTGGCATCCATAACGTAACAGCCGCCGAGATGAACTCGATCGCCAATCCAATAGAGGGTTCCCTAGTCTACAATACTACCACTCGAAGCATCCATTTTTATAGCAATTCCAACTGGGTGGAGGTTCCCAACTTGTCAAATAATTATGTAGGTGCTTTTCAAATAACAGGTATAGGAAGTCAGAATGTTACGGGTATTCCATTTGAGCCCAGTCACATCACTTTTTCCGCGTATGCGAATGTAGAAAGTCTTGTACTTAATTCGGATAATGCCGTTGGAAACAACAATACAGGTATTGCGAATTCTTTCGGATCTATGACAGGTTTTGCCCGAAACGACGGCAGCAACATAACGGAACAGGTTATTTATGTGGGTGGAAGTGGGAACTCAATCAACGATATTTCCCGTTTTGCATCCAACACCCACTGCATTGGTTTGAGGTATAGCAATCAAAACGGAAATAATTTGGGAATTACGTCTGCGAGCGTAACCAGTTTTAATTCCGATGGATTTACTTTAAACACGGATAGTTTTGCCGATGGCATTGTTGTTATTTACCAAGCCTACAGATAGTATGAGATATAGTACCTTCCATAAAATAAAACTTTGGTCCATGGTTTTGCTGCTATGTGGAATGATTTCATACGCACAAGAAGCCTTTCACAACTTCGGAAACCTACAATTTCACGGTAATGCTTCTGTAGGATTCCACTTGGACCTTATCGATGATGGTTCTTTTGGCAACAATAGTGGATTGACTGGTTTTTACGGTGATACGCGTTTAACTATCTCCGGTTCATCAAATCCAATTTTTGATGATTTGGAGATTTTTACCGAAAATGGATTACAATTGGAAACTTGGGTTGGCGTAAGCAATAACACAAATTTTATAGCGGGCAACGTCATAACCAGAAAAGATACACCTGAAAATTATCTGAACTTTCTCAGTGATGCCTTTTTCACGGGAACTGGCAATGATACCCACGTTAACGGTTATGTGGGAGCGAGCGACAAATCGATGTTGACGTTTCCGGTAGGGGATGGAAATCGAATTCGCAGGTTAACCCTGACCTCAGACAGAAACAATACTCTTGCCAGATGTGCTTACTTTTTTGAGGATCCCGATGCCCCACTCTCCTTAGCACAACAATTTAACACGGAGGTAAAATCTG
Source organism: uncultured Allomuricauda sp. (assembly GCF_937884665.1). GTDB lineage: Bacteria > Bacteroidota > Bacteroidia > Flavobacteriales > Flavobacteriaceae > Flagellimonas. The sequence goes on along the minus strand of NZ_CAKZYF010000026.1, from coordinate 76,220 downwards.
ATGATGCGCTTCAAATCAGCACATTTGAATTTTGGATATTGGAGAGCGGAGAACCTTCGGCGGTCACCCTGACCTGGGATGCCCAGAGCACCGTGAGCTTACTGGCAGAAGAAACGGAAAATCTTCTGGTAGTGGGATGGAACCGGTCAACAAATCAATGGGAGAGCCTAGGCAATGCCACAGTAAACGGCAATCTGAACGCAGGCAGTATTACTTCAGATACTTTCGTGCCCAACGATTATGCGATTATAACCTTGGGCGGTACGGATGATCCTTTGGATCCTTTCACGGTTCTTGAACTGGACAACTACTTTTTGACACCCAATGGGGACGGAATAAATGATGTATTGCGGATCGATGGCATTGAAAACGCACCCAACAACCTTCTGAATATTTATAACAGATATGGTATTTTGGTCTATTCCAAGCTCAATTATGCCAACGAATTCGATGGGCGTTCCAATAGGAGTGGTACCATTCGCCGGGATTCAGGACTGTCTTCAGGGATTTACTTTTACATACTTACTGTAAATGATACCCGTGAAAAGTTCCAAGGCTATCTTTATATTTCCGAGAGTAATTGACGCATAAAAACCTTCTTTTAAAAGACTTAAAAATACTTCTTAACTTGCTACAGTTACTTTGCTTGTTTGTATGAAAAGAAGAGCTTTTATTAAGGGCGGTGCTTCAGCAAGTCTTGCTGTATCGCTTCCCATCTCCCTCACAAACGTTTGGACATGTACGGAATACTCTATTCTGGAATTGATGGGGAAAGAAGATATTGATTTGTTCGGAAAGGGCATCAGCTTAAGAAAAGAAGCCCATGACGCTTTTCTGGATATGAAAAAAGCGGCCTATAAAGATGGATTTGATATCAAGATAATTTCCAGTTATCGGGATTTCTACCACCAAGAGAGAATATGGGAGCGAAAGTATCTGCAGTTTACCGAAGACCGCGGCATGCAACCCTTGGATGCCATTGACAAGATTATAGAATATTCCACAATTCCTGGTACAAGTCGGCACCATTGGGGTACTGAAATTGATATAATAGATGGATACCCAAAAACGAGCGGGAATGTTTTAGTACCTGGAAAATTTGAAGATGGTGGACCCTTTGAAGGTTTAAAAAAATGGTTGGATGAACACTCCGAAAGTTTTGATTTTTACCTGACCTATACCAAAGAACCCAAACGAAAAGGTTTTAAATATGAGCCTTGGCATTACAGTTATGCCCCCTTGTCCATTCCGATGTTGACTTCATTTCGAAAAAAAAATCTTTTAAAACTATTGCAAACTGAAGAATTCATAGGGTCCGAACATTTTACAACGGGTTTTCTAAAAACGTATATCCGCGACAATGTTTTGGATATCAATCCAGAACTTTTGTAGCCCATTTTTTGTAACTTCCTGGGCAACACCAAAATTATGAGGAGAGGAAGCTGGAAAGTTCGAATATTTATTGGTTTGGCCATTGTAGCCTTTGCTTTTATAAGACGTTGCAACAACAAGGAGGAGAATCCGTACACCGGTAGGGTGCAAAACATAAACATGACCGCAGACCAGGAAATTGCCATTGGCCTGCAAAGTGCTCCTGAAATGGCACAACAACATGGTGGCCTTTACCCAGATGAACGTATGCAGGCCCTCGTTGATGCCGTGGGCAATCGCTTGGTCCAAAACAGTATTGCTCGGGAAACCCCCTATCAATTTGATTTTCATTTACTGGCAGATAACCGTACCATAAACGCTTTTGCACTTCCTGGCGGGCAATGTTTTATAACCTATGCCTTGTTTTCCCAACTTGATGAATCCCAATTGGCCGGAGTTTTGGGACATGAGATTGGACATGTTATTGGGAGACATTCCGCGGAACGCATTGCCGAGAGCAATTTTTGGCAAACATTGACCATGGGCGCCAGTGTAGGTGGCGATATGGGTGGATTGGTAAGTGGAATAGGCCAGAACACCCTTTTAAAGAACGGTAGGGGCGACGAACTTGAAAGTGACGAACTTGGGGTGCTTTTGATGATTCAATCAGGATATGACCCCAACAGCATGATCAAGGTGATGGAAATTTTGAGAGCGTCAGCTGGACCAAATCGGGTACCGGAGTTTCAGAGTACACATCCCGACCCCGAAAATCGGATAGAGAAAATAAAAGAAGCCATCAAAAAATATTCAGGTCGATAGAATCTACACCTTCATCGATAAAAAAATACATTTGTTTCCTTTTCACTACCTTTGGGTAACCCCAAATCCAATACACCTTTCCTAAACCCATTTGTGCTGTCCAAAATCGAGAACAGATGGGAACACTATTACATTTTAAATCGTTGTATCGCGAGGCCTTTGATGATTGTAAGCCAAGTTATCTCGTGGTATTTCTCAAAGGATATTCCATTTTTTGTGCCGTATTACTAGCTATTGCTGTGTATGCCTTTTTATATAGGGCCTTCACCGGTTTTGAGTTTTAGGCGCATACACTCTTTTGCTGGAACACTATACATTTGAAAAAGAAAAAGCCCCTTCCAATCAGGAAGGGGCTTTTTAATCGGATGAATAAACTCCTTTCTATTTTTTCACAGCAGAGTTCAATACTTCCAAAGCTTCCATAGCCCCAGAAAGTTCCGCATACTTTTGCGCCGTGTATCCTTTATCACAACGTTTTTTAGCATTGGCCCCATTTGCCAAAAGCACCTCCATAATTTCAGCTCTATTATAGCGGGCGGCATAATGCAATGGAGACATTCCCAGTGATTTTTGATTGACATCCTCCCCAAGTTCAATGAGCTTTTTCACGGTCTCCAAATCCCCTTTGACAATTGCTTTGCAAAAAGAACTGATTTCCAGAGAAACCGTAGTGTTCATTTCTTTCGTAAAAGATGATGTTTCATTGGCATTTACCCCAGCTACCATTAAAAAGCATGCTGTGGTCATCGTTAGGATTGTTTTTTTCATGATGAATGATTTTTTGATTATGAATAAGTTTTATATTCAGATAGACTCAATATGAAGGCAGATGTTACACGATTAACAGTTATATAACTTAATTTTAACAAAGTCGCTTGTTTTAGAACCGATAATTACAGATTTCGCAAAAAGAAAACCCCTTTAAACACTAGGGCATCCAAGTAGATCATCCTATTTTTGGATTTCAATCCAATAATATGAACAAAAAAGTCGTCCTGATGATTTTGGATGGTTGGGGCAAGTCTCCGAATCCGAAGGTCTCCGCGATTGCGCATGCGAAAACTCCATTTATCGATTCCCTTTACAAAAAGTATCCCAATGCCAATCTACTGACCGATGGAATGAATGTAGGACTTCCCGAAGGACAAATGGGAAACAGTGAAGTGGGGCACATGAATTTGGGCGCCGGAAGAATTGTATATCAAGACCTCGCCAAAATCAATAAAGCTGTTACCGAGGATACCTTAAGGAATGAACACGTTTTGACGGATGCGTTTGACTACGCGAATAAAAATAATAAGAATGTACATTTTTTGGGTTTGGTCAGTGATGGGGGTGTACATAGCCATATCTCCCATCTTAAAGCCTTGATATCTGCTTTTGAAGGCAGACAAGGTCTCGGTAATGGATTTGTTCATGCTTTCACGGACGGTAGGGACGTAGACCCAAAAAGTGGAAAAGGTTTTTTGGAAGATTTGATTGATTTCTGCTCCAACAAAAGAACCAAAGTAGCCTCTGTAACCGGAAGATATTACGCTATGGACCGTGACAAACGCTGGGAACGGGTCAAAAAAGCTTATGATGCCATGGTCCACGCCAAAGGGAAACCTGTCGAAAATATTAGTCACGGTATCACAGAAAGTTACAAAGAGGGAATTACAGACGAATTTATAGAGCCCTTGATAGCGATAGATGAAACAGGTCTCCCCATAGGACAAATTCAGGAAGGGGATGTTGTTCTTTTCTTTAACTTCAGAACAGATAGAGGTAGAGAACTGACCCAAGCGCTAAGCCAACAGGATTTTTCGGAACAGGGCATGGAAAAACTGGATTTGTACTATGTTACTCTTACCAATTATGACGATTCGTTCCAAGGCGTACGTGTGGTGTATGACAAAGAAAATATTCGAGAAACCTTGGGAGAGGTCCTTTCTAATGCGGGCAAAAAGCAAATTCGAATCGCCGAGACCGAGAAGTATCCACACGTTACCTTTTTCTTTAACGGCGGACGTGAAAAACCTTTTGATGGAGAGCAAAGAATCCTTTGCCCCTCGCCGAAAGTTGCCACCTACGACTTACAACCTGAGATGAGCGCCTACGATATCCGGGATTCCATTCTTCCCGAACTGCAAAAAGAAGATGCACATTTTATATGCCTCAATTTTGCCAATCCCGATATGGTAGGGCATACAGGAGTTATGGAAGCCGCAATAAAGGCCTGTGAAACCGTTGATACCTGTGCCAAAGATGTAATTGTTAAAGGTTTGGAGCACGGCTATACCACCCTTGTCATTGCCGATCATGGCAACTGCGATACCATGGTAAATCCTGATGGCAGCCCCAATACGGCCCATACTACGAATCCTGTTCCATTGATTGTGGTAGATGCCGATATCCAAACAGTAAAAGATGGTGTTTTGGGCGATATTGCACCAACGATACTTAAGCTAATGGGATTGGAAAAATCCAAGCTGATGCCTCAAGACGCTTTACTTTGAATCCAAACTAAAAAGCCACAAGCATGAAAAATAAAATCATTTTCAGTCTATTACTGCCAATCCTTGCGTTTGGGCAAGAATTAATATCTCCAGATGTAAGCTTTAGTTTACAATTTAAATTGGATAACGGTTCTCCGACCTACTCCCTAAGTTTAAATCAAAAAAGCATTCTTAAAACCAGTGCACTGGGATTCGAGTTGGTGGATATGCCAGCCTTGATGGATGACTTCACGATAAAAAACACTTCTACCTCATCATTTGACGAAACTTGGGAACCTGTTTGGGGCGAACAAAGTAAAATCAGAAATCACTACAATGAATTACTGGTCGAATTGGAACAGCAAGGGACCAATCGCCTCATGAACATCCGTTTTAGACTTTTTGATGATGGATTGGGATTCCGATATGAATTCCCAGAACAGCCCGACCTCATCTATTTTGTGATAAAAGAAGAAAAGACGCAGTTTGCACTGACCGGGGACCATAAGACTTTTTGGGTGCCCGGAGACTATGATACCCAAGAATACAACTATACCACCTCCAAGCTTTCAGAAATTCCTGAGCTCATGGACAAAGCGATTACACCGAATGTTTCGCAAACTCCATTCTCAAAAACTGGTGTCCAAACGGCATTGATGATGAAGGCGGAAGACGGAACGTATATAAATATTCATGAAGCGGCATTGATAGAGTATCCCTGCATGCACTTGGAAGTCAATACCGAGAATTTTGTTTTGGAATCTCATTTAACTCCAGATGCATTGGGCAACAAGGGCTATATGCAAGCGCCAAGAACAACCCCCTGGAGAACGGTGATTGCCAGCAAAAATGCAGGAGATATCGTATTGTCCAACCTTACGTTAAACTTGAATGAACCCACAGCGTATGAGGATACATCCTGGATAAAACCTGTTAAATATATCGGTGTATGGTGGGAGATGATCACAGGTAAAAGTTCTTGGGCCTATACTGATTTTCCAAGTGTACAACTAGGTAAAACGGATTTTAGCAAAGCTACTCCAAACGGTAGACATGCAGCAAACAATGAGAAAGTCAAGCAGTATATTGATTTTGCAGCAGAACACGGTTTTGCCCAGGTTCTGGTGGAGGGCTGGAACGAAGGTTGGGAAGATTGGCTCGGAAAGTCCAAAGACTATGTTTTTGATTTTTTGACACCTTATCCCGATTTTGATGTCGACATGCTTAGGGATTATGCCAAATCAAAAGGGGTCCAACTGATGATGCACCATGAAACATCAGGTTCCATAAGAAATTATGAACGTTTTATGGACCAAGCCTACCAGTTTATGGTAGACAACAACTACAACTCCGTCAAAAGTGGTTATGTTGGAGATATAATCCCAAGAGGAGAGACCCATTATGGACAATGGATGGTGAACCACTATTTACACGCCATTAAGAAAGCAGCCGACTATAAAATCATGGTAAACGCACATGAAGCGGTCAGGCCCACAGGCTTGAGCAGAACCTATCCCAACTTAATCGGGAACGAATCCGCCAGAGGTACCGAATACGAAGCTTTTGGAGGGAATCAACCGGACCACACCACGATTTTACCGTTTACACGACTGATCGGCGGTCCTATGGATTACACGCCGGGTATCTTTGAAACTGATATGACCCAATTGAACCCCCAAAACAAATCCAGGGTAAATACGACCATTGCAAGACAATTGGCACTCTATGTTACCCTGTATAGTCCACTTCAAATGGCAGCGGATCTCCCCGAAATTTATGAGCAGCATCTGGATGCCTTTCAGTTCATTAAAGATGTGGCCATCGATTGGGATACCTCCTTAGTTTTGGAGGCCGAACCGGGAGACTTCATCACCTATGCCCGAAAAGAGAAAGGTACAGAAAACTGGTTCGTCGGTAGAACCAACGATGAAATATCAAGAACATCAAAAATCACTTTTGACTTTTTGGACAAGGACAAAAACTATGTGGCCACCATCTATGGTGATTCTGAAAATGCACACTATTTAACCAATCCCAAAGGCTATAAAATCCAGAAATACAGGATAAATTCAAAATCCAAACTGACTCAACAATGCGCACCGGGAGGTGGTTATGCCATTAGTATTATGGAGGTAGTGAACACCAAAAGCGTGCAGGGCTTAAAGCGGTTATAAATTCGGTTTTTTTGCTGTGCCCGCAGTTTTAGCATTCGATGTATCTTTGTTTTTATGATTAAAATCAAAACTCCAGAAGAAATTGAATTGATGCGGGAAAGTGCCTTGGTGGTATCGCGTACTTTGGGCATGTTGGCTTCTGAGATAAAACCTGGGGCAAATCCGCTACACTTGGACAAGTTGGCTGAAGATTTTATCCGCGAGCAAGGTGCAGAACCTGGCTTTTTAGGGATGTACGATTTCCCCAATACCTTGAATTGGAGTCCCAATACCCAAATTGTACACGGCATTCCCAATAATGAAGCTTTAAAAGAAGGAGATATTGTTTCGGTGGATTGTGGCGCTTTGAAAAATGGTTTTTACGGAGATCACGCCTATACCTTTGAAGTAGGTGAGGTCGCGGCGGAGACGAAAAAATTGCTGAAAATCACAAAAGAATCGCTTTACCTGGGTATTCGAGCATTTAAACTTGGAAATCGAGTTGGAGATGTTGCCTATGCCATACAAAACCATTGTGAAGCTCAGGGTTACGGTGTGGTACGCGAACTTGTGGGCCATGGTTTGGGCACCGATCTCCATGAAGACCCACAAATGCCAAACTACGGCAAGCGAGGACGTGGAAAAAAACTGGTCAACGGTATGGTGGTCGCCATAGAGCCCATGATAAATATGGGGTCTCGAAGAATTAAACAATTAAAAGATGGGTGGAGCATATTAACAGCAGATGGTAAACCAAGTGCTCATTTTGAACACAATGTTGCCTTGATCAATGGAAGGCCGGAACTTCTGTCGACCTTCCAGTACATCTATGATGCCCTGGGCGTTCAATCCAATGAAGAAGAAGAATTCCGCAGTGAAAAATTGGTCACCTGATGTACCTTGGGTCTAACAAATGTAAAGGGAAAAGTCAGGTTCAATACAGGCAGGTATACAGTATATTTGAAGGTTTTTCAGGTGGTGGTTTTCTGTGGTAAAATCATCCAAGAGCGTATCATAATCCAAAATGCGATGATTGAATTATCGAACAAGTTTTGTACTATTAGCTAATAGAATAAATTGGGATTAGATGTCAATTTTGACAAAAATCGTTTGATATGCTCGGGAATAGTCTAGTATCGATTTGTGAAAACTGGTGTAATTTGTGTCAAAACTTTTTAAATTTTTTCTGAATCTCGTACCCAGACCCTGGTTGATCAAACTCAGCTATTGGGCACGTCCCTGTATTGCTTTATTCATGAGGGGCAATACTTTTATGGACCCGATAGACGGTAAGTCCTTTCGTCGGTTTTTACCTTATGGTTACGAAAATCCAAGGGACAATGTACTTTCCCCTTCCACCTTGTCTTTGGAAAGACACCGACTGTTATGGGTTTATTTGAAAAGAGAAACCCCTTTTTTCACAAAATCGCTAAAACTCCTTCATTTTGCCCCGGAACAGGCATTTCACAACCGATTCCGGAAACTTGAAAACATTACGTACACCACTACTGATTTAAACTCTCCTCTCGCTGAAGTAAAGGCGGATATCTGCAACCTTCCCTTTTCCAGTGATACCTATGACGTTATTTTATGCAATCATGTTTTAGAGCATATCCCAGATGACGCTAAGGCTATGAAAGAATTGTACCGTGTAATGAAGCCTGGGGGCTGGGGCGTTTTTCAGATTCCACAGGATTTAAGTCGAGAAAAGACCTTTGAGGACAACAGTATTACCGATAAAAAACAGCGTGCCCAGATTTTTGGCCAATATGACCACGTTCGCATCTACGGTAAGGATTATTTTGATAAGCTCAAAAGCGTTGGTTTTTTAGTGGAAGAGGTGGATTACACATCACAACTTCCCCAACATGAGGTGGAAAAATTCAGATTGGCCCTTGGCGAAATCATTCCGTTGGTCCGCAAACCCTAATTAAGCAATAATTCTTGAAAACCATCGGTTATGAATCTTTGCACCTCCCCTTGTTCATCCACATAGATGATAAAAGCTTCCAAGTCACTGCGCCTTTCCAGTAATTCCTTGGACTGTTGTAAGTCCATGGCCATAAAGGCCGTTGCATAGGCGTCCGCTTCTATACAATATTTTGTAATTACCGTAGCAGAAAGCACATTTGAGTTTTTGGTATAGCCTGTTTTGGGATTTATGGTATGTACAAATTTTTCACCCGTATCAGAATCTATCCTAAACTTTCTATAGTTACCAGAAGATGCCAATGCCCTATCTTCCAATCGAAGGATGGCCGCACTACCTCGCGCTTCAGGGTTATTAGGGTCATCAACTCCAACGGTCCAAGGCCGTTCTGAAATACGATTGGTTCCTTTCGCAAGCACTTCGCCGCCAAGTTCTACCAAATACTGGTGTACTCCTTTTTTATCCAACATACGCCCCAAACGGTCAATGGTATAGCCTTTGGCTATGGCGTTAAAGTCGAAACGGATTTCCGGTTTGGTCTTTGTTATGGTAAAATCCTTATTGAGCCCAACTTTTATCCAACCAACATACTGCATAAGACTGTCCACTTGCGTACTGTCCAACGCATTGATTTGCTTTCCGGGACCAAAACCCCAGGCATCCACCAAAACACCCACAGTGGGATCAAAATAACCATCAGTTTCATAATTTACCACCTGACTGTTAAAATAGACGTCCCGAAAAGACTGGTCCACTACAACGGTCGTATCTCCATTATTGATTCGAGAAATATCAGAATCGGAAATATAGGTAGAGAGCGACTGATTGATATTTTGGAAAACGGAGTCAATCTCGCGTTGGATATCCATTTTTTTCTCTGAGAGATATGTTATTGAATACGTGGTTCCCAGTGCTTCTCCAAAGTTTTTATTTTTCACCAGGCCTTTTTCACAACCCAGAAGCATACCTAAAAGAAAAAGAATCATACCTGTACGCATCGCCCTAAATTTCTATTAATCCTTGGTATTCCACAATATACTCTTCATTTAGATACACGGGTAATTTTTGATCTAAAGCATTGGAAAGTCCCACCCCGGCAAAATACGTTTTGGCCTCAAACTTTTCTGCATGATTTTTTACCCTTCGCATCAATCCTTCATCGTAGGTATTGGGATTTTCAGGAAAATGTACATTACGGACCACTATAAAGTGCAATATTTTGTCCTTCAGGCAAACATACTGCGGGTCTCTTTTTGGTTTGCTATTGACCGCCATAAATTCGAACCCATCGGCTTCTAATTGCCTACCTACAATATTCATGGCCAAATTATGTAGTTCCTGCTCCGTAAGTGGTTTTCCCATACTTCAAAATTAGGGCTTAAATATTATTTAAACCTGACAAACTTAGAACTCTGAAAGGTATAATTGGATACCGAAATAACTGCATCTTTTTCTAAGGTGTACCAAGGTGAGATTTCAGAATCTCCAAGATTTTTGACCAAATGCACATTTTGGGCAGGGGTATTTCCCTGAAACAACAAATACATTTTTTTTCCTTCTGAATTGACCACTTCATCACAAATCATCACAATATGCCCTGGACTACCGCCCTTGATCAACATATCGCCTATTTTCAGGTCCGTGGTATCTTCAATGCGATTCAGTTCATGATATAGGGAAAGGGTTCCTGCATAGGTGTAGATCAAGTTCAAATATTTATAAAAATTTGTCTTGGAGCTATCCGCAGCGGCTGTTTTTAGAAAGTTCACTTGATTCCCTTCTATTTTTGGTCTGAAACCCGATGCATATTTTTCCCAGGAACAATAATGGCCACTGGTAAAGTTAAACCCAATTTCTTCTTTCCTGTCCCTATCCCACAGATATTCACTTCGTATACGAATCAGAGCATCTGCACATTGTTGAAGACCATTTTTTGGTACTGGAACCTCTAAAATACCTATATGTCCGTGTTGCCAAAAGTATTCCGACCCATCGAAATTGACAATCTTGCTCCCATAGGGTTTGAGCTTATAATTTCTCAAATATTCCTCGAAAGAACCCTGTGGATAGGTAACACGCGTAAAACCTTCAGGCACATTTACTCGCGTTGCGATTGTGAGACTATCCGTATTGATCAAGCCCGAACCGGAGATAAGAGCCGTCACGCTGTGTCGTATTGGCTTTGCTTTGTAAAGAACGAAACCAACCCCAACCATTGAAATGACCACTACTGCCAATAGGATTTTCCGCATACATTTCTAAACAAAAAACCGATGCACTTGCATCGGTTGAATTTTATTTTCACTTCTCTATTACTTGTCATATTGAGAAGATTTTAAAAGGTAGATCATTGAATGATATAGCCGTACTTATCCCCCGAAGTCGTCAAATCTGATATTCTCATCCGGAATACCGAAATCCTCGCCCATCTTCTGGACCGCCTTGTTCATTAGCGGTGGACCGCAGAAATACAGTTCAATATCTTCTGGGGTTTCATGATGATTTAAATAATTATCTATCACGCAGTTATGGATGAATCCAACAAATCCATCACCCTCAGCATCAATATCTTCTTTCACCTTCCAGTTATCTTCCTCAAGGGGTTCGGACAGGGCCAAGAAAAATCTAAAGTTTGGAAATTCCTTTTCCAATCTGTAGAAATGATCTAAATAGAAAAGTTCCCGTTTCGAACGCCCACCGTACCAATAGGTCACTTTTCTTCCTGTTTTCAATGTTTTAAATAAATGGTACAAATGCGAACGCATCGGCGCCATGCCAGCCCCACCTCCTACATATAACATCTCCGATTCTGACTCATTGATAAAGAATTCGCCGTAAGGGCCTGAGATAACTACGTCATCCCCAGGTTTTAGGTTAAAGATATAGGAAGAAGCAACTCCAGGATTGACGTCCATCCATCCATTTTTTGAACGGTCCCAAGGTGGGGTAGCAATACGGACATTCAACATAATTTCCCTCCCTTCGGCAGGGAATGACGCCATAGAATAGGCCCTTTCCACTAGTTCGGGATTTTTCATGACCAAGGGCCACAAGTTGAACTTGTCCCATTCCTCTTTGAACTTATCTGGGGTTTCGTGCTCTTCTGGATGGGCAGTGATATCAATATCTGCATATTTCACCACACAAGGTGGGATTTCTATCTGTAGGTATCCTCCAGCCTTGTAGTTCATATCTTCTGGAATCTCCACCACAAATTCTTTTATGAAGGATGCCACATTATAATTACGAACCACCTTTGCAGGCCATTTTTTAATACCGAAAACTTCTTCAGGAATGGTTATTTCCATATCCTGTTTTACCTTTACTTGACAAGCCAATCTAGCCCCGTGTTGCAGTTCCTTCCGAGAAAAATGGGGAGTTTCAGTGGGTAGGGCTTCACCTCCTCCGGAAAGTACGTGGCATTCGCACTGAATACAAGTCCCACCGCCTCCGCAAGCTGACGGTAAAAAGACTTTTTGATTTCCCAAGGTGGACAATAAAGTTCCCCCAGAAGCGACTTCAATTTTCTTTTCGCCATTTATGGTCAAAGTAACCGGGCCGGACGGAGAAAGCTTTTCTTTGGTAAACAGCAATAAGGCTACCAAAAGAAGCAATAGAATCAGAAACGCGATTACAGTTATTAAAATAGTACCACCGGTACTTGTTGCTAATACCATCTTTATTCTTTTATTACTTCATTGTAAGAGACCGCCTTTTCTTCATCTTCAATCTCTTTGTTTATCAATTCTTTTTCTTCAACCTGCTTCACCGTTGTGGGAGTTTGTTCATCTTCAGGCGGTTCATTGTCACCGGTGAGCATTCCTCCAAAACTTTGAAAACCAATTCCCATCAAACCGGTTATAATGAAGGTAATTCCCAAACCTCTCAAAGGAGGGGGCACATTCGAATATCTTATTTTTTCACGTATTGCCGCGATGGCCAAAATAGCAAGAAACCACCCAATTCCAGAACTGACTCCATAATTAAGGGCCAAGCCCAAACTTGGTATTTCCCGTGCTTGCATAAACAAAGAACCACCTAAAATGGCACAGTTTACTGCAATCAGCGGCAGAAAAATACCTAAAGAATTATAAAGGGAAGGAGAAAACTTCTCCACCACAATTTCCACCAATTGAACCATGGTCGCTATAGTAGCTATAAACAAAATGAACGAAAGAAAGCTCAAATTGTAATCCGCATATTCAGGCCCTAACCACACTAAAGCTCCTTCACGTAATAAATATTGGTCCAAAAGCCAATTTAGCGGTACAGTAACCGCAAGTACGAATATTACAGCCGCTCCAAGGCCGACCGCGGTAGATACCTTTTTGGATACGGCCAAATAGGAACACATACCCAAAAACACGGCGAAAACCATGTTATCTATGAAAATCGACTTAAAAAATAACTCCAGATGCTCTAACATGATTTGTACTTTTATGCTTCTTCGATCAATGCTCTATTTCGGGAACGTTGTACCCAAATAATAATACCCACTACAATCAAAGCGGCTGGTGGGATTATCATAAATCCGTTGTTTTCATATCCGGTAGCGTAAAGACCGGTCTTAGCGATTGGATCGCCCAATACAGGAATACCAAATAATGTTCCAGAACCGAACAATTCTCTGAATAAACCTATCTTTTCCAAGATAACACCGTACCACAAAGCATTGCCAATTCCGTCCAAAATAGATCGCCAGACCCCATTTCCCAGTGCAAACGCTTCGAAACGGCCCATGATGATACAATTGGTAATAATCAATCCGACAAATACGGATAAGGTCTTACTGAGTTCATAAGCAAAGGCTTTTAATACTTGATCGACCACGATTACCAAAGTAGCCACAACGATGAGCTGTGCAATAATCCGAATTTTAGATGGTATTACATTTCTGAGCAGCGAAATAACCACATTGCCCACGCCCATTACAAAAATAACAGAGATAGACATCACTAGAGACGCTTTGAGTTCTGCGGTAATGGCCAATGCAGAACATATTCCCAAAACCTGAATGGTAATGGGATTGTTGTCCGCCAAGGGATCCAATATAAGATTCGCGTCTTTTTTTGAAAGTAGTGCCATTTTAATTCGTTCTAATCGTTTCCAAATAAGGTCGATACGCTTTTAAAGTTTCCTTTATCATGGCCGAAACGCCATTTCCGGTTATAGTAGCCCCTGCGATTGCATCCACCTCATTATCTTCTTTGTCGTTGTTGAGCGGGTCATTGTTGGTTTTGGAAACCTCAATTCCGCTATAGCTTTGACCCTCCATTAAGGATTCTCCGGTAAAGTCGTCCATGAAAAACCGCAATTTGATGTTGGCCCCCAGTCCAGCCGTCTCGCCTCGATGGTCAAAATAAACCCCTTGAACTACCATATTTTTGTCTACGGACATAAAGCCCCATATAGCATCCCATAGTCCTTTACCGTACATGGGCAAAACGTAAATTTCTTCTCCATCTTTTTCTCCCACAAATATGGGCAATCGCGCCTCCCCTCCTTGTTTGGAAGCGGCCAGTTGCTCTTTCACGTCTATCAAAAACGCCTGATTGTCCTCCTGGATTTCACCGTTTACCCAGACGTACTGTTTTTTTATTTCTTGTGTGAACGTTTCTTCGACCACATTGGTAGGAACAAAGTTAACACCACTATCCGGGGTGTTTTCGTTGACGCCCATGGCATATAGAATATTTTTCTGCTTTTCAAAGCGTTCGTTCTCGGAAATTTTTTCGCTGAGACCCGATGCCATAAAAGCCAATACTGATCCCACGACTATCACCATAATATCGGCTAACAGTACGGTTTAACTATTCTTTTCGGTATCAATCGCCATATTATGCAGTTTCTACTTTAAGTTCTTCCGCTTTACCATCTGAAGGTTTTGGTAAGATGGTAGCGTGCTTTAACCTTTTCATTCTTCTTCTAACATTTCCTTGAACCACATAATGGTCTATGGTTGGGGCAAACACATTCATCAATAAAATGGCAAGGAAAACACCTTCTGGATAACCTGGATTGAATACCCGTATCATCACGGAAAGAAAACCTATCAAAAATCCGTAGATCCACTTGCCCTTGTTCGTCTGGGAGCCAGTAACGGGATCGGTCGCCATGTATACGATACCAAACGCTAATCCTCCTACAATAAGGTGTTGCCAGAAATCAAAACTCATCAACCCATAAAATTTACTGTATTCCGGTATCCATTCAGCGGCAACTACCCCGTTGAAAACAAGTCCCATGGCCAAAGCACCGAGGACGGCACTTAGCATGATTCGCCACGATGCAATTTTCGAAAAGATCAAAAACAGTCCACCCAACAAAATCAAGAAAGTAGAGGTTTCCCCTACGGAACCCGGGATAAAACCAAAAAACATTTCGGAAAGATTATACTTTGCGTACATCTCAGCATTGTTGCCCTGGGCCAAATACCCTAAGATAGTTTCTCCAGATATGGCATCGGGAGTGCCCGCCAGGTCGACCGCACCATGTACCCATACTTTGTCCCCGCTCATCCATGTAGGATATGCAAAAAACAAAAAGGCACGGATAGTAAGCGCGGGGTTCAAAATATTCATGCCCGTTCCCCCGAAGACTTCTTTTCCGATTACAACTCCGAAAACAACGGCAACTGCAAGCATCCAAAGGGGAGTGTCCACAGGAACTATCAGTGGAACCAGCATACCTGTTACCAAATAGCCTTCTTCTACTTCGTGTCCTTTGATAACCGCAAATACAAACTCTATCGCTAGTCCGACCCCATAAGAAACCACAACCAGCGGTAAAATGGTAATTGCGCCCAACCAAAAATTGTCCCAGGTAATGAAATGCTCGAGTAGCGAGAAATTTTCAGGGAAACCATTGATGGCCGAATAGTGTTGGTAGCCTGCATTGAACATCCCGAACAACAGGCAGGGAACCAAGGCCAAAATGACCGTGTTCATGGTGCGTTTCAAGTCGTCTACTGCCCTAACGTGTCCCCCGGAATGGGTAGTTTCATTGGGTGAATATAAAAACGTATGAATCGCATTGAATGCAGGGGCCATTTTTTTACCCTGATACTTTAATTTAGTCTGATGTAGTTTTTCTTTCAATCCCATGTTATCCAATTTCTTGATACAATAAATCCAGTCCTTCCCTAATTATTTGTTGGTGTGGTTGTTTGGAGATGCAAATGAACTCCGTTAGCGAGAAATCTTCTGGAGCTACTTCATAAAGTCCCAATTGCTCCATTTCATCCAAATCTTTCACCATACAGGCTTTTAAAAGCTGGAGCGGATAAATATCCAAAGGAAAAACTTCCTCGTAACGCCCTGTTACTACAAACGCTCGATGTTCGCCATTCGTATTGGTATCCAGATCATATTTTTTGTTGGGCTTCATCCAAGAGAAAGTAAATGCCCGTGTGGATGATAATTTATCAAAAACAGGCTTGTTCCAGCCAAAGAATTCGTAATCATCCCCTTCCGGTATGGCGGTTACAGCGTTGTTGTAAAAACCAAGATTGCCTTCCGGATGGGTTTTGCTTCCGGTAAGCACATCGCCATTGATAAGTCTAAACGCATCCTGGTTAACACCGCTGGCATATAAAAAGGTTGAAATCTCAGCTCCAATTTTAGTGGTATAATATTTTGGTGATTTCACGACCGACCCACCGAGTGCGATGGTCCTTTCGGCGTTGAATTTACCTGTCAAAACAAGCTCTCCAATAATCACTAAATCCTGAGGGGCAATTGTCCATACCATTTCCCCTTTATTGATCGGATCTATCTTATTGATTTGAGTGCCTACAAGGCCCGAAGGATGGGGTCCACTTATTTTATGTAAGGTAATGCCCTCTATATTTGCGAATGGCGAGTCGCTGGACTTGCCGATGGTCACATGAACCTTTCCGGGCGTCAACTTTGAAAGTGCAGTGATGGCCGCTTGTAATTCTGTCTCTTTGCCCTGAAGTGTAAAATCAATATCCGCTGCCAACGGGGCTGTGCTACATGCCGATACAAAAATCGCTTTTGGGGTGACATCTGTATTAGCAATAATATCATAAGGTCTTTGCTTGATAAAGGGCCAAACTCCGGATTTCAGCAAAAAATCCCGAACCGCACTTCCATCTACGGAAGTCAAATCCAAGACCGGATGCTCCACATATTCCTGTTTCTTGTCCGCTAGTATTTTTAGTGTTAAAATTCGACGTCTCGCACCCCGGACTATTTCCACCAATTCACCACTAACGGGTGACACAAAGAACATTTTTTCGTCTGCTTTGTTAAAAAAAAGTGGCTCTCCCGCTTTAATCTCAGCCCCTTGCTTTACGAGCATTTTTGGGATGATTCCATGAAAATCGTCAAGATTTAGGGCGTAAACATTACTAGAAACTGCTTTGGAGATAGTCTTTTCAGCCGCCCCGACAAGGTTAATATCAAAACCCTTTTTAATACGGATGTCTTTAGACATATTACGTAGAGCTTATTTTTGACTTATTTTAATGGCAAATTTAAAGCTTATCGGGCAAAATACCTTCTTCCGGTGCTGATGCAAGATTTATTTATACCCATTCTAAATAAACAATTGGGAAGCAGTGATTTCGCCTTTATTTGCTGGAATGCTTTTTGTTTACCTTTATCGAAAATTAGAGTCTAAAATGCGCTTTAAACTTAAACAAATTGTCTTTTTTCTATACCTATTTACAGGGCATGCGCAAGTGCAGCAGGAAATAAATCCACCCACCAATATAAAAAGTATCATTTTTAAAGGCCCTACCGAAGATCAATTTCCAGTGGTTCAATTAGGGGAAAAAATGAAGTTGGAATTTGACGACTTAACAGCGAACGAACAAGACTATTATTATAAAATAATCCACTGTGATTATGATTGGACGCCTTCCCAACTGTTGAAGTCCCAATATTTAGTGGGAATGGACAATCAACGCATCATTGATTATGAAAACAGCTACACTACCCTCCAGCCCTATTCTAACTACCGCCTTACCTTGCCCAATGAAAACGTTAGGTTCAAGGTAAGTGGCAACTATATGCTAGAAATCTACAACAGTATTGGTGAACTGCAGTTTTCCAGAAGATTTGTAATCTATCGGGATTTGGTACAGGTTGGTGGCGTGGTGAGGCGCTCACGGGATTTCAATTATCTGAATGAAAAACAAGTGGTCCAGTTTTCCATTAATACGGCTGGCTTCCCGGTTGTAAATCCAAAAAAAGAGGTTAAAGTGGCGGTTGTTCAGAACCATTTTTGGCCAACAGCGCTTTATAACATTGTTCCCCAATTTACACTGGGCCAAGAACTGATTTATCGCTACGATAAGGAGACCAGTTTTTTCGGGGGCAATGAATTTTTGAATTTCGATACCAAGGATTTACGGGTCACCAACTTTGCTATATCCCGAATAGAACTGGGTGAGGTCTACAATCACTACCTGTTCGAAAATATTTTCAGGCAAGATGAGCCCTACACCTATTTTCCAGATATCAATGGAGACTTTCTAATACGAACGCTTCAAGGGGAGGATGTTTCCCGCGAAGCGGAATATACCAAAATCCATTTCAGTCTGCCTTACACCAGCGATATTGGTCTGGACAATGTATATGTTATCGGAAAGTTCAACAATTACACCATTGAGGAAGAAAACAAGATGCGCTTTAATGAAGAAGCCGGGCGTATGGAACTTGATCTTCTGATGAAACAGGGTTTTTACAACTATAAATACATCATTGAGCGGGAGGACGGCAGTATCGATTTAAACGTTGTAAGCGGTAACTTTCACTTTACCGAAAACAATTATCTGATTCTTGTGTATTATCGAGATTTCGGCGATATCTACGATAGTATCATTGGAATTGGTTCCGTCAATTCCCGGAATATAACCAATTAGTTATCTTTAGGCGCCAAACCTCACAACATTGTGGAGAACAAACCAAGCTTAATCCGAAGAGGGCGTTTTGAACTTAAATATCGAGGTACGGAATGCCTTAATTGTGGGCACATTTTGGACAAAAGCGATAAATATTGTCCGAACTGTTCCCAAATGAACAGCACCAAAAAAGTGACATTGCGCGACTTTTTTGATGAGTTCTTTTCAAACTTGGTCAACTATGATTCCAAATTACTGAAGACCCTCTATGCGCTCTTGATAAAACCAGGTACCATAACCAAGGACTACATCAAGGGAAAACGGATTACCTACACGAATCCCTTTCGGTTTTTATTGAGCCTGGCCTTTTTGTACTTTTTGATGTTTACCTACAATTCGAGATTTTCAGAAATTGACCGAAGATTTGGGGATATGGATAAGAAAATGGAGGAATCTGATGGTTTCTCCATCAAATTTGATACCAGCGGGATTACCACCGATAATAAGGAAGAGAATGAAGCGTCCCAAGAGGTAGTGGTTCCACTGGATTCCATAAGCAAAGACAATCCCAAGATTGCCCAAACCTTAAAGGATCTAGATTCCATTGGTGTGTTCAATCCAAAAAAGATGAAAGCTGTCAATGACTCCTTGATTCTTTCAAACCCTGCCAAATACTATGATTCCATACGTCTTCTGGATTCACCTTGGGCCAGACCGGGAGCTAAATTGGATATTTTCGCATTGCTCATTCGAAAGGACTCCATATCCACTTTTCAAGATGCCGTTGAGCGTTACCAGATAGAGGACCAAAGAAGAAACCAAATGCCCTTCAATGCTTCAGCGAGCCTTCTCCGGGTAGTGAGGTCACCTGGGAGCTTCATAAATGCGACCATAGGTAAGCTTCCTTTCGTAATATTTTTCTTTTTACCAGTCTTCACGGCCTTCATTTGGTTGGTGTACATCAGGAAAAATTATACCTACACCGATCATCTTATCTTTAGTTTCCACAACCAGTCCCTATTGTTTATCTTGCTTATCCTTAGCTTGCTGATAGATTCCATTTTCAGTACTACGAGTGCTGGTTGGTTTTTGTTGATTTTCGGATTTTATCTGTACAAGGCAATGCGAAAATTTTATGGCCAAGGGCGATTAAAAACTATTATTAAATATCTCTTCCTGAATACAGTATTTTTTGTTTTGGCCACCATTACGGCCGTCGTATTGTTCACAGGAAGTGCTTTTACTTATTGAACCTATGTTTACCCAAGTCACCAAAGGAATCAAAGTTTCGGTCCAAACTACATTTGAAGGCACCTTTTTTAAAAACTACAAAGTACACTATGCTTTTGGCTACACGGTTACCATCGAAAACCAGAGCAAGCATACCGTACAACTTGTGGCGAGGCATTGGGACATATTTGATACCCTAAAAGAGATGGAGACCGTAGATGGTGAAGGGGTAATTGGAAGAAAACCGGTCATAAAACCGGGAAAATCCCATACCTATAGTTCAGGTTGCCTATTGGCATCCCCTATTGGGGCCATGCAGGGATATTATCATATGGTAAACCTGGGCAATTCACAAGAATTTGAGGTGGAAATACCCATGTTCAAGTTTGCGGCGCCCTTCGCGATAAACTAGTTTTTTTCGTTTTATAATCGCTTTTGCTTTTAGTACATTTGGTGACATTTAAAATTAAAAAATCACCAACATGGGAAAAGGTTTCTTTCAAGTTCCATCAGCATATAATGAACCGGTAAAAAGCTATGCGCCGGGTACTCCTGAGCGGGAAGAAGTACTTCAGCAATACAGAGCATATTACAATTCACAGGTAGAAGTCCCTTTATACACAGGGGGTGAACCGGTAAAAACTGGGGATACCAGGCCTATGTCGCCTCCGCATGAGCATCAGCATGTAGTGGGCCATTATCATGTAGCCCATAAAAAACATGTAGAGACAGCAATTGCGAATGGTCTGGAATCACGAGAGAAATGGGCCAATCTCAGCTGGGAGCAAAGAGCTGCCATTTTCCTGAAAGCTGCGGAATTGATCGCTGGGCCCTACAGGGCCAAAATCAATGCTGCTACCATGATGGCCCAATCCAAGACGATTCATCAGGCAGAAATAGATGCGGCTTGTGAATTCATCGACTTTCTGCGTTTCAATGTTGAGTATATGTCCCAGATTTATGCGGAACAACCTGAATCCTCAGATGGTATCTGGAATCGTGTGGAATACCGGCCCCTGGAAGGCTTCGTTTACGCGATCACCCCATTCAACTTTACGGCAATTTCAGGGAACCTCCCTGCCAGCGCTGCCATGATGGGAAATGTGGTCTTATGGAAACCCAGTGATAGTCAAGTATTCTCCGCCAAAGTAATTATGGACGTATTCCAGGAAGCAGGACTCCCGGATGGGGTAATCAATATGGTCATGGGCGATCCGGTCATGATTACTGAAACAGTTCTTTCAAGCCCTGATTTCTCAGGCTTGCACTTTACAGGGTCCACCTTTGTGTTCAAAGAACTCTGGAAGCAAATCGGAACCAATATCCATACCTACAAAACCTATCCTCGAATTGTTGGTGAGACCGGAGGGAAGGATTTTATAGTAGCGCATCCTTCCGCTCACCCAAAGCAGGTGGCCACAGCCATTATACGAGGAGGTTTCGAGTTCCAAGGACAGAAATGTAGTGCTGCATCACGAGTGTATTTACCTAAGTCCAACGCGAATGAAATTTTGGAACTGGTGAAAAAAGATATTGATTCATTCAATAAACCAGGTTCTCCGGAAGACATGTCCAACTTTATTACCGCGGTGATTCATGAAGGTTCTTTCGATAAGTTGGCCCAATACATCGACCAGGCCCAGTCGGATGAAAATGCGGAAATTATCGCTGGTGGTGGGTATGACAAATCGGTTGGGTATTTTATTGAACCTACGGTGATTTTAACGACTGACCCGAAGTATACGACCATGGAGACTGAGCTTTTTGGGCCGGTGGTCACCGTATTCATATATGAAGACGACCAATGGCAGGAAACTTTGAAATTGGTGGATGCCACATCGGAATATGCTTTAACAGGAGCGGTGATAAGCCAAGACCGCTATGCCATTGAAGAAGCCACCCATGCCTTACAAAATGCTGCAGGTAATTTCTATATCAATGACAAGCCCACCGGAGCTGTCGTAGGACAACAACCCTTTGGTGGAGCCAGGGCTTCCGGCACCAACGATAAGGCAGGATCAGCGCAAAACCTTTTGCGTTGGGTGTCCCCTCGGTTAATTAAGGAAACCTTTGTTACACCAGAGGACTATCGATATCCTTTTTTAGGATAAACCGTTAAAAATGCGTGTTTTTTTTCTAGTGCCCCCGGAGGTCCAGTTATTGGATATCACAGGGCCGGCGCACTTGTTCTATGAGGCCAGGGCGTACCATGCCAATATGGAAACACATTATTTGGCCATGGAGGCCACTTACCAACAAAAGTCAAGTGCCGGTTTGGTCTTCTCCAATTTAATCCCATTTTCCCATTTTTTATTGGGCCCGGAAGACGTGCTCTTTGTTCCTGGCTTGGAGTCGCATCTGTTTTTTGCACCTGATTTTTCTAAAAAGCATACCATTTTCTTCAAATGGCTGCGGGACCAATACGATAATGGCACGAAAATTTGTTCAGTCTGTACGGGGGCTTACATCTTGGGGTTTGCAGGTCTACTGAATGAAAAAGAGTGCACCACACATTGGAAATACTTTGAAGATTTTGGCAATCGTTTCTCCAAAGCCAAACTGTTGCAGGACCGCCTGTTGATCAAAGACGGGAACCTCTATTCAAGTGCTGGGGTTTCTTCAGGCATTGATCTAGCTTTGTTTGTCCTGGAAGAAATGTTCGGCGCTGTTTTTGTCTCCAAAATTGCCAAGGAAGTGGTCATTTATCTACGTCGTTCTCCTTCTGACCCACAGCTCAGTGTTTTTTTGCAGTACCGAAATCACATCGAGACCCGTATTCATAAAATACAGGATATTTTGGCCCAAAATCTTGACCAAAAAATGATACTTGAAGATTTGGCACACAAAGTATATATGAGTCCCAGAAATCTGACGCGACTTTTTAAGAAAACAACAGGAACCACCATCGGTCAGTATCTTGAGGAACTTCGTGTAGAAAAAGCAGTTCAACTTTTATCCCAAGGGGAAAAGGTGATGACCGTTTCAGCGGCCTGTGGATTACGAAGTACCAACCACCTGCGGACACTCCTAAAAAAACACACGTCTTTACTCCCATCAGAATTTATGGGGTGACTTGGCCCAATTCTGCGCTTTATTGTCCTTTACAATTGGCCTTTTCCTGATTATTTTCGGGCAATAAAATATCAGAAAATGAGCAAAATTATCCAAATATCCATCGTACTGTTGAGCATTTTATCAGGAACAGCCCAGACAAGCGTGCGCATGGAATCAAAATACGTATTTCCGCCGTGCAATAGTGTTTGCGATACTATAGAACACGAAGCACCCGGAGTATGCGCACATTGTAACATGGTCTTGGTCAAAAAAACAGATGTGAAGACCATTGCATTTTATCTCCAGGATGGAGTTGAAGTCTTGGACTTTGCCGGTCCTTTGGAGGTATTTGCTTATTCCGGATATAAAGTATTTACCGTTTCTGCAACCAAATCTCCCATCATATCGCAGGGTGTTCTCACCGTAGTTCCGGATTATGACATAACTGATGCGCCAAAAGCAGATATTTTGGCTTTTTTTGGAGGAAACTCATCCGCCGTCGTTAAGAATCCTAAGGTTATTGAATGGGTGAAAAGACAAGAAAACGTGCAACACTATTTTTCAGTTTGTACCGGCGCTTTTATACTCGCGGAGGCTGGAATCCTAGAAAATAAAACAGCGACTACCTTTCATAATGCCCTGGAGGATTTAGCAACCTCTTATCCTGATGTGAATGTCCGTAAGAACGTCCGCTTTGTAGATAATGGAGACGTGATAACCACTGCAGGAATCTCAGCGGGAATTGATGGTGCGCTGCATCTTGTCGCCAAGCTTCGGGGGGTCAATGCCGCTAAAAGAACCGCATATTATATGGAATATGATACTTGGGAAATTGGTGACGGATTGATCCTTTCCGAAAACAATCCATACCAAAACATGCCCTTGATTTCATCCTTGGAGACTTACGTGGGGAGGTATGAATTTGAAAATGGGGCCGAAGTTGAAGTCAAACTGGACACCAAGAAAGGTGATTTGTATGCACTTTTCGATGAATTGGTCTATCCCCTGTACCATGAAAAGGATGATATTTTTTCCGATACTTCCAGTCGCCCCATCTACTTCAAAAGAAATGGAAATGGAGAAGTCATTGGATATAGCACAAGTAAGGATGGAAAACTTTTCAGAAAGCTGTAGTCTTGATTTTAAGCCGAAACAGACTTTTTAGTTTGGAAGACATTTTCTATTTAAAAAAAGCTAGTATTAATTCTCCGCTCCTTAAGAAGATAAATATTCTTTCGAAGGCCTTCACATTATTTTTTTTGGATAACTCCCCTAAATAATGAACCTACATAATTCCCTATATTTGAAGGTATTCCGAAAATCGGCTTTACATCCTATATAAAACACCATCAACATTATTATGAAAAAACTAGCAATTTTAACTTTTGGTCTTATATGCCTCACAGCAGTGGGCCAAGACACCATGGTACAACAGACCATCAAGGGCATTCTAACCCAAAATCAAGGACAGGTTGTCCAACTGGCCGAAGCATTTTCCGAAGAACAATACGATTGGCGCCCTATGGAAGGGGTCAATTCCGTGGGGGAAGCTTTGATGCACATCGCCGGGGGAAATTATTTTATCGCCTCTAAAATGGGATTTGCCCCACCAGAAGACGTGGACATGATGAATCTTGGAAAAGTGACCGGCAAGGAAAACATCATCACAGCGCTTAAAAAGTCGAATGCCTTTGTGCTGGAAAAAATAGAACTGGTAGAAACCACCAAATTTGGGGAAGAAGTTGATTTTGGATTTGCCAAAATGAACATGCTTTCGGGACTTTTGGTCATCATGGAACACAATGGGGAACATAAAGGACAACTGATTGCCTATGCACGTTCCAACGAGGTTACCCCTCCCTGGAGCGTTCAACAATGAGAAAAAGGTCCCAAATGGGACCTTTTTTAGTTCAAATGCGTTTATCCGCTTATCCCTTGAATTTTTGAGGCAAGTAGACCACCTTTTTCGTTTCAAAAAATTCCTCAGAAAAAAACTCCTTTAAATCAAAGATTTGTGCCGTGGTGTAATCCTTCAATTCCTCGGACAGATCACCACCTTTCAAATAAAGAATTCCGTTTCTTCGTTCGTGGGTCGAGTTCTTTTTTATTTTTCCTTTCGTCCAGCGGACAAAAGTAGGCATTGCGGCTACCGCCCTACTTACAATAAAATCGAAACTTCCAGATATATCTTCTACCCTAGAATGAACAGCCTTTACATTATCCAGCTGTAATCCGTCCAAGACGTGATTTACAACTTTTATTTTTTTTCCAATGGCATCTACAAGGGTGAATCGGGTCTCTGGAAACAAAATGGCCAAAGGGATGCCCGGAAAGCCGCCACCTGTACCTACATCCAATATTTCCGCTCCTTCGTTGAAGGTCTGTATCTTGGCAATTCCTAAAGAATGTAGCACATGTCTCAGGTAAAGCTCATCGATGTCTTTTCGGGAAACTACGTTGATCTTTGAATTCCAATCCCGATATAAAAGTTCCAACTGCCCAAAGTGTGATTTTTGGACATCGGTCAACTTTTCAAAATACTGAAATATCAGGTCTACCGTCATGGGTTAAATATTGGATGGGACTAAGGTACTACTTTTGGTTGCCTTGTAGTTTTTAAAAAACAATCTGGTCAAGGCAGTCATTTTCGTTACCTTTGAAAAAAACAATTTATGGACATGGATACCGTACGGTTTTCAAGAAGGGACTCGGCCAACTTTTTTAGAACGTTGAACAAGCGTGTAAACCAATATTTCAAAGAGAACAACATAAAGAAAACAGGTAACTGGAAGCTACATTTAAAAACCGTGATCATGTTTGCGGTGTTTTTAACCCCCTACTTTGTTATACTAACATTAAACCTACCGGTTTGGGCAAATCTATTGCTGACCATTCTGATGGGTGTAGGAATGGCGGGTGTCGGCATGAACGTCATGCACGATGGAAACCATGGATCGTATTCCAATAAAAAATGGGTCAACAAGGTTATGGGAAGTTCCATATACATCTTGGCCGGAAATGTATACAACTGGCAGGTGCAGCACAACGTACTACATCATACATATACCAATATCCATGAGCATGATGAAGATATGGACGCGGGCCGGGTATTACGATTTTCAGAGCATGCCGAATGGAAAAAATACCACAAATTCCAGCATTTCTATTCTATTTTCCTCTACGGACTGTTAACGTTTAATTGGGCGATCACCACGGATTTCAAACAAATGTACCGCTACATGAAACGAAAATTGGCCTATGGCAAACTGCCCAACCCTATTGTAAACTGGAGTACATTGGTGATTACCAAAATCATTTATCTTACCATTTGGATCGTATTGCCCTTGATTTTTGTAAAGATTCCATGGTGGCAAGTGCTACTGGGTTTCTTTATCATGCACTATGTGGCTGGGGTAATACTAAGTGTGATATTCCAATTGGCACACATCGTTGAAGATGCGGACACTCCCTTACCGGATGAAACAGGAAGTATGAAAAATACCTGGGCAATCCATCAACTTTTTACCACGGTAAATTTTGGTACCCGAAATAGAATTATGAATTGGTTCACGGGAGGGTTGAACCATCAGGTAGAGCACCATATTTTTCCGAACATAAGCCATATACACTACACAAAAATTGCAAAAATTGTGAAACAGACGGCGAAGGAATTCAATTTGCCCTACCACGAATATAAAACTACCCGAAAAGCTATAATTTCGCACTTCAAACATTTGAAGGAGCTGGGCAAAAATCCAGCGCTTCAGTACCAATAAATAGAAAAAACATGCGTACTGATTTATCCGATAGGATCAACAATATGTCCACATCGGCTACGTTGGCTATGGCGGCCAAAGCGAGGGAATTGCGAAATGAGGGGAAAGATATCATCGGACTAAGTCTGGGCGAACCGGATTTTAATATTCCCGAATTTATAAAAACGGCAGCTAAACAAGCTATCGATGACAACTTCAGTAGCTATACCCCGGTAGATGGATACGGAGATTTGAAGACCGCGATATGCCATAAATTCAAAAGAGACAATCATCTGGACTATAGTCCCGGTCAAGTCGTGGTATCTACAGGTGCTAAACAATCCCTTTTCAATGTTGCGATGGTGGTGCTAAATCCGGAAGACGAAGTTATTCTACCGGCACCGTATTGGGTGAGCTACAGTGACATCGTAAAGTTGGCAGAAGGGATCCCTGTGGAGGTATCCACAAGTATTGATACCGATTTTAAAATGACACCGGGACAACTTGAAAAGGCCATAACACCAAAGACCAAAATGCTTTGGTTCAGTTCTCCCTGTAATCCCAGTGGTTCTGTATACAGCAGAGAAGAACTGGAAGGATTGGCCCATGTCCTGGCAAAGCATCCCGATATTTATGTGGTATCGGATGAGATTTACGAACATATCAATTTTGTAGGAGGCCACGTCAGCATAGCCGCTATTGATGGTATGTACGAAAGAACTATTACGGTAAATGGGGTCTCCAAGGCTTTTGCGATGACCGGTTGGCGAATTGGATATATAGGAGCTCCAGAATGGATTGCAAAGGGATGTACCAAGTTGCAAGGTCAAGTGACCAGTGGTGCCAATGCTATCGCCCAACGCTCGGTTATCGCAGCATTGGAGGCACCTGTTTCCCAAATTCAATATATGATTGACGAGTTTCATCAACGGAGAGACCTTGTGCTTCAACTATTGGGGGAAATTGAAGGTTTCAAATTGAATGTCCCTGAAGGTGCATTTTACGTTTTTCCAGATGTTTCTTCGTTTTTTGGAAAGACGTTAAATGGAGTTGCCATAGAAAATGCATCAGATTTTGCGCTCTATCTTTTGGAACATGCCAATGTGGCAACAGTAACGGGAGAGGCTTTTGGAAATCCGGGTTGTATCCGAATTTCTTATGCTGCTTCCGAAGAAGAGCTCAAAGAGGCCATTTCTAGAATCGCCGCGGCGGTCTAGGTCTTTTTCCAAAAATAAGGGGTCAGAATAATCAAAACCGTAAATAGTTCCAAGCGTCCCAGCAGCATTAAAAAAGCGCACCACCATTTTCCACCATCAGGCAAACTATTGTAGTTGCTCACCGGGTTCAGACTGCCAAGGGCGGGGCCAACGTTGCCCAAGGAGGATGCCGAACCGCCTATGGCGGAGATAAAATCCAAACCTAAAAATCCCAAAACCAGCGAGCCTACAATAAAAAGAAGCATATACAACACAAAAAATGCGATAATGTTATAAACAATATGTTCTGATACCGTTTTATCGTTGTAACGAACAGGAATAATAGCATTGGTGTGCAGCGTCCGTTTAAATTCCAAAAGTCCGTTTTTGATGATAAGTAAGTGCCGCATCACTTTGATGCCTCCTGCTGTAGATCCAGCTGAACCTCCCAAAAACATCAACCCAAAGAAAAAAACCGTCAAAAATGGAGTCCAACCCGTGAAGTCTGCCGTAACGAATCCTGTTGTGGTCACCACGGCGATCACCTGGAACAAACCGTGCCTAAAGGCACTTTCCGCCTCACCCCAGACCATGGGATAAAATTCAGAAACAGGAACTTGGGCCTTGTGAAACACCACCAATGAAGCAATTATCGTAAAGACGGCGATAAAACCGAAATAGTATTTGAACTCCTCGTCCCTGATAATGCGTTGAACCTTCCCGGTGAAGGCAAAATAGCTCAGGACAAAATTGCTGCCCGCCAAGAACATAAACAGTATGATTATATACTGAATTAAGGGCTCATGGTTCCAGTGGGCAATACTGGCGTTCTTGGTGGAAAATCCTCCTGTGGATAAAGTGGCCAGACTATGGTTAATTGCATCAAAAAAGGACATTCCCGCTAACTTTAGCAAAAGCGTTTCGGCCACGGTATACCCGACATAAATAAGCCATAACCGTTTGGCCGTGTCAGTAATTCTTGGATGTAATTTATCGCCTCCCGGTCCCGGCGCTTCTGCTGCGAACAACTGCATCCCACCTATTCCCAATAGGGGTAAGATGGCTATGGCAAGCACGATGATACCCATTCCTCCAATCCAATGTGTAAGGCTCCTCCAAAGCAGAATACCTTTAGGTAAAGAAGCGATATCGTCCAAAATGGAAGCCCCAGTTGTGGTATATCCTGAAATGGTCTCAAAAAATGCATTGGTCACAGAAGGTATGGCACCGGAAAAAATATAAGGGAGTGCTCCCGATAATGACATCACGATCCAACCAAGGGTCACTATGATATATCCCTCCTTTCGTTTTACCACCTTTTTGTGCCCCCTTGTGTAAAACATGGCCATAACACCAAAAAGCATGGTCACAATGGCCGCTAAGGTGATATCCAAAGTAGCGCCGTCTTTGTAAATACCACTGGCAAACGCAGCCAATAGCATAAAAGAACCGTTGCACAACAGCAACAATCCCATAATGTGGACAATAATTCGTGTATTGAGTCCCATTACAGGAAGAGCTTTTCTATTTTGGAGATGGCCTTGGGCTTGGAACAGACCACTACTTTGTCCCCCTCCATAATTCTAAAATCCCCAAGCGCAATGATACCCTTCCCATCTCGGATCACCCCACCAATAATAGCTTCCCTGGGAAAATTAAGTTCTCTTATAATTTCACCATTTACCAAAGAATCTGCTTTTACTTCAAACTCAAGGATTTCCGCAGTTAAATTATTCAGTCGGGTCAAGGCCAAAACCTCCCCCCTACGGATATATCTGAAAATATTATTGGCTGCCAACAGTTTTTTATTTATCAAGGTGTCTACACCGATAGAATGGGAGAGCTGGAAATAATCCATATTTTCTACCAAGGCTATCGTTTTTTTTATTTTTTTCGACTTGGCGACCAAGCAGGACATAATATTGGTCTCTGAATTTCCGGTTACTGCGATGAAGGCATCCATCGATTACAAGCTTTCTACGTCCAAAAGTTCCACATTGCGCCCGTCCCCATTTATTACAAGCGCATGGGGTATATCATCGGCAATATCAAATGCCTTTTCCTTGTTCCTTTCAATCAGTTTTACATTGAATTTTTTAGTACAAAGGTCTCTTGCCGTTTTGTATCCCACCTTACTTCCACCGAGAATCATTACATTTTTTATTTCTCTTTTTTGCATTCCTGTAAGCTTGTACAGTTCATCCACCCCCCCTGCAGAAGTAATAAAATATACTTGATCGCCCTCTTTAAAAATGGTATCTCCCCGAGGTATAACGGTAAATTGCGTTCCCATACGCTGCAGTGCAATGGGCATAAAATGGAGCTCTGGGAAGATGGTGGCCGCTTCCTTGACCATTTTCCCGACAAAAGGAGCCGATTTCGGAAGAAACACCCCGATCATGGTCAACAGACCTTCTTCAAACTCATAAGTATCATTAAATGCGGACTGGTTCAAGAGTAATTGGATTTCGGTGGCCGCCAACTCTTCTGGGGAAATAAGCTCGTCGATACCCAATTCATCAAACTTGATCACATCCCGATTGTCCATGAATTCCGTATTTGAAATCCGCGCTATCGTACGTTCACATCCCAGCTGTTTAGCCAACAGACAAAGTGTCAAATTGGTAGTTTCGGAGGCGGTCACGCCTATCACTAACTCTGAGTTTTCCACCCGTGCTTCTTTCAGCACTTCTATCGATGTGGCATCCCCTCGCAAAACCCGAATATCCAAGTGGTTATCCGCGTATGACAAACTTTCTTTATCCGTATCGATCAACGTTATATCCTGGGCTTCATAAGACAATAATTTAGCCAAATGAAAGCCTACTTCACCGGCACCCGCAATAATGATCTTCATGTATTACAATAAGCTGTTGTTCAAAACTGGTTTCTACATACGTGCTGCCACAAAAAGCATTTGGTTTTCGTTCCAAAGGACAAGTAACGTACATACTGTGGAAAGATTTCCTCTTTAACGGGTCAAAATTACACAATTATTTTATACCCCTTCCATACCCCGAAGTCGTATCTTTGCGCGCAAATTGCCAGTATGTCCAAGAAAGTGAATCCCTACAAAGATTCCCGGCTCGGAAAAAAAGAACAAGTGAAGCACATGTTCGACACCATTTCGGGAAGCTATGACGGCCTAAACCGTGTAATCTCATTTGGAATTGATATAAAGTGGAGAAAAAAAGTGGTGAAATTGGTAAGTGAAAAGTCTCCTAAGACCGTTTTGGACATTGCCACAGGAACCGGTGACCTCGCCATTGCATTGACAAAAACAGGAGCTGAAAAAGTAGTGGGTCTGGATATTTCTGCAGGTATGCTGGATGTCGGAAAGCTCAAAATAGCCAAAAAAAAGTTGAACCATACCATTGATATGGTGTTGGGCGACAGTGAGAATTTGTCTTTTGAAGACAATTCGTTCGACGCGATTACGGTGGCTTTTGGAGTAAGGAACTTTGAAAACTTGGAACGGGGACTATCAGAAATCCTGAGGGTGCTACGTCCTGGTGGACGATTGGCGATTTTGGAAACTTCTGTTCCCACTAAGTTTCCCTTTAAGCAGGGATATGCCTTTTACACCAAATACATTCTACCTGCCGTTGGAAAAGTTTTTTCCAAAGACCGTTCGGCCTACACCTATTTAAGTGAATCTGCATCAGTTTTTCCACATGGAAAGGAATTCAACAATATTTTGGACAAAATTGGGTTTATAGGAATAGAGAACATGCCCCAGACATTTGGGGTAGCATCCATTTATGTGGCGACAAAATAATTGAATGAAAAACTTCTTTTTTTCCTTTGGACTTTGTTTTTTACTTAGTCCAGCCGTGATTTTCGCTCAGTTTAACAAAGACCCAATCCTCAATATCCAAAATGAGGATTTGAAACCCATCAACTTTGGCTATTATTTGGGATTCAACCAATATGATTTTCAATTCGAATATCAAAACGATATCGGACAGGATGTTTTGGTGGATACCAGTTTCGGTTTTAATGTGGGTGTGCTTGCCGAGCTGAGAATCAATGATTTTTTGGATATCCGATTTGAGCCAGGATTGTTGTACACACAGAGATTGTTGGGTTGCCCCGGCTTTACCTCCGAGCGGGATGCACTTCGGGAGGTCCGTTCTACTTACATTCGGTTTCCCCTTTTGTTGAAAGTGAGCGCGAAACGGTTTGGCAATTGGAAGCCTTTTGTCATTGGCGGGATGTATACCTCTTTAAACCTGGGCGCCAAAGAGGATAGTTTGGACGACAACAGCAGCGGGGAGTTCCGAATGAAAAAAAACGTATATGGCTATGAACTGGGCTTTGGTATTGACTTCTACACAGAGTACTTTAAATTCACGCCTTCCATACGCGGGGTATTTGCACTTACGGACGAGTTGATTCCTGATAATGACCCCAATAGCCCATGGACCGGTAACATTAATGCCATGCGAACCCGAGGTATTTTTATCAATTTCACTTTTGAATAGTTACTGGTAAGGTAAAAGTCAGATACGTCGTATTTCGCTAAAGAGTACTGCACTGGCCGAAGCTACAATGAGGCTTTCTGTAACAGGATTTCCAAACTGTGGAATCCCGCCCCGCTTTGAAATCTTCCTTTGAACGGCGTCCGAAATACCATTCGCCTCATTGCCCATAACTAAAATTCCACGTTCTGGAAAAGTTTCTTGGTAGATGGAGTCTCCATCCATAAAAGTCCCTATGATGGGTACCTTATCCAATCCCTCAAAAAAATCCACTAAGGATAAATATGAAATGTTTACTCGGGCAATCGAACCCATGGTAGCCTGAAGCACCTTTGGATTATAGCAGTCCACAGTATCTTCAGAACAAACAATATGGCCAATATTGTACCAATCACATAAGCGGATAATCGTACCGAGGTTACCGGGATCCCTAATGGCATCCAAAGCCAATATCCAATCCTTTACCTCTTTTGCTTTTGGACGGGGAATATGAAAAACGCCCAAGACACCGCTAGGATTCTGTTGTCCGCTCATTTGAGCCATGGTCTTGGAATTTACCAAAATGGCGGAATCACCCAACACATCAAGGAAAAGCTCTAGGTCTACATAAATTTGGTGGGTTTCAATTACGGAGTCTATGAGTTCTTGTACGGTTTTTAAACCTTCAGCAACGAATAATCCATATTGATTTCGGTACTTTTTTTGCTGTAAGCTAGTAACTCGTTTAATTTGGTTTTTGGTAACCATCTAAATCGTTAATTTTGGCGCCTATGAAGGTTCTTTTCCAGGAATTGGGTAACAGGGCAAAAATAGGATTATTGTTGCTCATGGTAATCTTTGCTGGATGCAATACCTTAAAAAAGGTAGAGGAGAACGAATTGCTGCTCACAAAAAATACCGTATTCGCCGACGGAAAAAAGGTGGGCGACGAAACCGTAAAGAGTCTTATTGCCCAAAAACCCAACAGCAATTTATTGGGATACCCTTTACGATTGAATCTATATAACCTGGCCAAGGAAAATCCAGATTCTTCCTTCCAGAATTGGTTGTATAGAAAAGAGAAAAGGGAAAAAAGGCTAAATCGATTATTATCCAAGAAACAGGTGGTCCGTCTTCAGGAATCCTTTGTGGTAAAGGGCGCCAGCGAATTTTTAAAACGTATAGGAGAACCACCCGTGGTCATTGACACAAGCTTGTCGCAAAAATCAGTCGACCGACTCAAAGCATACTACAACAGTAAAGGATATTTCAATAGCTCGGGAAAATATACCATAGAAGCTACCAAACGAAAGAAAAGGGCCCAAATTGCTTATAATCTCAATCTGGGAAAGCCCTATATCCTAGATACCATCTACAAAAACATTTCCTCCCCTGATCTGGATTCCATATATGACAATTCACTTGATTTTTCCTTGGTCAAACAAGGAGAACAATTTGATTTGGCCAACTTTAATTTGGAGCGTGAACGCTTGACGGCCCTGTTCAGAAACTCCGGAGTGTACAATTTTCAGGAAAGCTCCATCAACTACGACATTTCCCGGGATACCTTAATAACCTCCGACGATCAAAAGATGGAAGTTCAATTGAACATTCAAAAACCAAAGGGCTCATCCCAAATTGACTCGGCCAGTAATACCTATCGTGTTCATCGTTTTGATAAAATCAACATCTATAGCGATTATCTTTTCGGGAGTTCCGTGAATTCCCTAAAATCCATAGAATATGAAAATTACACCATCTATTTTAACAATAAGCTGAAATACAGGCCAAAGGCCTTGGCAGACGCCATTTTTTTTGAAAAGGACAGTGTTTACCGGGATTTGGACCGAATTCGTACCTACCGCCAAATCACCAACTTGAATACGTTCAAATATCCCAATATCGAGTTTATTCCAGATTCTACCCATACCAAATTGGTTTCCAACATCTATCTCGCCCCAAGGCCAAAGTTTTCGTTGAACCTGGATTTTGATGTGACCCATTCCAACATTCAACGTTTGGGTACGGCGCTAGGGGCTACGGTAATAACAAGAAATGTCTTTGGAGGTTCAGAAACCCTTAATATTTCCGCAAGAGGTTCCATTGGTCTTCTCAGTGATGTCAGCCTATCTGGAGAAACCTTCACCTCTGAGCTGGGAGGAGATATCAATATCACGTTTCCACGGATTTGGTTCCCCATAAACACCGAAAGAATAATTCCATACTACATGTTGCCCCAGTCCCGATTTTTAGTAGGTACCAATTTTCAAAGAAATATAGGTCTCGACAAGCAAACATTCAACACCATATTATCTTATAATTGGTCCCCCAATCTAGGTTTGAAACACGACATTGAACTGATGAACGTGGAGTTTGTACGAAATGTAAATCCAAATAACTTTTTTAACATCTACAGAAACACCTTTAGCAATTTGGATGAAATTGCCGACCAAATTGAGGACGATCCGCAATACGCTTCATTTTTTAATATTGATGAGGAAACTTCAATAGCTACCTTAAATATTCCAGAGGGTGCCAATGCATTTATTGATGCAGTTCAAAATGGTGAAATTCCAGAATTAAACCAGCAAGACACCCGAGAGGTAAACAGTATAGACGAGCGACAACAACGACTAACCGAGAACAACCTTATTTTTACCAGCAGCTATACTTTTACCAAAAACAGTAAAACGGATATCAACGATAATGAATTTTACCAAATCAGGGCAAAACTTGAAAGTGCTGGCAATACTCTCTCTTTTTCCTCTTCTTTTATTCCATTCAATGAGAACGACAATGGACAGCTCTTGGTTTTTGGGGTTCCCTTCTCCCAATATATAAAGACCGAATTTGATTACATAAAACATTGGGAAGTGAGCAATACCAATGTTTTAGCGGTACGCGGCTTTTTTGGGCTGGCTATTCCCTACGGAAATTCAGAAAGTATACCCTTTGTTCGAAGTTATTTTGCGGGCGGTTCAAATGACAATCGAGCATGGAATGCCTACGAATTAGGTCCGGGCAGTACCGACAACGTAAACGATTTTAACGAAGCCAACCTAAAAATCGCATTAAACCTGGAATACCGTTTTCCTTTGGCCGGCGATTTGAAGGGGGCCTTGTTCGCAGACGCAGGAAACATTTGGAATGTCTTTGACAATGAAGATAACCCAGATGCTATTTTTACAGGATTTGATTCCTTGACCGATATTGCCCTGGGCACAGGTATGGGCCTGCGTTACGACTTCAGTTATTTTGTATTTAGATTGGATATAGGATTTAAGACCTATAACCCTGCGGAGGAAACCGCCAGACGGTGGTTTTCGGATTATAATTTCCGAAATGCCGTCTTCAATGTTGGTATTAATTACCCATTCTAGCAGAATTATTTTATTACTTTTGTTCCCTATTATTTAACCCTTACTAACACAAGCTATGTCCCATACTATTAAACCCGGAGTTGCCACTGGCGATGAGGTAAAGGCAATTTTTGACCATGCAAAAAAACATGCTTATGCGCTTCCCGCGGTAAACGTGATTGGCTCCAATACGGTAAATTCAGTAATGGAGACCGCTGCTTCCATAAATTCGCCGGTCATTATCCAGTTTTCAAATGGGGGAGCCCAGTTCAACGCTGGCAAGGGCCTTTCCAACGAAAACCAAAGAGCGGCCATACTTGGTGCAATCGCTGGAGCAAAGCACGTACACCAAATGGCCGAAGCCTACGGTGCAACCGTGATTTTGCACACGGACCATTGTGCCAAAAAACTACTGCCTTGGATCGATGGTCTCTTGGATGCCAGCGAAGAACAGTATAAACTTACGGGAAAGTCACTTTTCAGTTCCCACATGATAGACCTATCTGAAGAGCCCATCGAAGAGAATATAGAAATATGTAAAAAGTACCTGGAACGCATGAGCCAGATGGATATGACCTTGGAAATTGAACTGGGCGTAACAGGTGGTGAAGAAGACGGTGTGGACAATACCGATGTTGATAGCTCAAAATTGTACACGCAGCCCGAAGAAGTGGCCTATGCCTATGAAGAACTATCTAAAGTAAGTCCTAGGTTTACAGTGGCCGCAGCTTTTGGTAATGTTCATGGGGTTTACAAACCGGGCAATGTGACGCTAACACCAAAGATTTTGAAGAACTCCCAAGAATTTATTTCCAAAAAGTATGGAGTGGGACATAACCATATCGACTTTGTCTTCCACGGAGGTTCGGGCTCCACTGTCGAGGAAATTCGCGAAGCTATTGGATATGGGGTCATCAAAATGAATATCGACACAGACCTGCAATATGCTTTCATGAGTGGAGTACGGGATTATGTCCAGGGAAAATCAGCATACCTTCAGTCGCAAATTGGCAATCCTGAAGGGGAGGACCAACCCAACAAAAAGTTCTATGATCCCCGCGTTTGGTTACGAGAAGGTGAAAAAACCTTTGTAGAACGTTTGAAAAAGGCTTTTGAAGACCTCAATAACATAAATACCTTATAAACAAAAATAGTACTTGGTCATTTAATTTAATTTTGATTGCATGTCATCTTGGTTTAAAAGAAAGGAAAAAGGAATACAAACGGCAACGGAGGAGAAAAAGGATACCCCCAGGGGGCTATGGTACAAATCTCCAACTGGAAAAATCGTAGAAGCGGACGAGCTGGCCAAGAATTTCTACGTAAGTCCTGAAGATGATTATCACGTAAGGATCGGAAGTAAGGAGTATTTTGAAATCCTTTTTGATGACAACAAGTTCCGGGAGCTGGACGTAAAGCTATCAGCGAAAGACCCCCTTCGGTTTGTGGATACCAAAAAATATTCTGAGCGGTTGAAGACCGCACAACAAAAGACCGGATTAAAAGATGCAGTTCGCACTGCCGTTGGAAAATCCATGGGCAAGGAAGTGGTCATAGCATGTATGGACTTCAGTTTTATCGGTGGTTCCATGGGGAGTGTAGTAGGTGAAAAAATATCCAGGGCCATCGATGTCGCCAAAAGAAGGAAAATACCCTTTGTGATGATTTCAAAATCGGGCGGGGCCCGTATGATGGAAGCTGCACTTTCGCTTATGCAGTTGGCCAAAACCTCAGCTAAACTAGCACAGTTGGCCGATGCCAAGGTTCCTTATATTTCACTATGTACCGATCCCACTACCGGGGGAACTACTGCCTCGTATGCCATGCTTGGGGATATCAACATTTCCGAACCAGGAGCACTTATTGGATTTGCCGGCCCTCGCGTCGTAAAGGATACCGTGGGAAAGGATTTGCCCGAAGGTTTCCAAACTTCCGAATTTGTAAAGGAACACGGTTTCTTGGATTTTATTTCCCATCGCCGGGACTTAAAGAAGAAAATCAACCTATATATCGATTTGATCACCAATCAACCCGTAAGAAACTAGGAAAATGTTGAAAATGCTTCCTTTTCACTGGATTTTGATAAGTTTTCTTCTCGCCTGTAATTCAAGTGATGAAGAGGGAAACCAAGGAGAGGAAGAATCTGAAATGATTTCCGAAACTACCCAGGGCGCTGTGATAACAGCAGTTTCTTTTTCTGGAAGTGAAAACGCATATACCTTTCAGGTTACCATTTCCAGTCCAGATTTAGGATGTAATCAATATGCAGACTGGTGGGAGGTAATCGATACGGATGGAAACCTGATTTACCGGAGGATCCTTGCCCACAGTCATGTTGATGAACAACCGTTCACGAGAAGCGGGGTACCAGTTCAGATTGCTCCGGACACCGAAGTTTATGTGCGGGCACACATGAACAACAGCGGATTTGGCGCCAATGCTTTTCACGGAAATGTTTCAGCTGGTTTTAATGCTTTTGACCTTTCCCCTGACTTTGCAGCAAATCTGGAAAACCAGCAACCCCTACCTAGTGGGTGTGCATTTTAAAAAGTCCAGTAAACAATAGGATTTACCGTTCGCGTTGTATTTGAAAAATACCCACAATCTTTTTTGTTTCAGCTCCTTCCCTATTCGGATACTCCAGAATATCGAGGTCTTGATAGTTTTCAGCAGCAAGACGGATCTCAGCTTTTGAAAGCCTAAACTCAGGTTTAAGACCATAGGTATAATCGGAACGGCCTTCCATGAGATTATACTCCAAACCCACAGAATCTTTTGAAATGTAATTCACAAAAAAGTCCACATCGTAGGGTGAGGAAAAATGTGAAGATTTATAGCCGGTCGTATGCCCATTCATATCCGTCACCCTGTCCACATTTAATACTTTGAACGTGTACAAATCCCCAATTTCTGGTGTTTTTGCCAAGATTTCTTTATTGGAAATACGGCTAT
Organism: uncultured Allomuricauda sp.; assembly: GCF_937884665.1. GTDB lineage: Bacteria > Bacteroidota > Bacteroidia > Flavobacteriales > Flavobacteriaceae > Flagellimonas. The sequence continues at coordinate 37,593 of NZ_CAKZYF010000026.1, read as the reverse complement.
TCTTGGCTAACGTTTTTTGTATTCCATTTGATGAAACATCAAAAACACCATAAACCACATAGATTAATAGGGCAAGAACTGGAAGTGCCACTATTGCCAAACCTGTATAGCTCCATAAAGGACTTCGCTTTTTTATCATCTTCAAATCAAGTGCAGAACGCATTGCGGGAGTGGTTTCCTTGACCTCCTTTTTTGTGGTCCCATCCAGTATTTTCCAATGTTTCTCCACTGGAAATATGGGAACATACCAAATATGGAAAACCTTTTGGTAAACATTGAATATCAATTTTCAGAAACATCCGGTAAGCCGAGTTCTTGAGCTGTGTAGGATTTTATTTTAAGGGAATAAGCGCCTAATTTAATACGCATGTAGATTTGGTTTGCTCTAAAAACGTAGCATTTTGATTCAAATTGCAATACTGGATTCATTTCAGGAATCTTTCCAATAAAAAAGGGCGTGTTTTTGAAACACGCCCTTTCTAATTGAGAAACATGGTTTACTTGAGAAATCGCCTTAAGAAAATCTCGTTTTCCGTTCCATCCGGTTGTGTTAAAACACCTTTTGCATCGCAACTTCCATCGCCAAAATCAAGACTGGCCGTAGTATCGTTTCTGGATATTTCCAGAACACCACTTACAATGAATCTACAGGAAAGTTCTCTACGCAATGCGGTAATTACCTCTTTCATATAAACATTGCCAAGTCGACCGGTGTAGGTTCTTTTACCCGTAATCAAGAAAACATTGTCTCCCCAGAAACCAGTACCAAAACCTTCTACCCACTCTCGGGTGCGCGTTCCTGAAAACGAGGCGGTATCGCCATTGGGCCACGTGGCCTGATATGAGGAGTTCACCACCCCCTGTGGATTACCATTGTCGTTCGAACGTACCCTTAAAATACTTGCAGAGCCTTCAATGGCAACGTCATTGAAGGTGAAATTTTCCAAAGCCAGTGCAATGGATTTGGAAGCGGCTTCCATATCCTTGGCGTAGCTCAACGTAATAATACCTCCCAGAATATTACCATTGGGCAACTCGCATCCTTCACCAAAATCAATGGTTTTTTCGCGAGTAGTGTCTGTAACGATGGTGGTTATGGTGACACATTCAGGCAAATAGTCCGATGTATAATCGCTTTTACCGGTCAGAGAAATTTCATCTGAAGCATACACATCTTCGGCTATGGAAGAAACCTCTTCGGAAATCATCTCTGTTTCATCACTGACCTGAAGTTCAGCAACAGTAATCAATTCGCCGTTTGCGATTTCAGGAATGGATTCTTCCTCTTCATTTGTACAGGATGTGAAAATCAGTAGAGATAATGCCAAAGCAAATGGGGCAATTTTCATAAAGTTCATTGGATTGAGACTCTTCTTCATAATGATTGAATTTTAGGATTTGTCTCTTTGACCCGGTAAAATCAAAATGGTTTAATTCGTAGCGTAAAAATTTCAAAATCTAAAAAAAGGATTATCTTTGCACGCTGATTGCACGTCCTGAGTAAAAGGAAGGAACTGACAATCAAATACATAAAAATCATTAAACTAATATTGGAATGTATTTATCAAAGGAAGTAAAAGCGGACATCTTCAAGAAACATGGGGGTTCCGAACAAAACACAGGTTCTACGGAAGGACAGATTGCACTGTTTACCTACCGTATCAACCACTTGACACAACACTTGAAAAAGAACCACAAGGATTATGCAACAGAGCGTTCTTTGGTGAAATTGGTAGGTAAAAGGAGAAGCCTTTTGGACTACCTCAAGAAAAAAGATATTGAAAAATACCGAGCCCTTATTAAAGAACTGGGTATTAGAAAATAAGTAAATGGGAGGTTTTGGCCTCCCTTTTATTTTGGTCTAGTACAGACCGCAGTTTCGGAACGTCCGAAGCATTCTTAAAAAGCTGCATTCAGTTTTTCATTGGTCAACACAACAACACAACCCGACCGTCCGGAAGGCGGTAGACCAAATGTTTAACGACTCGAAGAATTTCGAGTAAGATTATTTTTATGATTCCAAAAACTTTTAAAGAGGTCATCGACCTTGGTGACGGTAGGGAAATCTCTATTGAAACCGGAAAATTGGCCAAGCAGGCCCATGGTTCTGTGGTGGTTCAATCAGGAAAGTGTATGCTATTGTGTACCGTAGTTTCCAATTATCAAGCCGCAGATGTGGACTTTTTGCCACTAACTGTGGACTATCGTGAAAAATTTGCCGCAGCAGGGCGTTATCCTGGTGGATTTTTCAAAAGAGAGGCACGCCCCAGTGATGGAGAGGTATTGACCATGCGTCTTGTGGACCGCGTTCTGAGACCTTTATTCCCGAAGGATTACCATTCTGAGACGCAAGTAATGATCCAATTAATGTCACATGACGAAAACGTGATGCCCGATGCCATGGCCGGTTTGGCCGCATCCGCAGCGATACAACTTTCTGATTTTCCATTTGAATGCCCTATCTCTGAAGTCCGCGTGGGCAGGGTCAACGGTGAGTTGATCATCAACCCTACAAGAGCACAACTGAAAGAATCCGATATTGATATGGTCATCGGTGCTTCTGAAGATTCGGTGATGATGGTTGAGGGAGAGATGTCTGAAATATCCGAAGAGGAAATGGTCGAAGCCATCAAATTTGCCCACGAAGCCATTAAAGTACAGTGTGCTGCACAGGTAAAATTGGCCGAAGCTTTCGGAAAAAAAGAAGTTCGCGAATACGAGCCCGAAGCCGAAGATGAAGAACTCAAGAAAAAAATCCACGATATGGCTTATGATAAAGTCTATGCCGTGGCCAAGGCGGGTTCTTCAAAGAAGGAAAGAAGCGAGGCATTTTTCAACATCAAAGAAGAAATAAAAGAGACGTTTTCCGAGGAAGAACTGGAAGAAATAGGTGGATTAATTTCAAAATACTATCACAAAGCTGAAAAAGAGGCGGTTCGCACCCTTACTTTGGACGAAGGCCTACGTTTGGATGGCAGAAAGACCGATGAGATTCGTCCTATTTGGTGCGAAGTTGATTATCTTCCTTCGGTTCATGGTTCATCCATATTTACAAGAGGGGAAACCCAGGCTCTGGCAACTGTAACATTAGGTACTTCGAGAGAGGCTAATGTAATTGACATGCCATCGTATGAAGGTGAAGAAACTTTTTACCTGCACTACAACTTCCCTCCATTTTCAACCGGAGAGGCAAGACCCATACGGGGTACTTCCAGAAGAGAGGTTGGACATGGTAATTTAGCACAACGCGCACTCAAGCGAATGGTTCCTGAAGATTGCACGTATACGGTACGCGTGGTTTCCGAAGTACTGGAATCCAATGGATCCTCCTCAATGGCCACTGTTTGTTCGGGTACCATGGCCTTAATGGATGCCGGTGTACAGCTTAAAAAGCCGGTTTCAGGTATTGCTATGGGATTGATTACGGATACCGAAACAGGTAAATATGCGGTTCTTTCCGATATTTTGGGCGATGAAGACCACTTGGGAGATATGGACTTTAAAGTAACCGGTACTTCGGATGGTATAACCGCATGTCAAATGGATATCAAAGTCAAAGGATTGTCCTATGAAATTTTGGTAAAAGCATTGATGCAGGCCAAGGACGGACGCCTACATATCTTAAATCACCTAACGGATACTATTGAAGCTCCCCGTGAAGAGGTCAAGTCGTACGCTCCAAAAATTGTTACCAAGATTATTCCTGGAGAATATATCGGTGCAGTTATCGGTTCTGGCGGAAAAGTCATCCAAGAGTTACAGAAGGAGACCAATACGACCATAGTCATCAATGAAGACCCGGACACCGAAGAAGGGATTGTTGAGATTTTGGGTACGGACCAAGCTGGTATAGATGCGGTCATTGCAAAAATCGATGCGGTGATGTTCAAACCAGAAGTGGGAAGTGTATACGAAGTAAAGATCATTAAGGTACTGGATTTTGGTGCGGTGGTCGAGTACACCGAAGCTCCTGGAAACGAGGTGTTGCTCCACGTTTCTGAATTAGCTTGGGAACGCACGGACAAAGTGACCGATGTAGTGAATCTCGGTGATGTCATCGACGTTAAGTACTTCGGGCTAGACCCAAGGACCCGAAAAGAGAAAGTTTCTAGAAAAGCTTTGCTACCCAAACCTGAGGGATATAAAGAAAGACCCCCACGTAATGACCGTGGAGGTGACCGAAGAGGTGGAACCCGGGACAGGAAACCAAGAAGGGACTAGTGTCCATAAAATAACAAAAGGGAAACCCTGGAAAAAATCCAGGGTTTTTTTCTGCGAAAAATTGAATTAAATTTTCCCAAATTGTAACTTTTTGGTTTTTCCAACGTATAACCTAATGAGCTTCGGTTCACAACTTTAATTTGAAGGGAAATTTAAATGAGACAGTTAAAAATTACAAAACAGGTTACCAATAGGGAAACCGCTTCGTTGGACAAGTACTTACAGGAAATTGGCAAAGTGGATTTAATCACTGCCGATGAGGAAGTAGAATTGGCGCAACGGATTAAAGCGGGTGACCAGATAGCCTTGGAAAAATTAACTAAAGCCAACCTCAGATTCGTGGTCTCTGTTGCAAAACAGTACCAAAACCAAGGATTGACACTTCCTGATTTGATCAATGAAGGAAACCTTGGATTAATCAAGGCTGCGCAACGATTTGATGAAACCCGTGTTTTTAAATTCATTTCGTACGCCGTATGGTGGATTCGTCATTCCATTCTTCAGGCACTTGCCGAGCAATCCAGGATCGTACGCTAGCCTTTGAATAAAATTGGGCCCATCAATAAAATCAATAAAACTTTTGCTTTTTTGGAGCAGGCCCATGAGCGTATTCCTTCCGCAGAAGAAATTGCCAAAGAATTGGACATGACCGTTGAGGATGTTAAACAATCTTTGAAAAACTCTGGACGTCACGTATCCATGGATGCCCCTTTGATTGATGGAGAGGACTCCAATTTATACGATGTATTGCGAAGTGGTGAATCGCCCAATCCGGACAAAGAACTCTTGCACGAATCCCTACGTACTGAAATTGAACGTGCTTTAGAGACCTTGACCCCCAGAGAGGCGGATGTTATCCGTCTTTACTTTGGTTTAGCGGGACAGCACTCCATGACCTTAGAGGAAATCGGGGAAACTTTTGACCTTACGAGAGAGCGTGTACGCCAGATAAAAGAAAAAGCGATAAGAAGGTTAAAACATACTTCTCGAAGTAAAATTTTGAAGACCTATTTGGGATAATCATCAGGATTATCAATACAAATTACAGTTAAACAAACCTTAAATTGTTTTTTTGGCAGGAAAGTTGTAATTTGTAATCCTATAACAGTTTATCATGACTGTTCGTTTTTTGATTGATGAATAAACTCCGGAGTGATTACCGGAGTTTTTTCATTTATGATCCTATCAACTACTGGCATTGCTTTTGGTCTTATTTGGTCCTTTTCCCAACAAATTCATGATTTCTTTTTTGGTAAGCCATGGAGAATATGATACATCTTGCAATCCCATGTTTTGTAGAAACCTAACACTCACAATACCTTCGCTTTTAGTGAATTCCAACCAAATTTCACCCGTGGTCAAGGGTACCTTACTTCCTCTACAGGGAACGGTGGGATGGCCTTCCACAATGCTCCGGTAGAATTTCTCAAACTCTCCATTCCCTTCTTTCACCGTGAACGATTGCAAACAGGTCGCTTGACTCAAGCTAGCATCAGAATACCTAATATGATAGGTATCCCCCAATTTTTCACACAATACATAAAGTTCTTCGGTAATAATTATTTGTCCAATCAATTCGGGGTCCTGGGACTCTTTCGCCTCATCTTGACCATAGAAAGGCATCCACAGTAAAACTGTGCATAGGAGTAAAACTCTTTTCATTTAACTCATTTAAATTCTCGAAAATAGGTGTTGGCGTGAGGTCAATTCGCCCAATATATGAGATTGAAGAGTGTATCCGTACCGCTTTTTGCTGAATGAATACGGCACAATATTAAACAAAAAACTTCAAATACCGCGAAATAGCGAAATTCTAAGATGGAATCAAGAAAAAACCAAATAGAGGAAACCATGATTCTATCAAACCTCTGTTAAACTTTGATATACCCTTGATTTTAGACCCTTGCTGACCAGGTATACCACAAATATGCTATGGTAATAGGTTATCCATGGGCCTTCGAAGACTTGCGGTACGAAGTAGATCATCAAGTAGCCAACGCCTATTCCCTCTCTGCACAAGAAACTTTAGCGTTAAAATCAATAGATGGAAATCGACAGTGTACGATGTGCAATATAAAAATCCTCCGTTGCGAACCTATTGTTCTTCCCGACTCGGCATATTTTTAATAAATAAGGATCTTTTCATTCTAAAGCGAGAAGATAGAATTCGTCTGTACAAATTCCTTATTTTTAAAGATAGTCTCGGATATTTATTTCCGTATGGAATTCAATCAGACCTTACTTTTCTTTTTTAGCGCGCTGGGTGCTTTTAACGGACTTTGTCTGGGGCTCTATTTTTTAATGGTAGCCAGACCAAAACACATTTCAAGTAGATTTCTGGGTTTTCTTTTACTTATGTTAAGTGTTCGCATCGGAAAATCTGTGGTCTTCTACTTTAATCCGGATTTAGCCTTTATCTATCTTCAGATTGGACTTTCCGCCTGTTTCTTCATTGGTCCTTTTCTCTATTTTTACATCCGGTCCATGGTGGAACCCAGGAGTACCATCCATAAAAGTTGGAAATATCATATAATCGTTCTTTTCCCATTGATCCTGATTGTGGGAATGCTCTATCCTTTTGAGGATAACACCCACCTATGGCGCCCTTATATTATCAAAGGAATTTACCTTCAGTGGTTTTTTTACCTATTGGCTTCGGCTTGGGTTTTACGGTATACATTTAAGGATTTGATTGATTCTTCCGAAAAGATTACCTCGAGAAAGATTTGGATTCTCAGCGTTTTCTTTGGAAATCTTTTGATTTGGGCCGCTTATTTTTTTACCAATATCACTTTTTACCTCGTTGGCGCCCTAACCTTTTCCTTTCTCTTTTATCTGCTTGCCCTACTGGTTTTTTTGGAGAGAAGAAACAAACAAAACCTGTTTCTGCCCGAACATAAGTATAGAACCAAAAAGATAGAGCCCTCGGAAGCAAATCCTATTTTGGAAAAGCTGCACGCACTGATGAAAACGGAGGAACCCTATACAAATGCTGACCTGAAGTCCTTGGACCTTGCCAAAAAAATAAATGTCCCTGTACATCTGCTTTCACAATTATTGAATGAAAATTTGGGCAAGAGTTTTCCTTTGTTCATTAATGAATATAGAATTGCAAAAGCTTGCCGCATCATAAAATCCGAGACACCTCTAACCTTAGAAGCGATTGGCTATGAATGTGGATTTAATTCAAAATCCACCTTTTATACCGCATTCAAAAAAATAAAAGGTGTGACACCTGCACAGTTCAAGAGGTAACGAAAAGTTCTCATTTATAAATCCGTACTCCCGATTTATAACTAATAATCCCAGTTCAAGCAGAAAAAAACAATTTGTCCGAAAAAATAGACAAATGAAATATTTTCTTTTACTATTCTTGATTGTGGGTCTTGGATGTAAACGCAATTTGGATACATCGGAAAAAGAGACGTCCCTAACGAGCACTCCAAAAAAAGAAACCAATTCCGAAGGCATCTTGTTTGTTGTTTCCAATCAGCACACCTATGGAAGTTCCGAAATCAATGCTGCCAACCACTTTGCAGAAATTGTTTTCGCGTATGATGTGTTCCAAAAAGCAGGTTTTGCCATTGATTTTGTGAGCCCTCAAGGCGGTGCTGTTCCTATCGGTTACCTGAACACCTCGAACCCTTTGGAAAAACAATATCTCTATGATTTTGATTTCATGGATTTGCTTAAAAACACCCAAACGCCCGGGGAAGTAAATCCATCAAGGTACCAAGCTATTTATTACGGAGGGGGTGGAGCCGCTATGTACGGGGTACCCGAAAATGAAGCTATACAGAAAATCGCCATGACCATCTACGAAAAAAATGGAGGCGTTGTCTCCGCAATATGCCATGGTACTGCGGGGTTGGTGAATTTAAAAACCAAAGACGGAAAATTCCTGTACGAAGGGAAAAAAGTAAACGGATTCCCTGATTTGTTTGAGAACATGGAGGCGACCTACTACCAGGAGTTTCCTTTTTCCATAGAACAGACCATCCAGGATAGAGGAGGCAACTTCAGTTATTCAGAAGAAGGTTGGGATAATTACTTTGTTTTGGATGGACGGCTGATTACCGGTCAAGACCCAACTGCCGCCACTTCGGTGGCGGAAAATGTTGTCAAAACATTGAAAAACAGGGTACAATGAAGCATTTCGCGCTGTTTTTTCTGGTGTTTTCCGCAGTATGTTCCGGACATTCACAATCTGAGATAGAATCTATCAACAAAGTTTTGTACGACTATATTGAAGGTACGGCCAACGGACAACCTGAAAGACTCCGTGACGCATTTGATGAAGACTTCAACTTGTATTTTGTGAAGAACGACTCGCTAAATACCTGGTCAGGGAAAAACTATATCAACCATGTTAAACCAGGGCAAAAAAGCAACCGAATAGGCAAAGTACGCTCCATCGATTATGAAGGAAATGCCGCAATCGCCAAAATTGAAGTGTTAATGCCAGGACTGAGAAGAATTTACACAGACTACTTGCTTTTGTTGAAAACAAACCAAAAATGGAAAATCATCCACAAGACATTCACTTTTAAAAAATACCCAGAATGAGACCAAGTGCACGTTCGAATGCGTCAAACCCCATTATTTCCATAAACCAGCTTCGCTTTGTTGTCTTATCGACTTTACTCCTTACGGTGATGCCAGCTAAATCACAGTCATCCGTTCCAAAAGATATCAGCATAGATAGCATTTTCGGTCAGTGGCAAAACAAACAAGCACCTGGTGTTGTCGCAGGCCTTATTTATGGCGACTCCATAAGATATACCAAAGCCTTCGGTTATGCTGATGTGGACAATGGCAAAAAAAACAACGCTAAGACCCGATTTCAGATCGGTTATCCCTCCAGGCAGTTTGTGGTTTTAGGAATTCTGATACTTGAAAGCCAAGGGAAACTTTCTTTGGGGGATCCCCTCCGAAAATACCTGCCGGATTTTCCCCAATACCAACATAGACTGAACATATCACACTTGGTAAATCACTCAAGCGGACTGAATGACCTTAGAATGCTCCGAAGGATTATAGGGATAGAGGATAATGACCTACATACGCAAGAGGACGACTTGAACGTAATCCGTACGCAAAAGCAGCTCAACTTTATACCGGGAACCAACTTCTCCTACATGACGTCCAAAACTGAAATTACCCTCATGTTGGAAATCATTAAAAAAGCATCGGGCCAATCTTTGGCCTCTTTTGCGACCGACTACATTTTTAGTCCATTACAAATGGAAAACAGTTGTTTTTCGAAAGAGGATAACAACATCTTAGAGAACAAGGCGATTTCGTATCAAAATCAAGGAGATTCACTGAAACTTCAAAAACTCCGTCTTACCCATGTGTTTTATACCTCGGCCGAAGACCTGAACAGATGGTACACTGCCTTGACTGGAAAAGCACAGACATCACTTTCCCAAATAATGCGAAAATTGGATAAACCCGTTACGCTCAAAAACGGAGCGACGTTCGATTCTTGGTGGGGCCAGCTGACTTTGGGAAGGTCCTTTTATCATAAAGAGCGGGGCTTACCTGCCTATTGGCAGTTTGGGCGTGTGGGCGGGTATGCTTCAAATGTGTTTCGTTTTCCAGAACAACAGCTGACTTCTTTCGTTTTGGGAAACAACAATGAATACAACGGTATGCCGGCCATGCTTCACGCCAATCAGTATATTGAAAATCAGTATACGGAACCTAGCTCGATTGACCCAAAGCTTTTAAAAATACGAAGCTTATCCGCCAAAGCCCTAAAAAAGTATGAAGGGCATTACTGGGACGCCAAACGGGGTATTGCCCGTAAACTTCAAGTAGAAAGGGATACCCTTTTTTACAAGCGTTTGGACCAAGAGGAAGGCGCGCCATTGATTCCCCTATAGACCTCAGAAACATTTCAACTACTAGTGGAGGGGGATGAAAAAATCATTTTTTCGTTTCAGGAAATCGAAGGAAAGGCCATCTACGACGTGACCCTTGGGGAAAGCAGACCTTATCGATATGTAAGATATGCCCCCAGTAAATCGGAAAATCTGAATGAATATGTTGGGGTCTTTTACAATAAAGACCTGAAAGTTATCTACGATTTCGAAATAAGCGGAGAACAGCTTCTGGCAAGAGGTCCTAAAGGGAAAATGGTCAATTTTTACCCGGTCATGAAGGACATTTTCAGAAGTGATGCGATTGAATTTGGAAGTATCCGTTTTGCGAGGGATACATCCGGAAAAATAGATGGTTTTACCATTTTTACAGATGGGATACAAAATCTTAAATTCAACAAATTGAAAAGCTAATACGCCACCACGCCAAGAATACCCTTTCCCAAGCTTAGGTCCTAAAGACGAACCGATTCATTTCGCTACTTTTGTATCTCAAAACAAGGTATAATGAGTACACGTTTGGTAGCCCCTTCACTCTTGGCCGCAGATTTTGCCAACTTGCAGCGGGATATTGATATGGTCAACCAAAGTCAGGCAGATTGGTTTCATCTTGATGTAATGGACGGAGTTTTTGTTCCAAACATTTCTTTTGGGATGCCGGTCATCCAAGCGATTGCCCAATACACCCAAAAGACCTTGGACGTTCATTTGATGATCATTGACCCCGACCGCTACATCAAAACCTTTGCGGATTTGGGAAGCCACAACTTAACAGTGCACATCGAAGCTTGTAATCATTTGCACAGAACGATAGATGCCATAAAGCAGGAAGGCATGAAAGCCGGTGTCGCACTAAATCCACATACACCTGTCAGTTTACTGGAAGATATTATCCAAAACGTCGATTTGGTTTGCCTCATGAGCGTTAATCCCGGTTTCGGAGGGCAATCTTTCATCGAAAACACCTATTCTAAAATAAGTGCACTTAAAACGCTTATCGAAAGAAAAAAATCAAATGCCCTTATTGAAATTGACGGTGGGGTATCGGCGACCAATGCAAAACAGTTAGTAGATACCGGTGCGAATATTTTAGTTGCCGGAAGTTTCGTTTTTAAAAGCGGAGACCCGGCCGCAACCATATCGACCCTTAAAGAAAAAATATCATGACGAATCACTATGATTTAGCGATAGTTGGTGGAGGCCCCATAGGCATAGCATGCGGATTGGAAGCGCAAAAAAAAGGACTTTCCTATCTCATTATTGAGAAAGGGACCATAGTGAATTCTCTATTTAATTATCCGGTGAACATGCAGTTTTTCTCATCTTCGGAAAAGCTGGAGATCGATGAGATACCGTTTATCAGTAAAGAAGCCAAACCGAAACGCAACGAGGCGTTGGAATATTATCGACGAATCGTGACATCCAATAAGTTGAATATCCATTTATTTGAAACGGTAAATCAAGTGAAAAAGTTGGGAGACCGTTTTGAAGTAGCTACCTCAAAACGTACCTATAGCGCCAAAAACATTATTGTAGCTACTGGTTTCTATGATTTGCCCAATCAAATTCATGTCGCTGGGGAAAATTTACCCAAAGTGTCGCACTATTACAAGGACCCACACTTTTATGCCAGCCAAAAACTTGCAATTGTAGGCGCCAGTAATTCTGCTGTAGACGCGGCTTTGGAGTGTTACAGAAAAGGAGCTGATGTTACTTTGATAATTCGAGGTCCAGAAGTAGGACAACGTGTCAAGTATTGGGTGAGGCCCGATATTATAAACAGAATCAAAGAAGGTAGTATCACCGCCTACTACAATTCGAACGTCATAGAAATACTGGAAAACGAAATTGTACTGGATACGCTGGAAGGCATCGTACGACTGGAAAATGATTTTGTTCTTGCCCTAACGGGATATATGCCCAATTTTGAGTTTTTGGAACAACTCGGCATCCATCTTTCTAAAGATGAAAAGAAGTTGCCCCATTACAATTCAGATACCATGGAAACCAATATAGAGGGACTTTTTTTGGCAGGTGTTATCTGCGGAGGGATGGAAACCCATAAATGGTTCATAGAAAATTCTAGGATACATGCCCAGATCATTGTTTCGGCCATTTTGGAAAAGATGCAACTGGCGCATAAAACATAATCAACCTACAATTCCTTATTTTGGCAAACGGCCTAAAACCAAGCAACATGGATATGTTCGCGCAACTTCATTTGGCGGCGCAGTACCTGGCCACGACGGCCATTAGTTTTTTGGAAAAAAAGGAAGATGACAGCCATACGAACCTTAGCTTTTCCAATACTGAAAAAAGATTGGAAACCCGACCGTTGGATAAAAAGGGGAGCAAGCTTGGTCTCGACTTTCCAGATTTCGCACTTCAATGGATTTCAGATGAGCCCCGTTCACTTGCCCTACATGGAAAATCGCATAATGAGGTGGTTGACTGGTTGAAGGAGGTCACCACTGCTTTGGATTCCTCCAAAGCCTATAACTACCGACTTCATTACCAGCTTCCCTATGCTATGGGTATCTATGAAACCTTTCAGATGAACAATCAGAAAAAAATGGAACAGCTGATTTGGTTACGGATATTGGCAAACCAAGTACTTTCTGAAGTTTTGGCCACAAACCGTTTGCACTCGGAGGTACGTATTTGGCCCCATCATTTTGATACTGGTGCGTTTTCGCCATTAAACAATTCGGATGTAACAATTGGCCTGGGACTCACCGTACCGGATTCCCTGGTTGCGGACCATTATTTTTACATCAGCGGATACTGTGCCCATTCTGGGTTGGATACCAGTACATTCCCAAAACTATCTCAAGGAAAATGGTTGAACCAAAAATTTAAAGGAGCCATTTTGCCGGTTACAAAAACCACCGATAAAAAAGAGGCTACTGATTTTTTCAACGAAGCGATCCATCACTATCGCAAAGTTGCCTTTAAATAAGAAGAGAGCGACAACCTAAAGACCAAACATAAACTGGAGGGCTATACTGGCGATAAAATCCTGGGCCACTTCATCACCATCTGTGACGATATTGATTTCCCGTCCAAAACCAAGGGTAAGCCCAATCTGGGATGACGAATTCTTAATTGGGAGGAAATATCCTCCTTCCAGATAGGGCTGAAGAACCAAGATATCTGTCGTCCCTGAAATGGGTTCATCGGCAGGACCTATATCCGTCCAATCAATCTCAAGACTCCATAAATCGGTAAGTATTCCGGCAACAATCTTTCCTGTTTTTAGTGGAAAATGTTTTCTAAATCCCAGCGAACCCCCAAATCCACTGCCTTCTTCCGTTACATTAACGTCACTAAAATCCTGTCTATCCGTAAAGTTCGCTCCCAACCTGAACAAAAGTGAAGACGTGTCATTTAAGTACGTTTCCAGGTTGACCGTTGGAATAACTCCTGCGGGATAAGCTTGCACGGAAAGTCCAAGGTGGGTCCCTCCGGTCAAGGAAGCATCTTGGGCGGATACAAAATGTGCCAACCCTACCAAAAAAAAGGAAAACACTAGAGATTTCATTTTCATGTTAAATGGCCTTTATTTGTTGTTCCACGATGTTGCTGTCCCTGAGCATGGCCCTTCCATCCTTAAAACTGAGATAGGAATATCCCTTTTTGTGGTTCAGAATACTGACTTTGTTCATCAGTTTCCAATGTCTAAAGATTTCTTTCCAAGCATAAAAAACGGAGTGGTCCGGGTCATAAATATGGGTAGGCTCCCCTCCCGCTCCATTTATCTCGATTACGCTGAATTTTTTACCACGACTTAGTTCCTCGATGGAATTGTACAATACGTCCAAACGACCGTAATGGAAGCCTTCAACTTTGGCACAAAGGTTATCGATGGTCTTAAGAAGGTCGTCGTTCAACAAATGACTTACATCCCTAAACTCCGCTCCCCGTGTATGGCTTCCGAAGGGTACCAAAACAAACTCCTTCCCTTCGTCCAAAACCATATTCAGTTTAAAACCGTATTTTTTCTTAAGGGCATTCAACTGAAAATGACTTCTGGGGTTTTGCTTTATCAATTGAAGGATGGAACTCTTTCCATCGCCGATTACCGATAAAAACTTCTTGGACACCATTCCAGTAATCTGTCCCTTGTCCTCACCAGGAATGCGTACATAAAAAATACCCAATTCTTTAGTGTAGGGAACCAAATCCTGCACCAAAAAATCATCGTGCATTCGAAGAAAATAATTCTTGAACTCCTCTTTGTTCTTAATTTTATCAACACCAAATGATTTCATCCCGATATCGGGCTTTACGATAAAGGGATAAGGAATGCGTGAGGCGAATACTTTGTTCAACGCATGTTCTAAATTCTCCTTTTTTGAGATGTAAATGGTTTTTGGGTAATTCCCATGCGGAATCAAATCATAAATCTGCATCTTGGATTCCATCGCCATCCCACCGTTTTTCATGGTAGGATTGGCCGCATTGAAAAAGAAAAATGAGCGTGCCTTTATTGAAAAGTAGAGCCAAACTGGAAACAAGGGATAATAGACCAGGGGAAACGGCCAGTATTCCCAATGTGTCCATTTATATAGTTTTAATTGCCACCTTTTCATTTTAGTGAAGGGTTAGTTGGTCCGTATTGAAGGAGACCACGGATTTCTTCCCGTTCAAGAGGTCAAAATGACGCAATGAAGTTGTATCATCCAAAACCGCTTGGGTAACACTGAACGTTTTAAGACCTGTTTTGCGGTCTATGATGAAACCATTCTCAAAATCCTGGTGATTGTTGGAATGGAAATCTACGACTTGTTCAGGTCGCACTTCAGTATTTTCTATCATAAAATCAGAAAAAAGGGAGGCCCTTTGGTGTATGGCATCGGCATCATATAAAGTTACGGATGACCAGATATGTCCCTCCAACGTACTCAAGCTTTTTGAGTGTTTCCGATTCCCGTCCCAGCGCGTTTCCAACAAGGATCCATTTTCCCATAAAACCAAGGTAAAGGGTTCTATCCCTTCCAAGCACGTATCTTGTACATAGCGAAAAGGCGTTTCCCTGGACATAACCTCCAAAAGAACCAGCCCTCGACTTTTTCGGTAATTTGCTGTAGACCGATGTTTTTCAAAGGCACCGTTCAACACAACGCCCACATGACCCAATTCGTTTATCGCAAACCAGGTTCCCCCGGCTTGGGGGTCTTTTGGAAATAACAGGCCCATATTGTTCACGACCTCACGTTTGGGTTCGAAAGCTGGGGGACGGGAAATATGCTCGTCTCGATTAGAAGTGATGTAATAGCTACCCCTGTTGGGGACAAAACTTACTGTGCACATGCCTTTCTATATTCCATAGTTGAGGGTGCCACACCGAAAGAATCCGGTAACTCCAATTCCGTGAAGTGCTTTATGCCCACTTTTATCAATGCATGATGGTGAATAGCGTGCTCCAAGTTGTACATTACTTCGCGATAGTAATTTGATTCCAAAGATGTATCAGACCCTCGGAGCTCATACGTTACACGCAAGGATTTATTTGGTTTTTCAAGTTTTTCCTGTACCCATTCCAATTGCTGGAGCGCAAAGGATTTCTCATTTTCGATACGTGTATCCCGTTTCCGCTTGTCATAAGAGACGGCTTCAGTATCATACCCACGAATGAGACATAAATAGAGTTCTATTACATGCCTGGTATGTTGGCCTATGGTGGCGTTGGACAATACGGGACAAGGAGCTTTGTAAGCGTCATCCGGGAGCAGTGTTAAAATTTGTTTGAATTGTTCCAGTGTATTTGCTGATGCTATGAACATGTGGTTTATTGTAATTTAAGGTTAAGGTGTTTTTTTATCAATAAAAAAGTAAGATAGAATGAAA
The DNA here is from genome assembly GCF_937884665.1 of uncultured Allomuricauda sp. GTDB lineage: Bacteria > Bacteroidota > Bacteroidia > Flavobacteriales > Flavobacteriaceae > Flagellimonas. The sequence continues at coordinate 21,637 of NZ_CAKZYF010000026.1, read as the reverse complement.
ACCCGAGATATAACAATCCCATAAGTAAATTGGTTACCTTACTGTATTCCCGATAGTTACTAAAGACATATTTTCCGAGGAAAATAAAGATAAGGAGACCCAAAAGCGAACCGGCCCCTATACCTATTATATAAGATGCGTAAGACCTTTTTGAACGTTCCAATATCCCTTTTGTCGACAAGACCTTGGTCCAGGTCATCCAAAACGGGAAATGCAATGGGTTGAGTGCGCTTAACAACAATCCCAAGACAAATGGCGATGCAATATGCGGCAATAAGGAGGGTTTTGTTCCCGAATCAATAAGCTGTCCCGCGTCCGAGAAACTTACCAATGCCAAATACAAGAGCAATACGATTCCCAACGGGAAGAGATAATTGGCCAAGCGGTTGGTAAGAATCAGTTTCTCATTGCCATAAAGCGCCAATCGAACAACGGCAAGTTCTACGAGGATTACCGCCGTGGCAAACCAAAATGCCGAACTGAAACCCTGTGAGGCTGAAATATCAAACGCCGTAAGATTTAAAGTTCCCAGTGGCAAAGCCCCTAAAAAACTTATCAAAAAACCGGAAAACACAACCTTGAGACTTTTCTTCATCTGGTATCTAAAACTTCATTTGGAGATATTTCCAATAAAAATCATGTATCCCAAGTGTTACTTTTTACTTTTTATTTTTTCCCAATTCGCATCGGCTTCAGACTGTAAACGTTCTGGCGACGCTTTCTTCCATAGCTCCAGTGTATTGGTTTTTCCTTTATTGTAAAACAGATACAGTTTATCGTCACGTATCTCAAAAGTTTCTGGATTTATGCCTACTTTTTTCCCAGAGACCGCAATGGCATAGGCACAGTATCCCCCATATTGCGGAGTATATTTTTCTGGATTGGTGAGAAACTTATCTAAATTTTCCTTGGAAGAAAACTTATAATCGACCCCATCAAAGGTTGTACTGTAAGCAGTTTGACCTTCCAGTGCATGATCGTCAAAATAGGCGACCACATCATAACCATGGGCTGCATATCCCTTTTTGATATTGTAATCAATGGATTGGGCATAGCTAAAAATACCTAAGAACATAAAGGATAGGAAAACTATTTTTTTCATTTTTAAACTGACTCTTTTTATTTACGTAGTGAAATCGCTTCGCGTGTCCTACCCCAGATATTTTTCCTGAAACAAATGTCTGTTTTCACTCAAGGGATATGAACAATTTCTGGTAATAGGTCTGAACATTAGGGATTTCCTTTCACACCGTATCTTGAAAAATACCTTGAACCCATAATAAACCCTTTTAATAAGAACAAAAACAAACACCACTTTTCATTAGAGGTATTCAGAACAAATGAAAAACTTTGTTATATGGATTGTGCTGAAAATAGATGTTCTTTTCATCTGGGGAGAAGTCGAAACAACCCGCTGTGCCTATCTTTTATGCTCGGGACTATCAAATCCTGCTTTGCAACCAGCTTCCCATTCATCCGGTTGATTCCCGTAGGCTGGAATACCTCCTTGGTCTTTTAGCATTCTGGCCAGGTGCAAACAATTCCATACTAAAAATGTGGTATTGCGATTGGTGAAATCGTTCTCGGGACCTCCGGAACCCGCATCGCGATAGGAGGGTCCTGGACCCGCTTCGCCCATCCATCCAGCATCTGCCTGTGGCGGAACTGTATATCCAATATGGGAAAGCGAAAACAAAATATTCATGGCACAGTGTTTTACCCCATCCTCGTTCCCAGTAATCAACGTGGCACCGACCTTACCGTAGTCGCGATATTGCCCTTTGGGATTGAATTGATGGGTGTATCCGTACATGCGTTCCAAGGTTCGGTTGCAGACAGATGATTTCTCTCCCAACCAAACCGATGTACAGATTATCAGAATGTCACATGCATCGATTTCCTTTTGAATCTTGGGCCAATCATCCTTGTCCCACTCGGGGGTCTGCGACATGTCCAGACCCAAACCAGCTGGAATCTCATAATCCACCGGTCGGATTATTTGGGTTTTTACACCGTTCTTTTCAAAAATGTTCTGGGCTACCTGGATCAACCCTTCGGTATGGGATAGCACAGGTGTTCTATTTAGGGTACAGTTGAGAAACAATGCACTTAAATCATTGTATTTCGCAGGAGGACTTTCACAATGTTTCTGAGTGATTTTTTGAAGCTGTTCTGTCATCTTATTTTATTTGGATTAGGTGTTGTTGTGTGCTCCGAAACGAAGAATTTCAGATTACGCCTTAAGTTATGTTAAAAAAGTTAAATGGAGCGCGTAAGTAAAAAAAGCCCGGTCAGTAATATACCGGACTAAAAAATCCTAAGAAAAATAATCTCGATGAAGGTACTACTATTTTATTCTGATCGGGGAGGAGGTGCTGGACCATGGGGAGGCGGGCCCGGATGACGACCCTTTCCAGGGGGTCTCCGAAATACTTGTAAAACAATTTGTCTCAATCTTCGTTTTTGGTCCGATGTACAGATTGCCTCAACCTTATTAAAATATCGCAACACCTCAAGCTCCCTTTCTTTTGTCAATACTCCTATACTTTCTGCAATAGAGTCGGTTTCTTGTTGGCTAAAACGCTTTTTTCCCAAATCGGCAAAAAGCAATTCCTTTAACCGCCTGGAGCTATTATCAATTTCACGCATCCTTTGATGGTGTTCTTGGTCAAATTCCTCAAATTTTAAAAGCTGTTCTCTATTAAAATCAAGCCGGTCCGACAGGAATTGCCGAGGGGGTTTATCTACTTGTTCAGGTTTTTGCAGCACCAAAAAAAGCAAAATGCCGTTCATTACCATCAAGAAAATCAAAAAAACAATCGTCAAAGTATTCCTTTTCATAACCAACTAGTTGAACAGGGATTCTTCTTGTGGGCTTGTAAGTCCATAGTTTTCAGCAAAAGCCTGCAGTTCTTCCGTTTCATTGAAGGCATCCCTAAAATACAATGTCCCCAAATTCAGAATCACAAAAACCAAGAACGCGGCAAACTGTACCTTGGGGGTAAGCCATGTGAAAAAAACAGGAACTTCTTCAGACGTATGCGACACCGCTAGCCGTTTCAACACCTTATCATTGAAGAATGTGGGCGAAGTTGAACGGACCCGGCTTGAAGCTGAATCAATGAGTTCATCTACGAACTGTGCTATTTTTTTGTTATCATCCATAATTTGTACTGGTGGTCTATTGCATTAGATGTGTTTTCTCTAAAAAACTTGCGTTACCCTCCTTCTTTTTTATAATATATTGTTAAAATTTGTTTTAGGTTCTTTTTTGCCCGAAAGAGCAATGACTCCACAGAAGATATACTTTTCTTGGTTATCTCACTGACTTCCTTATAACTCAACCCTTCAATTTTGTGCAAGGTGAAGACTATTTTTTGTCCCTCTGGAAGACGGTCAATTGCTCGAAACAGGGTCTCTCGTTGTTCTTTCTGTTCCAATTGGATACCAGGATGGTTGAATTCGGTAAAATAATGGGTCTTATCCAACGGCAGCGAAGCACCACCCAAAGACTGCATGAAACCAAATCTCTTTTTGGTATTCTTTTTACGGATAAATTCCAAACACTTATTCGTGCTTATCCTGTATATCCAAGTGGATAATTTAGAGTTCTCTTTGAATTTGGAAATGGAATTGTATATCTCGATAAACACTTCTTGGGCGATATCTTCTGCGTCCGTAGTGTTGGGAACGAAAGAAAGACAGGTATTGAAAACCAACTTTTGATACTCATCCACAAGTTGGTCATAGGCTTCGCGCTTCTTTGCCCGTAAATCTGCTACAAACTGTTTTTCATCCAATAAATAGAGTGCCTTTTACACGCGCAAAATAAAGGGAATTCAAAAAATTTACTATTCTACGCAAGTTTTTTTTTCAATTCCCATCTAAACCTTTGAACGAAAAATAAAGATGATGAAAATAGACAAGAGATTTTTATTGATGGGAATGGCAACAATGGCCTTTGCTTCATATCAACTGCACGGACAATCCGATTCAGACGAAAAGAGATCGCGGAGAAAACCACCCTCCATCGACCAGCTGTTCAAAGACCTGGATGCCGATGAGGACGGTAAACTTTCGAGAAAAGAAGTAAAAGGACCCTTAACGAAGCATTTTGATACGGTCGATTTGAACGAAGATGGTTATTTGACCCGGGAAGAGTTGGAAAAGGCACCTAAACCTGAAAGGAAAGGTCCACCCAATAGAAACGGGTAAATCCTTTATACATATTTGGCAGAACGGCCGTTCTAGGGCTCATTGCTGAGCTAATCCTATTGAAAGAAGAAAAGTTAGCTTAGGAGTTGAGCCATTGTTTAAATTCCGCTGCCCGATTTTTGCTGATGATAATATCCACATCCGAATTGGGGTCCACCAATATTTTTAATTGATTATTCCCGTATTTAATGATTTTATTAATAGCGGAGATAGCGACTATGAATTGACGGTTGGCCCTGTAAAAATGGGACTCGTCCAGATTGGAGAAAAGTTCGTCCAAGCTGGAATTGGATGTGGATTGGCTACCGTCAAAACAAACCACGTAGGTGATGGTGCTCTCCATAAAAATATAGGCGATATCCTCTGTTGAGATGGGTCTCAACTCATTTCGGACATAGGTCAAAATTCGCTTTTTCCCCTTTTCTGAAACGGTATTTGTCGATTCAGGCTCCATCTCGATAACCCGTTGCTGATAACTGTCCAAATCCTTGTTCAACTTGGCCAAATTGACCACTTCATCTTCCAATCTTTGATTTTTCACTTCTAGCTTTTTCTCATAAGAACTTCCTATCAAGCGGACCAGAATTACGGAACAGAGCACTAGGGAAAATCCCATGATGCTGAAAATGGTATAAAACTTAGTGCGAAGGCTTTTTATCTGTCCTGTTATCTTATAAGTATTCGCATGGGCGGCAATAATCCAATCCGAATTTTGAACCGGATAGAGATAAATAATTTCGGATTCCTTATTCCCTTCTGTAAAATCGCGAACGCCCCCAACATTTTTTTTGTTGGTCAAAAGTTCATAAAAATCCTCAGAATTCATCTCCCCATCTACCGTTGTCACAACGGATTGATTGGGGTTGACCTGTTGTCCTACCCGTGTGATATCAGGATGGCATATCTCTTTACCGGACCAATCGAACATACAGATGAATCCGGTTTCCGTATCCGTATTTTCAATACTTCTTTGAATGTTTTGGATAACCGAGTCCTTGTCTATGTTATTTGCCAATTGAAAGCTTATTAAATTGGCAATCTCCTTCGCTTCCCTTTTACTGGATTCCAATTGTGTTTTTAGAAGTTCATTTGCCCCTACTTTAATAAAAGAACGGATAGAAATTCCCGCAACCAATATAAAAAGTACGGTTATGGCCAAAAATGTCAGTAAATAAAGCCGGTCTTTTCTCATGAGGTTGAATAGGTCATATTACATTCTGTGCAAAAGAAATGGATTGGTTATAAAATGAGTCAAAATATATCGTAAAACATAACATACAAAAATAGGGTTCTTTTCCATGTTGGATAAATTTCTTTGGTTATTCGCCCAGGGTACCGATTCAAAATAGGACCACGACCAAGCACCCAAAAAAAGGAACCTCGTTGAAAAAGCCATTGGGTCCCCTTATAACCACCATCAGGATAAATACAAGTAAAAAGTGCAAAACCAGCCTTATAAAATTCCCTTTTAAGTTCCAAAATTCCCTTTCGTCCACGTTTATAGTGCTTCACGCGTTTGATATCGATTGCTTTGTCCCCATAATTCTAATCGTATAAAATCAATAAAAATGAAAAAGTATTTCTTTCCCGCTATCCTACTTGCAACAATGTGGAGCTGTACTGAAGATGATTTCAGTGGAGCAACGGACGACGATCCCACTGTGGATCCACCGGAAGCGACTGCTTCGGTAGTAATAAACGAAGTAGCCTATTTAGAAGGTTCCTTGGAACTGTACAACAATGGAGACATCAGTGTAGACCTAAGCGATTACTTCCTTTGCCTTGGCCCAGGAACCTACAGAAGAATCGCCGACTTACCCACCGATGGAGAAATCAACCTGCCCCCCAACGAATTTTTGGTTATCGACTATGATATGCCCAATGCAATTGGAGGTTTAGGACTTTATGCCAATAACTCTGATTTTACAGACCCAGCTACAATACGTGATTTTGTACAATGGGGCGAAGGAGGTACAGCACGAGAAAACGTTGCAGTTGCAGCAGGTATTTGGACCACTGGAGACTATGTAAACGTAGTTGGAAGTATAGACAACAGTATTGTTTATGATGGTGAAGGAGAAGCGGCTTCTGATTGGGCCGAGACCACTACACCAACCTTGGGCGCTGCGAACCAGGTAAACGCACCCGTACAAAATGCATCCATAATCTTGAACGAAGTGGCTTACCTTGGAGATTCCATTGAACTGTACAATAACGGAAATGTTACCGTAGATGTCAGCGATTACTTTTTATGCCTTGGTCCAGGAACTTACCGACGAATAGGCGACCTTCAGTTGGAAGGTGATGTGAACATGGAACCTGGCGATTTTTTGACCGTAGCCTATGAAATGCCCAATAGTGAAGGAGGAATTGGTCTCTATGCCAACAATGCAGGCTTTGGCGACCCGGTCAACATTCGCTCTTTTGTACAATGGGGCGCTGCGGGCAGTCCAAGAGAAAATGTAGCTGTCGCCGCCGGAATTTGGGTTGATGGCGAATATGTGGCCGTTGTTGGAAATGCTGATTACAGCATTGCTTACGACGGAGAAGGTATCAGTGCTACAGATTGGTCCGAAACAACAGAGACCACCTTTGGTGCTGCCAATGTTTTTGTAGCGCCTACGCAATCGGTTAGGTCCATTATCATCAATGAAGTGGAGTATTTGGTGGATGATTTGATTGAACTCTACAACAACGGGACCGAAACCGTTGACCTTTCCACTTACTGGATGTGCTTCGGACCCGGACAATATTTTAGAATTGGGGACGCGGGTGCGACCTATGTGGTCAGCGGTTCTTTGAACCTTGCGCCCGGGGAATTCCTGGTAATTTCTCCTGTTAGTTTGCAAGCCGCGAATGATGCTGGTGGATTGGGACTTTATGCCAACAATGACAATTTTGGTGATGAAGCCAACATTAGGAGTTTTGTCCAATGGGGCGCATCAGGAAATGCCAGGGAGTCTGTGGCCGTAGCCGCAGGAATCTGGAACGCAGGCGGGTATGTCCCGAATGTTGCAACAGGTTCGAGCATAGCCTATGATGGTGAAGGATTCACCTCCAGCGACTGGAACGAGGATGAGACACCGACCTTAGGTGCCTCCAATCAATAAAAATAATAACCACAAGAATCAACGTATTATGAAAAAAATGAGATGGACAACAACTATTCTAATTAAGACCATGGCCTTATTGATGCTGACCTCGATGTTTTCATGTGATGATGATGATGAAGGTTATGGGTATATCGAAGTGTCAACACCCCACAAGGACTTGGTTCATCGTAAGCGGGAAATGAATTGCTATGTATAAAATTAGTTTTCCAGTTTAGTTGTTTACTTTGCCCATGGGAGCAGGTTTTCGTAAGAATACCGCTTCTGTGGGCTATTTTTGTAAAAAACAATTCACACTGGTCGCTCCAAATCATGTCATTGAAAAAGAAAAACATACTGTTCCTAATATTCCTTACAGGTCTAGGACTATTGGGGTATCTCTACAGGGCGACAAACAAAAGACCTAATGAAAACAACTTGACCACTAAAACCGAAGTACGTGTTAAATCACAGGATCTATTGACTTCCTTTATTTCAGATGAAGCATTGGCCAACGCAACCTATGTGGAAAAAACCATTGAAGTGGAGGGCGTTGTGAAAGAAGTGACTTTTTTGAACAACAGATATACCGTAATATTGCAAGGCAGCGGGGAATATATGTGCATTATATGCGATATGAAAAACGACCAGACCCAAGTGGTGCAGAAACTTGCAAAAGGAGATTCGGTCATCCTAAAAGGAATTTGTAAAGGTTTTTTAATGGATGCCATTTTATTAAACTGCGTACTACTAAGCCAAACAAATGAATAAACTTATTTTACCCCTCATTTTTTTCCTCTCCGTATTGAAGATGGGCCTGGGACAAATACCCGGACAAATCATCACAAAACAAGGACAGGTCAGCTTTTTTTCACATACTTCCGTAGAAGCTATTGAAGCGACCAACAATCAAGTGCTCAGCATTGTCGACTTTTCATCAAAGGAAGTTGCCGTAAGTATGCTCATGCGGGCTTTTGTATTCAAAAAAGCACTGATGCAAGAACATTTCAACGAAAGCTATATTGAATCGGACATTTTTCCAAAATGCTCATTTGAAGGAAAAATAATAGACTACGAAGAACCCGCCCCGGAAGTACAGACAAAACTGATAAAAGGTACCATTACCATGCATGGGGTATCCAAAGAACTGGATATTAAGACCAAAATTGAAAACGGAACCGACGGGATGGCGTTTACCGGAACTTTTAATTTGGAGGTCGCTGATTTTAAGATTAAGATTCCCCCTATTGTGGCTGGAAATATCTCAAAGACCATTGAAGTTAACTTTAGATTTGAATACCAGCCCTATGAGAACTAAAAAGTACTTCAACTTAATTCTAGTTTTATTGGCGGCTTGTGGCATGGTACGTTCGCAGAACCTGTTACAATCGCTCGAAGAAGAACACAAGGACACCATTTATCCGGTACAAGCCACCTTCAAAGCAACACGGATTGGATTAGGGCAATCTGTGGAAACCCGAAGAAAAGGCGCTTTGGAGATTTCAACGAATACAAGGTTCTGGAACACCCCACAAAGGACCCAAGCTTTTATTGTTGATCGGGTAACCTCCCGAATTGGAGCTTCCTATGCATTTTCAAATCGATTTACATTAGGTATGGGAGCTACCACATTTGATGGTATTCTGGACGCATTCGGTAAGTACAGATTGGTTTATCAACGTACTGAAAAGGGGTCCCCAGTTTCTGTTACCCTGTTCCAAAATGCCAGTTTGAAAACAAACCCGGGAAGATCCCTGAACACCGCAGGTTCCTTTTCCGAAAAACTCTCCTTTGGCACTCAGCTGTTATTGGCTAGGAAATTCACAAGAAACCTCTCGTTACAGCTCGCTCCCACATTCATTCACAGAAATTCTAGACTCAGTCCAGACGACCCCAATAACCACTTTGCCATAGGATTTGGTGCCAGATATCGAATTGGTGGTCATGTCTCAATCACCTCAGAATACTACTACCTGGCCAATCCAGTGGAATCAGTTTCTACTTTTGACGCCTTTTCCTTGGGTTTGAACTGGGAACTTACCGATTTAATGCTGCAATTTTTAATGACCAATACACACAATGTTGCTGAAGATGCGTTCATAACCCAAACCCGGAACAATTTCAATACCCGGGACGGCAATTTTTTCTTTGGTTTTAACGCTACGCTGCAACTACATCTTAAGCAAAATAAGCTCAAAAAAGTAAATGGGGGACAATAAATGATGGTCATGAGGTTTTCACCGATTATGTTTCGCGAATGCTCGTTTGATTAAAATTGTTTATTTATTCTTCTGTGGGTTGTATTTTTTTTCAAGAGAGATGTGAATACAGGCTGACAGTTGATATAATGCATTGTCCTGACCAGTTCCGCATTTTCCGTAATGTATCAAAAAGGATAAAACCGATTCTCTTGTAATTCCTCATCTGGCTTCAGATTGCCCAACTAGGTTTCCTTTTTGGTTCGCATAGAAATTCCATCCTCAATCCGAAGGACTATACCCAAGGGCTTAATCGGGATATCCACCAATCCAATGAGATATTGCCGATAAAGACTTATTCCATGGGTTTATTTAAACTGTGAAATCCCAAATATTTCAATCCCTGGATATCGCGATTGTAACAACACTATCAGTAATGGTAACATCAGTGATAGCCAAACCTTAACATAACTAATAGTTTTAGAATCACACAAATACTAGTATTATGAAGAACATATTTAGGTTCGCAACCCTTCTCTTCCTAACCATTTCTATAGGTCATGCACAAACAACCTACGAAGACCCCGAAGGTCAATTTGTAATTGATTTGTTCGACGAACTACAACCGCAACCGGAGATAATACCTCCCACTTACTCCTTCAAAAACGGTGATTATGCCATAGCGCTACAAAAAAATACCAATTCAAATGACGTAAATGTAGCACATGCCACTGCTGTCCAAATTTTATTGGACGGTGGTCTTAAAAGTCCCAAGTTGTTGGGCGATACCAAGAAACTGTTGCTCAATGGTCATGAAGCCATAAAATCGACCTACCAAGGCGAATACACCTATGAGGGAAACACCGCAACACTGAAAGGAATGACTTTTGCGATAGCTCTTGGGGACTTTACCTTATCCGCGATTACCATTTTGAGTAATTCAAGGTTCAAAAGCTCGGCAAAAGATGTAGAATCCACCTATTTCTCCATCCGAAAACCGGGTCAGCAGGTAACGGGAATCTCACAAGAGGAAATAATTGATTTTTCTCCGGACGGCCTAGTCAAAAATGAAGCAACCGCACCCTCTACCGAATCCACGGAAGTCACTTATGAAGGAATTACCTTAACGCTACCTCCCGGTTGGTCAGATCAGAAAAAAAGCAGGAGTGATGCGAAAAGTATCATAGGAAAATACAAAAATAGCGATAGGGTCGCCTATGTGGGGGTAACTGGAGTTAAAGGTATAATCTGGAATATGAAACGGGCCAATGAACTGGCCTATCAAATAAGCAGGGACGCGATGCAAGGCTCAGAACTTGTAAAAAGTGTTAAGATAGATTTGAAGAACAAAAAAAAGGCATTTCTACATGTGCATACGGGTACCGTGGTAAGTGAGGGTGAAGAATCCAATGTGACCATATCCACATTGGCGCACAAAGTGGGTAAATGGTTTTTGGTCCATAGCCTGACCACTCTGGGCTCTTCTCCCATTCCGGATATAGAAAACGACATCATCGCAATAGCCAACTCGGCCAAGTAGTCAAACAACATGCAGTATATTTTTTCTAAATCTTTTCTGTTGTTTTGCATATTGTCCCTTTTTGTAATAGGTCCCTTTTACGCGCAACAAGAGATGTGGATGTCCACTACGGATGAAAACATTTTAAAGCGGGCATCAAAACAACAAAAGGCCTTATATCAACTCCCAATAGGACACCAACTTCTAGAAACCCTACAGGCTGTTGGACCAAATACCCTCTTACTCGGGTTACGAGAAAATAGTCCACAACTCAAGTTTTCTGAATATTGGTTGGTCCAAGCAGATTCTGGCAGTATCCTCTGGCGATATCCTTGTGATAAAGGGGAGTATAGTGCTTTTTGGGTATCAGATTCGAACATTGTCCTAAAAAAGGATGAAAAGAAAAAGATTTCGCTTATCGGTCTGGACCTAGATACAGGCAACGCCCTCTGGGAAAAAACCTTTCCCACAGCAAAAAATGGTCTTATGTTAGAACCCGAGACCGAAAACTTAATAAACTACACCTTTGACAAAGGTTCTATCGTTATATCATCTATCGCTTTGAAAGACGGAACCACCAATTGGGAAAATCAACTTAGTGCTGATTGGGAAACTCCTCCTTTTCTTATCATCGAGGATGAAAAAGTATTTGTCTTTTCAAACGCCCTGGCTGTTATGGATTTACGGAATGGAAACAAAATGTTTGACGTTGAAGCATTGGGTATTAAATCACTGGACCCACTTCTCCCTAGCTTTGATGAACAACATCTTTTTTTGTTGGATGAAGACGGGAAGTTGGTCTGCATAGATAAGAGGTTGGGTCGCATACTCTGGAAACAAGGTTTACCGGAATCCGTTAGAGTTACCAATATCTCTTCCTCCTCGAAGGAGGTCTATGTGCGTGGTGAGGACAAAAATTTGAAATTCCATCTGTTTTCGTTCTCCAAAAATGAAGGTACATCCAATTGGAACATTACCTGTGACGAAGGTCTCACGAGCAATCTATTGGAGGACGGGGAAAACCTGTTCTTCGCAAGTTATTCGAAACTCTACGCGGTCGATGTATCGACAGGAGAACCCAAATTCACAAAATCAGTGACCAAAACGGGCCGCAGTTTTCCCATCGCTTTGAGATTGACAGGGGATAAGGTCGTGTTTATCGGAGAACTTGTGGTGGCTGGCTATGACGCCAAATCCGGAAACTTGGCCTACCGATATGGTTTTTCACCAATTGATATCAATCTTCATTTCAATGGACTGGATGCTTCCTTGCCCAAGTTAAGACAACAGTTGGGGAACGAGCAAGACTTTACTCCAAGTGGTGTTGCGGAAATGGCATCGAACCGGAGGGCCTATTATCAAAAAATGTCCGATACGAACTATTCAGACTACCTCAAGTATCGACGTCAGACTCAACCGGGAAGCGGATTTAAGGCCAATAGGGCCTGGAACCGATCTCAACTGTACTCCAATATGGCCCGGATGCAGTCCGCTTTAAGTGTAAGCTTTGCCTTAATAGAACTGGGCAGTGCACTTGAACAGGTTATGCAAGCCAACGCCACTCAAGCCGAAATACGAAAACAGGAATACTACAGAAAGTCGATATTGGATGTGTATTCCATGGCACTTTCAGAGGACTACGTATTTCGGCCCAATTTAAAATACTTTGATACTGATGATGAATACGTCTGCGTAAGTTTGATAAAACTGGCTTCCGGAAAAAAACAGGACTACCTTCTTTCTCCCCAATATCTGGAGTATGGTTTATGGAATTTGATAGATTTTGAGCGAGGGGTAATCTACCATCATGGAGTGGGCATGAATCCTGAAAAATACAAGGTCAGCAAGTCCAAGAGAACACCTTTGGTGAGGTTCAAGACGGTAGAGACTTTTTTGGTGGCACAACCTATCAATCTCAATTGAGAAACACCCAGTAGCACTGACCAATACCGTACGTCCTCAATTGAGTTTCCAAGACTTTGAATCCAGCAAAAGTGTGTAGTAGTGACCGCGGGAGGATTCGAACCCCCAACCCTCAGAGCCGAAATCTGATATTCTATCCAGTTGAACTACGCGGCCATTATTTTATGAACTTAATTGTGCCTTGACCAAGGTGGAGATTGTCTTTCCATCGGCTTTACCTGCCAACTTTTTGGAAACAATTCCCATAACCTTACCCATATCTTTCATTCCCGATGCCCCAACGGATTCAATAGTCTCCAACACCACTTTTTTTATTTCTGTCTCGTCCAGTTGTTCGGGCAAAAATTTCTCTATTATCGCGGCTTGTGCCAATTCTGGTTCTGCCAAATCCGTCCTTCCCTGTTCCTTGAAGATGGTGGCGCTGTCCTTGCGTTGTTTTACCAATTTCTGAACCAATTTGATTTCATCCGTTTCGGAAAGTCCACCAGAAGCCCCTTTTTCCGTCCCAGCCAACAATAAAGCGGACTTAATGGCGCGTAAAGCTTCCAAAGCTACTGTATCCTTGGCCTTCATTGCTGCCTTCATCTCGGTCATTACTTGTTCTTGCAAACCCATTCGAATTCTTTTCGGGCTGCGAAGATAAAAAATAAACCCGAAAGTTCTTCAACTTCCGGGTTTAAGCTTTCCATCAAAATGGATACGCTTTAAACACTACTAATCAACATTGTCATGCAAAAATGAATTATTGGAACGCAATTGCATTTCATCATTGCTGTCCTCGCTCAAGGTGGTCCTGGAAACTTTTTGTTCTTGTGATACATCGTTCAAATCAACCCCTTGCCTTTTATAAGCGGGCTGTTTTTCGATTTCATCGATACTGTTTCTGTTATTCTGGAATTTATAATTGAAATTTTTCAATTTTTTTCGTCGTTCATCCGCCCGTTCTTTTAAAAGATCGTTAATTGAACTGTTCATGGGGTCTTTGCTATTTGTGGGCGTCTGATTTTCCGATTCAGAAACAAGCTCTATGGTCTTTTTCTCAAAAATCAATTCATTCTCCGCCAGTTTTGGTTCATGGGTTTCTGCTTTGGATGTAGCTCCCGTTAGCTGGGATTCCAATTCCATGTATTCTTCAAGATTGTAGCGGGTCTCTTCCTGCTTGTTGAATTCCAGCACCGGACTCACCTCTACATATTCCTTTACTTCGATGTCGTTTACTTCTCCTTCCAATTCGAAACCTGAAACGGGTTGCTCTTCTTTTTGCTTCACTTCATTGATAGGGAGATCAAAAGTAAGGGCAAATTGGTCCTCTTCCATTTTCGGGGAGACCACTTCAGGGTCGACCACTTCAATGGTGTTCAAAACGTTTTTGGCTTCTATGATGATAAAATCATCTTCCACATTTTCTGGAACCACTTCTTCATAAAAGACGTTGAAGTTTCTGATGTATTTTGAAGTTGGAACCAAATCGACCTCTCCTAGGGACTCTTGGGTTTTAACCTTAGGTTCCTCCTCCATGTCCAGGGTATGCCGAACCATGGGCGTTGGTTCCACAATTTCAGATTGTACCTGAATTTCTTGGATTGCCGTGGATTGGGTACTGAGTTCTTGCTCTGCAATCTGCTCATCTTCCAAAGTGTAAAAAACCTTTTTTGTCTCTGTATTCACGATTTCATCTTGTTGATCGGCATGAAATCCTGTGGCAATTACAGTAACTGCTATGGCATCCCCTAAATCTTCATCTTCGCCGACACCCATTATAATGTTCGCTCCGTGACCCGCCTCAATTTGGATATAGTCGTTAATTTCCCCAATTTCATCTATCGTAATTTCCTGGGTTCCCGACACAATAAGCAACAGTACATTTTTGGCGCCATGTATCTTATTATCATTCAATAAAGGAGAATCCAAAGCTTTCATGATTGCCTCACTTGCTCTTGATGATCCAGAGGCATTGGCAGACCCCATAATAGCGGTACCACTATTTGACAATACCGTTTTGGCGTCTCGAAGGTCAATGTTCTGGGTATAATGATGTGTGATGACCTCGGCGATGCCCCGGGCTGCGGTGGCCAAAACTTCATCGGCTTTAGAGAAACCGGCCTTGAATCCTAGATTTCCATATACTTCGCGAAGCTTATTGTTGTTAATGACAATCAATGAATCTACATTGGCACGTAATTTTTCAATTCCCGTTTGGGCTTGTTTGCATCGCATGGCCCCTTCAAATTGAAACGGAATCGTTACAATTCCTACCGTTAGGATATCCATTTCCCGGGCCAGTTTAGCAATTACAGGAGCGGCCCCGGTCCCTGTTCCACCACCCATTCCAGCAGTGATAAACGCCATTTTAGTAGAACTATCCAACATGGCTTTCACGTCTTCCATACTTTCTAAGGCCGCTTGCTCTCCCACCTCGGGATTGGCACCTGCACCAAGTCCTTCGGTCAAGGATACTCCCAACTGGATTTTATTGGGTACCGAACTGCTTTGCAAAGCTTGGGCATCCGTATTGCAGATTACAAAATCCACTCCATTGATACCGGCTTGAAACATGTGGTTTATGGCATTGCTGCCGCCTCCGCCAACGCCAATTACTTTTATAACATTGCTTTTGTTCTTTGGCAAATCAAAAGCGATATTGTCAAATTCGGTGCTTTTACTCATAACGTTCTTTGTCTTGTTTGTTATTTGCTCAAAAGGGTTATTATTCTGCATTGTCCAAAAAGTCTTTGAGCTTTTCGGACCATTTATCAAAAATAGATTTGTGCTTCCGGTTCAGGGCATTGGGGACTTCGTTGCCCACAGTTTGCGCCTCACCTACCAAGACCTGTTCTTCGTCCAAAGAATTCTCTCCGGGAACAGTGTTCTTTTTTTCGTTTTCTATGGCATTCATCAATAAACCAACGGCAGTGGCGTACAAAGGACTGGCGATTTCCTCATCCGAATCTCCCGCTAAATGCTCGTTGGGATAACCGATACGGGTGTCCATTCCAGTAATGTACTCCACCAACTGCTTAAGGTGTTTTAACTGACTGCCTCCACCTGTTAAAACAATGCCCGCAATCAGTTTTTTCTTTTGTTCTTCATGCCCGTAATTTTTTATCTCGACATACGCTTGCTCAATGATCTCAACTACCCGGGCATGAATAATCTTGGATAGATTTTTAAGTGTGATTTCTTTAGGGTCTCTTCCTCGGAGTCCAGGTATGGAAACAATTTCATTGTCCTTGTTTTCTCCGGGCCAAGCAGAGCCGAATTTTATCTTCAAAAGTTCTGCTTGTTTTTCAATTATGGAACAGCCTTCTTTGATATCCTCCGTAATCACGTTACCCCCAAAGGGAATCACAGCGGTGTGACGGATGATACCATCTTTGAAAATGGCCAAATCTGTGGTACCCCCACCTATATCGATAAGTGCCACCCCAGCTTCTTTTTCTTCTTGACTTAATACCGCTTCCGAGGAGGCCAGAGGTTCTAGGGTGATGTTGCCCAAGTCCAGTCCGGCACTTTTAATGCACCTACCTATATTCTTTATGGATGAGACCTGTCCCACCACAACATGAAAATTTGCTTCCAAACGTCCACCGTACATTCCTATAGGTTCTTTGATTTCTGACTGACCATCCACTTTGTACTCTTGGGGAAGCACGTGTATAATTTCTTCACCGGGCAGCATGACCAACTTGTAGACCTGGTTGCACAACTTGTCCAAATCATCATCGCCAATCACCTCTTCAGAATCGGAGCGGGTGATATAATCACTATGCTGGAGACTACGGATATGCTGCCCCGCAATACCTACAACCACAGAACCGATTTTCAACCCGGCGTTGAGTTCTGCTTGTTCAACGGCCTGTTGTATGGATGAAATGGTCTGGGTAATGTTGTTCACTACCCCACGGTGTACGCCCAAACTTTTGGACTTACCTGTTCCCAAGACCTCAATTTTGCCATACTCATTTTCCTTCCCGATAATAGCGACTATCTTGGTAGTTCCAATATCCAATCCAACTGAATAATTCATCTGTTCCATACGTTAAATTTTGGTGCAAACCACTTGGTTGTTGAATTCAAGACTTACCACGGCATATTGCTCCAAAGAATTATCTTTGGCCGCCTTTGCATAGAAAGCCATAAAATTTTTGAACTTTTCGTTAAGGTTGTCCACTCCTCCCAAATTGACCACGAAATTTTCGAGCCTGAACCGAAGTTGGTACTTTCCTTCTTCCTCAACATGGATTCCAATCACGTTTTTTCTAAGAAAATCATCCTTGTTGATATAGTTTAAGATTAGGTAAGCGTCCTCTAGGGTCTTACCCGTTATTTTCCCCGTGATAATAGGTACCCGTGCCGAATGAAGCTTAGACAGGGGCATGCGCCTTCCTTCGTCATCCAAATAAAATTTGGATGCCCCTTCTACTCTACCAATAGGATTTCGCTGAACAATCTTAGAAACAAGCTTGCTATCTATAGTGACATAGACTTGGGCTTTTTTTACCATATCATTAGACTGAATTTCCTGCTCTATGGTATTCAAAACTACGTGTTCTTTGGCCCTATTTGTGAACCGGCCATATTTTTGTATTAACAATTTATTAACTGAGGATTCATCAATATACAAGTTGTTGTCCCCCAAAAAGTTGATGGAAACGTCTTGTATTTTCCTTTGATTACTCCTGTAATCTGAAAAACCATAGAGACCAATGGCCGTTAAGGTCAGAAGTACTAGTTTTACTATATCGCCATTAATTCGCATAGATCAATTCCTGTTTTATTTTAGGTACCTCCAGACCAATGTCGCCAGCTCCCATGGTCACGAGTACTTTAGTTCTCTTCTTTTTTAATTCCTGGATTAGATTGGATTTAGCAATCAATTTTTTGTTGGGATTTTTGATTTTGTCCAAAAGCCATTTGGAATCTACGCCGGCAATGGGTTCTTCACGGGCGGGATAAATATCCAACAGCAAGACAATCGTAAACTTTTCCAAACTTCGGGCAAAGTCATCTGCAAAATCCCTTGTCCTGGAAAAGAGATGGGGCTGAAAAACTGCGGTTATCTCTTCTTCTGGATACATTTCGTTGATAGCATGAAAAACAGCGTTTATTTCCGTAGGATGATGGGCATAATCATCGATAAAGACCAAATCCATTTCCTTGATCTCGTAGGAAAACCTACGATGTACCCCCTTGAAGCTTTCCATACCCTCTGCCAGACGGTGCAACGGACAACCCGCTTGCACCGCCATTGCAAAGGCAACTAATCCATTAAGCAAATTGTGCCGACCTGGTTGATTGAAACGGACATTTTTCAACCTACCAGAAGGCGAGATCAAATCAAAAATGTAGGTACCCTGTTCAATTCTAATATTTTCGAGACGATAGTCCGACCCATCTTCTATTCCGAAGGTAGTCCCCTCGAGGGGCAGTCCGTTCTTAATGAACAAAACCCCTCCTGGTTTTATTTTTTTTGTAAAATCTTTAAATGACTGTTGCAATTCCGCCTCGTTGCCATAAATATCCAAATGATCGGCATCCATGGAAGTAACGCAAGCAAAATCTGGCGTAAGCTGTAAAAAGGAACGATCAAATTCATCGGCTTCCACAACTGAATACTGGGTTCCTTTGAGTAAAAAGTTACTGTTGAAGTTTTCAGAAACTCCTCCCAAAAAGGCGGTAAGGGGCATTTCACATTCGTTGAGCAGGTGCGCCAAAATACAAGAGGTGGTAGTTTTCCCATGGGTTCCGGCCACGGCAAAACAAATAGTCTCCCTTGTGATCAGGCCCAATACTTCTGCTCGCTTTTTAATCTCAAAACTGTTTTCCCTAAAAAACTCAAGTTGGCGATGTGTTTCCGGTACCGCCGGCGTATAGACCACCAGAGTCTCTTGTTTTGACTTGAAGGAACTGGGAATCAAATCGAGGTCATCTTCAAAATGGACCTGAATACCCTTTTCTTCAAGCTCAGAGGTAATGGGCGATTGTACCCTATCGTATCCAGCCACATTTTTTCCAACATATTGGAAATACCGAGCGAGAGCGGACATACCAATCCCTCCAATTCCAACAAAAAATACGTTATGGATAGTTTTCAAATTCACTTTAACAACGCTTCAATTTCGTCCACTATGTGTTCGGTCGCTTTGGGCAAAGCCAATTTCTTAATGTTATGGCCCAGTTTTTCCTGCATCTCCCTTGAACCCAAAAGTTTTGAGAAAACAGTCTCAAATTGTCCATCCAATTGATTCTCCTTTAAAACAATAGCTGCACCTTGCTGCTCCAAAGCCTGTGCATTTTTGGTTTGATGATCCTCTGCAACATTAGGGGAAGGAACAAACACTACAGGTTTCCCCACTAAACATAACTCGGATACAGAACCGGCTCCAGACCTGGAAACAATAAAATCCGCAAGGGCATAGGCCATATCCATCCGATTTAGAAATGCCTTCACCTTTACCCTGTCTGAATTGTACTGCTTGTACTCCTCGAAATAGAGTTTTCCGCACTGCCAAATGAGTTGTAGATTTTGGGTATTGAAAAAATCCAGTTTTTCCTCGACCAATTGATTTATTCTTCTCGCCCCCAGGCTTCCCCCCAAAATCAATACGGTCCTCTTGTTGGAATCGAGGCCAAAAAATGAAAGTGGTCCTTTCTTATCTGTCTGTAGATTTACTAAATCGGCACGTACGGGATTTCCCGTTTTCACTAGTTTTTCTTTTGGAAAAAACCTTTCCATGGCATCATAAGCCACACAAATCCGATTTGCCTTGGCTCCCAGAAGCTTATTGGTAATACCCGCATAGGAGTTCTGTTCCTGAAGCAGATAGGGAATCCTCCTTTTTGCGGCGCTCTTCAAAAGAGGCCCACTGGCAAAACCTCCCGTGCCTATGGCCACATCTGGATTGAACTTCTTGAGTATTTCACTGGCTTTTATCAAACTTGATATGAGTTTGAGTGGAAAAACTATATTTTTCCATGTTAATCTTCTTTGTAATCCGCTTATCCAAAGACCTTCTATCTTATAGCCTGCCTTTGGTACTTTTTCCATTTCCATTTTATCCCTTGCTCCCACGAACAGAAATTGTGCTTCGGGATATCTTCGCTTTAGCTCGTTGGCTATGGCGATTGCCGGATATATATGTCCTCCGGTGCCTCCCCCGGAAAGTATAAACCTATAGCTGCCCACTTAATACTTCCAAAGGGTTATTCTCATCCATATCATAGGATTCCTCCTCCAAGTTCTCCTCTTTGTTGCTTGCGCTCAAAACTATTCCAACAGCCATACAGGTCATCCAAATAGATGTACCGCCCATGCTGATCAACGGTAAGGGTTGTCCTGTAACAGGAAACAATTGCACCACAACCGCCATGTTGATAAAGGCTTGGAAAACAATAGGTAGTCCAACCCCTATGATCAATAATTTCGAAAAAACCGTTTTGGCCGAATTGGCCACTACAACTATTCGAAAAAGCAGCAGCAAATAGAAAAACAAAAGTGCTCCACCTCCTAAAAGACCATATTCTTCAATGATTATCGCGAAAATAAAATCAGAAGTACTTTGTGAAAGCATGTTTTTCATGACACTCTTGCCTGCACCCTTTCCAACAAGGCCTCCTTCAGCAACAGCAATCTTTGCAAGTGTGAGTTGATGCAAGTCGTCCTTATCGGCTTGTTCTGGACTCCAAAAGGTTTCTATCCTTGATTTCCAAGTTCCTGCACGCTGGGGAAGTACCTCAGGCGCTTTGAACAGCACAAAAAGGAACATACCCCCCAAAACCAATCCCAGCCCCATTATGCCAAATAGATATTTTAAAGGATATCCTCCCAAAAAGCAGATAACGAGAACCAGAAAACAGATAATTGCCGCTGTTGAAAAATTCTCGGGTAAAATCAAAAGAACGACCAAGGCCGTGGGAAGCCAAAGTGGTAAAATACTTTGGCCAAAGGTAATTCGCATGTCCTTTATCTTGGTCAAATAACGGGCGATCCATATCATCAGCACCACTGATGCCAGGGTGGATGTCTGAAAATTAACTCCCACGAAAGGAATCTTAATCCAACGATTCGCTGTGACCCCACCAATCCGCGTTTCAACCGTTAGGGTATATGCCAATAAAATGAGTACAATGGGCATAGCGATGATAGAAAGTCCTTTGAAATAATGGGTTGGTATCCTATGTACGGCATAGATAATTCCAAAACCCAAGAACAAAAGGATCCCATGCTTAACCAAATGTCCCAAGGTTGTTCCGTCATCATTGACATACACCAAATTGGTACTGGCACTGTACACCTGTAAAAATGATAAAAGCGCCAATAGGTCCACTACACCCCAAATGGCCTTATCTCCTTTCAAATTTCTCAGCAATGCCATCATTTTAAAGTTTTTTTATTTCTTCTTTAAACTGATTGCCACGATCTTCATAATTTTCAAAAAGATCAAAACTGGCACAAGCAGGCGATAACAGTACATTGTCACCCCTTTCAGCAATTTTGTAGGCTACTTTAACAGCCTCATGCATAGAATACGTCTCAACCATAAGATGAATCACATTGCCAAACGCCTCCATTATTCGTGAGTTATCCATTCCAAGACATATTATGGCCTTTACCTTTTCACGGACCAAGGGCATCACCTCAGACTAATCATTTCATATATCAGCCCCACCTACGATCCACACGATAGGTTTAT
>NZ_CAKZYF010000025.1 GCF_937884665.1 uncultured Allomuricauda sp. | reverse complement strand
GATGGGAAGAAGGTTGATTGCATCCCAATACTAAACCTTTTATCCTGTATTACCTTTGGATATGCCAACTTTCTGGCCAGTCTTCAATACACCTATATCGCTGAACAATTTACGGATGCCACCAACGCTCCTCCCATATTCGAGAATGCTCCCGGAGCAGGGGTCGTGGGAACGATTCCCTCCTACGATATTATGGACTTGTCCATGTCGTACTCATGGAAAATCTTGAAATTGGAGGCAGGTATCAATAACCTATTGGACAACTCCTATTTCACCAGGAGGGCCACAGGTTATCCAGGACCAGGTATTATTCCAGCCGAACCAAGGACTTTTTATACGACCCTTCAATTCAAATTATAACATTCTTAGAAAGTACTTGATAGGCTAGCGTCTGTCTTGTTTATCGATACTGTCAATTCTACGTTTTTCCAAAAAGATTTTCGGTCCAATGGTAAAGAAGTTTGTAAATGGGGGCGGACTTCCTTATGTTCACCTGTTCTTTGTCGGGATGTTTTGCCTAAAAGAACAGTTTTCTTTCGCTCTTTCCAGAGCAAACGCTTAAATCACTGTTTTTGGTTTTCTTCTAGCGAAAGAGTTATGATGAACCGCATTGTGTTCCAGAACAAGTTTGGAAAAGTATATCGCAAGGTTGTTCTATATTCGTACATGGATTTTATAGAGTACCTTAAACTTTGGATAAAATGGTACTATTATTGCTAATGGAATAAAGTCAAAAATCTATTTTAGGTCCTTGCGCCCGGTTTATATCCTGTAAGAATGCATCAAAAATATAAAGACCTCTATTACGACCATTTCTCGCAGAAAAGCTACAAAAGTATTCCTGACTTTCGTCCTGGAACAAATTATATGATGCGGTTCACATCCCCACTTAAGAGTTATACCTACCTCAATAATAGCTTGACCATAACATACATTAAAGAAGGCAGTGGGGAACTCGTTTGGAAAAACGGCAACCAAAAGCGGGTGAAAATTCATAACAATAGATATGTTGTGGTCAATGCCGACTGTGGTTGGGATTATGTAAATCGCTTTCAAGAGTATTTGGATGTGTTGAGTCTTGTGATATCAAAGGACTTGCAAAACCAGCTGAACTATTATATGGAAGCTTCGGAAATTCAGTTGCTGGACCGCCCTTTTGACCAGGTTGAGGGGGACTTTTTTTATCTAGAACACGCACTTAACGCGGATTACAACAAGGTAGGGAGGTTTCTTAAAAGTATCCATACTAATAGCCTATTCGATAGTTTTTCTTACTTATCGCCCGAAGAGATGACCTTGGAACTGTATCGCCTGCTTTATGAAGAAACGACCCATGTTGTATCAAGTGCCCACAGAATAAAGGTAAAGAAGAAAAGCACCCAAATAGAAACATTCAAAAGGCTCATGTTGGCCCGTGAGTATATTGAAGAGAATTTGACCAATCCCATATCCTTACAGGATATCTCCGAAATATCCTCATTATCAAAGTATCATGTGTACGATTCGTTTAAACGCGTTTATGGGAAAACACCACATCAGTACATTAATGCGGTTAAAATTGATAAATCAAAAGCACTTTTGGAGAAAGGAAGTCTTTCCGTTGCTGAAATTGCCGCTATGTTGGGATTTTCGGACTACTCGGTCTTTAGTAAGCTGTTCAAAAAAATAAATGGCGTAGCACCTTCCAAATTCAGTTAGACCCACCACCCATTGGGTTTTTTCCATTACAATTCTGTGCCTTGTTTGCATGAAACAGCGCTTACGGATTAGAGTAGAAGTAAGGAATGGCACATAATCAACCGGAAAAATGGGAATTTTTCACATGTAGGTCCGTATTACCTCGATTACCTTTAATCAAAAAGCCGAAAAAGGCTCAGGGTGTTCAATCAAATAATACTTGTGAAGCAGCATGAAAACCTTTTGGAACGTGACAAAGAAAATAACACTTCTTCTAGTTGTTTTGTCGGGAGCATTTTTTTTGGCATGTTCTCCTGAAGAAACGCAAGTTGAAGAAAAAACAGGAGAGGGAATAGAGCGACCCATAGTAACGGATACGCCCAAAGACCCTAAGGAAGATACACCTGAGACCCCTGACGTAGGTCCTGTTGAAAGGCATCAATTTGTCAAGTTCGATTTTACCCACGACTTGACCGGACGCAAAATACCGATTAGTTATTTTGAGCCCGATACATTGAAGGATTCATCGGAAAAATATCCCTTGGTCTTGGCATTACATGGTGCGGAATACTTTGTAAGTCCAGATAGTATGTTCTTAAAGGCCCAAGAGCGAACAGCTTATATGGCTTTGGCTTGGATGGAGAAAAAGAACCAAGAAAAATACCCAGCTTTCGTAGTAGCTCCCAATATTCACGATGGCCTATGGCATGATGGGGATGAGCGCTATTTCGGTTGGTCAAAGAAAAGCAGCTCGGATTTTGTGGAAAAATTACTCGACTCTATTTTGACGAACAATACGAGAATCGATGCGAAAAGGATATATCTTGTGGGTCACTCAATGGGTGGCATAGGCACTTGGTATTTAGGGGCAAAATTCAAGGAAAAGTTTGCGGCGCTGGTGCCTCTCAGCAGTGCTTTTAGCACAGGAGATGGTATCTACAGTTTTGTGGATTCCAGAATAAGATCTGATGATTTCAACGACTTGCCAGTATGGGGCTTTATCCATAGGGTAGATGCAAATTCAAAACGGGATGAAGATGGAACCCGGGGTTTGATAAAAACTATGGAAGAGGTGGGATATGCACCCGTTTATACCCATAGAAAAGATACCATAGACCATTATCTCAACAGGGAAGAGATTTTTGCGAAGATCGATGATGGTAAAAAATACTTCTACACAGAGTATAGTTATCCCTGCCAGTCCGTTGGCGATTGTCATTTTGCACAAGAATTTGCACTTAGGGAGGACTTCCTGTTACATTGGTTGTTCAAACAAAGAAAACAGTAAGTTTGGAGGTCAAAGCGTTGCGTGAACAAAAAATACACTTCAGATGATAAAGGATGTATGGGAATAGAAAAGTATGGCCTACAAAATAGACCTTGAGGTTATTCATCATCTAAAGGGAAAGAGAACCGACCAAGGAGAAAAATCTTGAATATAAAAGTTAAAAAATATGGGAGAAATAATGCGTGCCCTCGCGGATAACAGAAGAGTCGCCAGACCAGGTAAAATTTCTATTCTGTGTAAGATATACCTGTGTGCACTGCTCTTTAGCACTCCTTTAAGTCAAACGGAAGCGCAATCCCCCAAATTGGTGACCGAGGATATCACATTTACAAGCAAAGGGGTGCGTTTGGCGGGTACAATGTACCAACCTAAAAACCCTACCGCAGCACTGGTAATTGTTCATGGTTCGGACTCTGTGCCCAGAATGACCACTTTTGCAAAACGTTTGGCTAAAGATGGTCTTTCTGTATTTACGTATGATAAGCGGGGAGTTGGAGCATCCGGAGGGGTGTATGTTGGGCCGGAAGTGGGAACAAACAATGTTGACCCTTCCAATCTCAATTTATTGGCAGAGGATGCGAGCGCCGCTGTAGGTGTACTTCGCAAGCACAATGAAAATATCCCGATCGGACTTGTAGGTTTTAGTCAAGCAGGATGGATTATTCCGATTGCGGCAAACAAAAATCCATCAGTGGATTTTATGGTCTTCTTTAGTTGTCCTTTAATTACAACTCTGGAACAACTTAGATTTCAGTTTTATACCGATGGGGATACCAATTTTTGGGATAGCCACACGGAGGCGGACGCACGTGAGCACGTACGACACGACCCAGACCGCTATATATTAGAAGGTACGGACCCCAAGGTATCACTTGGTAAGCTTTTTATCCCTGGGCTATGGGTATTTGGCAATAGAGATATACAAATACCGGTAGGTTTGTGCATAGAGCAACTTAATGCTCTCAAAGCGAACGGAAAACCATTTGAATATACCTTGTTTTCCGAATTAGGTCACAACACCGCCTTTGCCAAAAATACGGAGCCAGTTGATATTTCCATTGAGTGGATAAAGCAAAAAGCAGGGGATATTCGATTAAGTGGAGGACGAAAACGGTAAAACCTCCGAAAAACGAGAAGGATTGGCTTCCCAACTGTGGGTTTTTGAACCAAAAGTGAAAAGCGAATCACTGGGAACTCCCCGGAAATCTTAAATCGAATACTGGTATTTTTCTGCTCTTTTAAACTTCGTATTCTTTCGGACGAATTTTCACTTTATCTCCTTTTCGATTGATGGCGTCATGTATTTTATAAATACAGACCTCAGATTTGTAGGAGGTGATAGCATCATAATTCAGTTGTTCCTCTTCCCTCACAGATTCCACAAAGTTGTAAAAATGCGCAGTATGGGCGGCTAAATTGTAGATTTTGCCCATATCCTTCATCTCATTGATATCGTAGCTCACCTGTGGAGCGGTCTCTTTAATTCCTGAATCACCGGATTCCTTGGCTTTATATTTTTGCATATCGGCCAAGTTGGTTATGTATCCCGCATTGATATATTTTTCCCATGCCTTGCTATCCACGCGCGATTCCCGATAAATCTTATTGTCCTTTCCTTCTGAGATGATAAAGGCACCATGATCTCCTATAAAACGCTCGTACACCCCAATAGCCCTGGAATTGGAAATATTCTCATAAATACCTATTGCGGGACCTTTTGGGGTATCATACTCAAGAATTGTGGCCATGGTATCGGCCTGTTCAAAATTGAAATAGGAATTGTTGCCCGTAGCGTAGACCGTATGGGGATAGGCATCAAAAAACCAATTGAAAATATCAATTTGATGTGAGCCCAAATCCGAAACCACACCACCACCGAGCTTCTTGTAGTTTCTCCAATTGTAGATTTGATCTACGGTCTCAAAACCATATTGTTTTACTTTATTGATATCAATTTTATCTTGTTTATTTGGCGGTTGGGTCCAGATTTGGGAACGATTCCATTGACCAATCGCATGGGTAAGCCTACCAAACATTTTTTCCCGGTCCAGAAGCACTTTTTTAGTGAAGCGGTATCGGTCATTGCTACGCCGCTGTCGTCCGATTTGCAGTAACTTCCCAGTTTTCTTCATGGATTCCGCCATTTTTCGAGCGTCTGTAAGACTGTTGGACATTGCCTTTTCGCAATACACGTGAAATCCCGCTTCCATGGCATCCACAGCGTGGGGCATGTGCCAGAAATCAGGGGTTATCAACGCCACGGCATCTAGGTTTTCCTTTTCCAACATTTTATGAAAATTCTCGTAAGCCTTTACTTTGGCCCCGTACATGCTGTTGAACTCATTCTTGGCCTGTTCCCTTCTACTTTCTACAATATCACAAACAGCCACAAGATTGGCACTGGGAATTTTGGGAATATTATTGAAAATGACCCCTCTTCCACGACCACCACAACCTACTACGGCGATGTTTACCTTATCACCGACCTTGAGGGGATTTGCAGTAATGTTAAAGGGTGTGCCCAGAACAAGTCCGGTTCCGAAAAGCGCTGAATTTTTTATAAAATTTCTCCTATTGGTTGTACTATCAATTGCCATGATATTTTTATTGTGGTTGTTGTGTAAGTTCACGCTGAAACTTGCTGTTATAAATTTACGCTATTTTGAGAAGTTCTAAATAACTTTCCGTCCTTACTGTAGTATACCCAACGGATTTCATCCAAATTTTCAGCCAATGTTTCAATTTCAGGGATAGAAAGCAGGTATAGTCCCGTAGATAAAGCATCCGCAAGCGTAGCATTGGTGGCGGCCACCCATAATCGGTCTACAGCTGATACGAGTCTGTTTTTACCGGTCCGGGGGTCAAAAATATGATTGCCTTGATGAAAAGTTCCGGAAGCGCTAATGCCGAAATTGTTGGCCAAAATGGTATTTTTCATCGTTTCTGAAGCAAGTGTATGCTGCCACGGATTACCTTGGGCATCCACACCTACGGATAAAAAGGTACTGTTACCAGCTCCGATACTGTAGTTTTGAATCCCTTGGGTTTTCATAACACTTGCGAGTTGGTCCAAGGCATATCCTTTTCCGATACCTCCCAGGTCAAACTGCATACCTTCTTTCATACAATAGAACTTAGGTTCGGAAGGATCTAAGTATAGGCTTGCCTTGAGTTTATGTTTTTGGGCCTTTTCCAGGGCAAGGGCCATTTCAAATTCATTGAGGATTCCTTGTTTGGTGGCCCTAAAAATATTCATGTGCTCTGCCACGCCAATATCAAAAGCCCCTTGGGTCCATTGCTGCACTTGTATCGCCAATTTCATGACTTCCCATGTCTCCCGGTCTAGAAGCAGTTGCTCATCGGCTTTTAGCGTATTGATTCTGCTGATATCACTATCTGGAACAAAACGACTCAACTTTAGTTCCAATTCGTCAAGTCTTTTAAAGCATTGAAGTGCCGCCCATTTTGCATCCTCAGGGTCTTGATCGACTATGGCCAGAGTAAATTGTGTGGCCATAGCTTGATGCTCAAAATGAAAAGAAGTGTTTTTCGAAGCTCGCAAAAGGATTTACATTTTTTTAAAAGTTACGAAGGATATTCAAATTATGGGTGAAGTAATACTATCCTGAAGCAACGGGACGATAACCTGACCGTATATTTCTGAGTTTAAGGACAGAATACTAGCTTTCAAAAACCAAAAGAGAACTTTCGTCGAATCCCAAAACAATTTTTTTATCCAGTTTTTGATGGGATGTGAAATGAAGTATTTTGTTGTTGGGAAGACTAACTGTGTTGAGAAAATGAGATCCCAAAAAAATACTTTGGTCAACATCAGATTCAAAAACGAAGGAAGCCTTTGAAGAATTGATTTTAAAGGCATCCTGCCTAAGCGCGTAGGTTTTCCCTGTAACGGGTTCAAATTTAAAGAAGCCTAAATCCGTGAAATCAAAATGCACAAGCGGACTGAACAACGAAGCAACATATTCGTTTTTTGGTTTTTCATAGAGGGAAACAGCATCTCCTTGCTGCGCTACACGTCCTTCTTTTAGTATTACGATATCATCTGATACAGCCATCGCATCCGGAGTGTCGTGGGTCAAAAAAATGGCGGTTAGCTGAATTGATCGTATGATATGGAACAACTCGTTTCGTAAATCCAATTTTAGACTTGCATCTAGATTGCTAAAAGGTTCATCCAATATGAGCAATTGAGGTTTTGGTGCCAAAGCTCTGGCCAGAGCTACTCGTTGTTGTTGTCCCCCGGAAAGCTGGTGCGGGTATCGTTTTCCAAATTGCGATAACCCTACCAATTCCAGCACCTGATTGGTAACTTCTGTGGTATTTTTTAGATTTTGTATGCCGTAAGTTATGTTTTCCCATACGGTCATGTGCGGGAAAAGTGCATAGTCTTGGAACAACATGCCAACTGGCCGATTTTGCGGAGGAACAAAAATACGGTCTCCAGCCACCAATTCTCCATTGATTTTAATGGTGCCACTATCAGGCACCTCGAGTCCTGCAACAAGTCGTGCCAACGTGGTTTTCCCCGAGCCGCTTTCCCCAAGAAGTGCAACAATAGTAGCTTGCTTAATTTCTAAATCAACCTTATCGATTACGTTGCCAGCACTCGTAGGAAAGGACTTGGCCAATTTTGATATTTGAATGAGCGGCTTCAGTTCTTTCAATAATTTAGTTGAGTTGCTTTTTGTTTATTTTCCGTGTCGTATTGCCAAGTAGCAATTTATTCAAAAAAATAATGGGGACAAGTCCAGTGATAATGATGGTCAGTGCAGGTAAAGCAGATTCCATAATAAGTTCGTCACTGGCATACTCATAGGCTTTTACCGCCAAGGTGTTGATATGATATGGTTTAAGGATAAGGGTCAATGGCAATTCCTTCATGATATCTACAAAAACCAGGATTACGGCACTTAAAATTCCAGTTTTAAGCAAGGGCAGGTCGATATTCCAAAATGTTTTTAAATGTCCTTTTCCCAATACGTTGGAACAATCTGAAAGGGCCTTGCCCATTTTTAATTGGCTTGCTTGTAAAGGACGAAATCCTACGGCTAAAAAACGAACGATATAGGCATAGACCAGCCCAACGATCGTTCCGTTGATTAGTAATCCAGTCGATTTTCCTGTTAGGTTTTGTGCTAGTTGAATCAACCAATGATCCAATTTCAAAGTAGGTATCATAACTCCAATCGCCAAGACGGCCCCAGGAATGGCATACCCCATGGTGGCAAGTTGTGTGCTTCCTTTCAACCATTTTAGCCGATTCCACTTGGGAAGATAGATGGCCAATAGTACAAATAGTACGGTAAGCAATGCTGCAAGCAGAGCAATAAATACACTTTGTATAGCAATGGTCCAATAAAATGATGAAACGGTCTTTTCAAAAGTCAGAAATAACCATTGCATTAGTTGAGCAACAGGCACAACAAATCCCAATAGAACAGGAAAAAATGGGATTAGAAAAGCAAACCATCTCTGTTTTTTTTTAAGGGGCCGACAAGGAAGTTCGATATCCGCTTTTGTAGAGATATGATAAGCTCTGTTGCCTCTTTGCCAGCGTTCCAAGAGCACAAAGAAAAGGACAACGACCAAGAGGATACAAGATAAAAAAACAGCGGTATTTGGCTCTTCCAATGAAAACCAGGACCTAAAAATACCTGTGGTCAGTGTATTGACCCCAAAATATTTAGCTGCTCCGTAATCATTGAGCACTTCCATGACAACTAGGAGCAAGCCCCCAAAAATGGCAGGTCTTGCCAAAGGGGCCACTACCCTAAGAAACGTTTGCATTTCGCTGGCACCCAATGCTTTTGAAGCTTCAATGAGGCGTCCTGACTGATATAGGAAAATCGCCCTTGAGGCGACATATACATAGGGATATAAGGAAATGGAAAGAATGAAAATAAGTCCTGGCAGATTTAAGATATCTACTTTTAAGGAAGTTAGACCAAATCCATCCATGATTTTTGAAAATGTTCCTCCATAATCAAAAACTCCTGCATAGGCATAAGCAGTAATGTAGGACGGAATGGTCAGGGGCAATATTAGGAGCCACTCAAAGACACGTTTGCCCGGAATTTGATATCTGCTCACCACCCACGCGGAAGAAACGCCCAATACCGTTGCAAAAAATGAGGTTCCCAAAACTAACGCTAGGGAGTTGATAGTGTATCTGAACAAAATGGTTTTGACCAAGTGTCCCCAGCTTTCCCCAGGACCTGAAAAAGTGGTGATGAACAAGGCAAACAGGGGGAGGGTTACGAAACCTACGAAAAGCAGCGTAAACAGGGACCATGAATTGGTGTCTCTTCTTAAGGTTTTAAAAGGTAACACACATTAAGCGGTTTCACTGGATGAACAGTGCCTCAAATGTAAAGCTATTCGTTCTAATAGCGAATCCTTTCGCAAAAGAGAAAAGCCTATTTCCAATTGACCTCATCAAAAAGCAGCACCGCAGATTTGTTATTGGTGCCCAATTTTGATAGTTCCAAATTGTCTTCTTTGAACGAACCCCAAGACTTTAACAAGGTAGCAACTTCCACATTCTTGTTCACAGGATATTCATAATTGGCTTCAGCAAATACCGCCTGTGCCTCAGTGCTTGCCAAGAATTCGATGAACCTTATCGCATTTCCTTTGTTTGGAGCGTACTTTGCCACGCCAGCTCCGCTGATGTTCACATGGGTTCCACGATCATTTTGGTTTGGAAAATAAATACCGACACCTTTTCCCGCATTTGCCTCCACAGGGTCATCCGAGTTTATCATGCGTCCTACATAATAGGTGTTTACAATTGCCAGATCACCTTCACCAGCTACTACTGCCTTAACTTGGTCACGGTCGTTGCCTTTAGGGTCCCTTGCCATATTATCAACGATTTGAGCTGCCCATGCTTTTGCCTTTTCCGCTCCTAAATTTGCAATTAGCGATGCCATTAAGGATTGATTGTAGATATTGCTTGAAGATCGAATCAATAACCTACCTTTCCAAACATCAGAGGCCAAATCCTCATAGGAAGAAAGCTGTTCGGGATCAATACGGTCTTTGGCGTATACAATGACACGGGCCCTTTTGGTCAAGGCGAACCATTGCTTGTCCCCATCCCGTAAATGGGAAGGGACAATGGAATCCAAAATGTCGGATTGGACAGACTGCAGCAATCCTTTTTCTTTGGCGCGAACCAATCTCCCTGCATCCACGGTTATCAGGACGTCGGCCGGAGAAGCCGTTCCTTCCAATTGCATTTTCTGAATCAGTTCATCGGCGCTGGCGTTGACCACGTTTACCTGAATTCCCGTCTCTTTTTCAAATTGGGCGAACAGTTCTTGATCTGGAGGGTAGTGACGATGGGTATATACGTTGACTTCCTGTTTTGGAGTATTGCCTTCTTTT
The DNA here is from genome assembly GCF_937884665.1 of uncultured Allomuricauda sp. Classification (GTDB taxonomy): domain Bacteria; phylum Bacteroidota; class Bacteroidia; order Flavobacteriales; family Flavobacteriaceae; genus Flagellimonas. The sequence continues at coordinate 3,246 of NZ_CAKZYF010000025.1, read as the reverse complement.
CTGTCCGTGTTTTTACAGGCCATTGACAGGCCTAAAACAAATAGTGCAAAAAATATTCTTTTCATTGTTTGATTCCTAAAACGTTTCGTATCTCCCCTACATTCAGGTTTTTCAATAAATCCACCACATTTGGATACCAGTTCTCATGGTAACCAAATTCATCCCTCCGCAGTTCCGCTATGGCTTTCTCCTTTTCCCATCCTTCAAAAACAATACGATAAGCAGCGGCTATGGCCCCCGTTCTATCCGAGCCGTGCCAGCAATGAATCAATACTGGTTTCTCGGCAGCTTGTACGAGCTTTAAGGCTGACACAATCTGTTCTTCGGACAGTTCACTGGTCTTTAACGGGAAATGCTCAAGGCGCAACTTGGTATCTCTTGCTCTTTTGTCATCCCTTACGTTTCGTCTGAAGTTGATTACGGAGTTTATTCCTTTAGCTTCCAATTCCCTAAAGCCTTTTCTGTTGGGTTGGTCTGAGCGATAAACCGAGTCGTTGATTTGGTAAAGGCGTTTAAAATACTTTGATTCTACCTTTTTTGCAGATACCTTTTCCTGGGAAACAAGTACAAAAGAAAAGACTAGAAAAGAAGTAAAAAGAAACACAACATCTCTTCTGGTAATCTCTGATTTGGTTTGAAACATAGACCTAGTGTTTGAATTAATCGCCATCGTTATCGGTTGAGGTAATGATTACGGAGAGGATACTTCTAGCATCTACACCCATCCATATATTGAGGGCCGTGAGTTTTGCGTGCAAGTTTTCAACTTCTGCCGGATAAGCATCGACAGCCTCGTCCAAAGGCACGGGAATGGCTGCAATGGCCTGTTTGGTTTCTTCTATCGCCGTTTTGATTCGCCGGTTTGTGGTCTCATCATCAATCATTGAGGAGATATATTGTGAAATATTGGGGTGCTCCTTTCCAAAGAAGACGGTTTCGATGACTTCTATGGAATTCTGTGTCAATGCCAATGACTCATCACTATAGGGTGCCTGTACTTTTTTGGGATTGGTGCGCGGAGACTTTTCGAAGCCACCAGGTTTACCAATTTTAGTGACTTTGGCAGTGTTCGCTGCATTGTACAGTCCGTTGAAGAGTAGGTTAAAAGAATTGTTGATACCACTGGCTTCATTGTTTATAAAAGTCTGGGCATAATTGTCACCTTCAGTATTCCAAATACGGAGCAATCGCTTTGCCTGAGCTTCTACAAATTTACCGGCCTCGGCCAGATATTCCCTGCGCTCCGGCTGCTGGGTCATTTTTGCGTTGGTCGTGTTCAAATCCTCCTGAAAAAGTAGATATTCCAGTGCGGCAATACCCTTTATTTGTGGACTGGCTTTGAGCATATTTGATTCCTTGACTTCCCCTGATTCAATTTGGTTTTCAATAGTGTTCGGTACTGTAGGCCAATTGTAAATGGCTTGGTGCAAAAACTTTGACTTTGCCGGTCCAAAATGGAAATTGTAGGTGCGCTCATAGGCATAGGCCGTACGTACCCATTGCCTTTGAACGGTTTCCAGTTGTTCCAGGTTTGGATTTTCTGCATAGGTATGTATCTCTTTGGAAAGTTTGGAGGCTTCATCGGTAAACTCTTTCATACTAGGAATAATGACTTTTTGCGTCACTTCCTGGAGCAAAAATCCAACATCAAATCCATCCTTCTCTGCTTTGGACTTTGGCTTACAGCTGAAAACAAGGAATCCTACTGAAATGAAGAATAGAAATCGCACCTTTTGCATAGTTCAAATTTAAAGTGAATTGATGAAAGCAAGAAGCTGTTTGCGTTCCTTTTCGGAGAGGTTCATAAAGTTCTTTTTGATGGTTTCTGCTTCTCCTCCATGCCACAAAATGGCCTCCTCTACACTTCGGGCACGACCATCGTGCAGGAAAAAGGTATGTTTGTTCACGGTTGGAATAAGTCCTATGCCCCACAAGGGTTGGGTTCGCCACTCTCTGCCATTGGCCTCATAATCTGGGCGATTGTCCGCTAGTCCCTCCCCCATATCGTGAAGAAGAAAATCTGAATAGGGTTTTATCTGAATGTTCTCCAGTAGGGGATTTATGGGGAAATCTCCCGTAGTTTGATTAATGGCATGACAGCCCACGCAGTTTAGTTCTGTAAATAGGGCTTTACCTTTGAGAACATTTTCATCCTTGGCATTCCTGCGATTGGGCACAGAAAGGGAAGCTTGGTAAAAAAGAACCTTTTCCATTTGCTTGGCGGTCACTTCCGGTTCTCCTCCATTGGGTGCGTTATTGCAGTCCACTTGGGGATCCGGGCAGTCGCCATTCAAAAAAACGGGATTGGTCAGGCCCATATCTCCGTGGAAAGCGCTGGCGATTTGGGTCATCAAGCTTGGGGCGTTGGCTTTCCAACCGTATTTGCCTAAATCTTTTTCTTGGGTATCATAATTCCAAACATAATTGGGCCTTCCTGAAATACCATCTCCATTTTTATCAAATTCATCGGCAAGTTTTAATATTTCACTGTCCGGTAATGCACTTATAAGTCCCATTCCAATCGTTTGCTGTGCAATTCGGGGAGAGGTCATGGCATTTGAAATAGGACCAAAGTTTTCCTCTTCAAAAGTATAGATAGGTTTGTAGAGGAGGTAAGTTTTGCCATCGGGATATGCACCACGTATGGTGTCATATTGTACCTTTATCTTTGCTTCATACGGAATGCCGCGATTACTGAGGTCATGTATTTGTGTACCATAATTTTCCAATCCAAGAGGACCCCCATATTCATCTTGCCCTGATTGGCTCAAACGCATTAAAAAACCACTTGTTTTTTCGCCAAGAATAAGGGGTTTGCCCCTTCCGTCCTTGAAATGGCAGGATGCACAGGCTCGGGCATTGAAGGTTGGGCCCAGCCCGTCGCGCGCCGTAGTGGATGCAGGGGATGATACCCAAGATTGGTTGAACAAGGAATTCCCAGTGGCAAACTTTGCCTGGTCTGTGAAGGAAAGTCCGGGAACTTCGAATCCGAAGGCGTTGGAGCTCGTGGAATTTACCCCAAGAGGTCCTGCCAAAAGTTCTTCACCTTCTTCATATAGAGCCAGATAATCTTCATGCTTGGAACCACATCCAGAACCCAGCAGAAGAAAAACCAACGTGTATATGGGGAGCTTGTTCATAGCAACTGATTAAACCGACAAATCCCAACGAATTTTAATTGTGATTCGGGCGGTCACTCCTTTATCTACATAAGTATTGATTTTCTAGTCCAACACAAAGTATGGC
>NZ_CAKZYF010000024.1 GCF_937884665.1 uncultured Allomuricauda sp. | reverse complement strand
TACGAAGGTAAAGCTAGAAAGGAACATTCGGCACACCAAATTAGAATGGGCAGGATAAAACCGGTAATTGTGTGAAAAACAGATTATTAATGTAATTTGAACTGGAATTCGTTTCATTTCATCGATAAAATTGGTGTTTTACCGAAAAAATTAATAACATTGATAAATATTTATAGTAAATCTCTTACAAGAAGTCCCAAACTTACTGATGAGAAATAAAAAAAATTGCTACCTGTTCCCCCAGGTCCTCTTAACCTACAAAAAAAAGAAAGGCTATGGTCAAAAAACTACTCACCCCCAAAAATGGCATATATAATACCCTTCTATATGGTTTAATATTGTCTCTATTTTGCTCGGTCAACTTCATATTGCACGCGCAGGATACCAACCCGTATGTAAGCTACAATGTGCCCTTCCAGAATTTATTGAAGTTCAATAGATTCTTGATTAACCCAACATTTTCAGCAGTTCGCGAAGACAAGTCGTACATCAATCTTTTCCATAGAAGTCAAGGCGCTGATTTTAATGATAATAACCAAAATTATTTCTTGAGCTATAGTGGACGGATCAACGACCAAATCGGTCTTGGTGTAAGCCTGTACAATCAGCAAGAAGGGATTATTACCAATTTGGGTATTATGGCCAATTATGCCCATGGGGTCCAACTGGGAAAGAAGAGCAACTTGAGTTTTGGTGTGAACATCCCATATTATGTAAGCAGTCTTGATGCCGGAAGGGCCATAACCTTGGAAGAAGATCCTGTGTTGGACGGTGCCTCGGAGAATGCGATTATTTCCTTTCAACCTGGGTTTAATCTTTCTCTGGGTCAGTTTGATTTTGGCATCTTTGCCCAAAATCTTCTCGATTACAATATTAGGACTGGTGAATCCTTATCCGAGTTCAGTGAAAAAACCTTTTCTGGGCATATCCAATTTGCCCATACTTTTGAGAACGGTGCTGGCATTTTTCAGGATGGTAGGTTACTGCCTTTGGCAAGAGCTCGCTTTGAAGGAAGCAACGACCCCGTATTTGGCGGCGGTCTCATCTTGGATTTACCAAAATTAGGTTGGTTGCAAGGAGGTTATGATCAGTTCTATGGGCTCTCAGCGGGTACCGGATTTAACCTGAACAGGCGGTTGTCCTTCGGCTATAATTTTGAGAAAAATGTCAACAACAATTTGAGCAATCTCGGAGTTACCCATGAAGTCAGCATAGCATTTTCATTTGTGCCGACGCTCTCCCAAAATGCATTTGCCGCAAACGAAGAGGATGATAAGGTTTTGGAAGGAACCTTTGTTGCTGATTCAAAGGATAAAAAGAAAACGCCCAAGAACAAATTGAATGCAACGACCAAGTTAAGACCGACCAATAAGGAAGATCTTGCATTTTGGGAAGAACAAGTCAAAAAACTTCAAGAACAACAAGCGGACAATTACGCGGTGATAAACGAATTGATTTTTCGACTGGACTCATTAGAGGAAAACAGGCAAAAAGAGTTTGAAAAAAGATTCGAAATGGTCATGCGGATGGTAAAACAAGAAACCGGAAATAATCCAGAGCTCGAAGAGGCGGCCAAAAGGTTGTATTCTGCAAAACAAAGGGACTTGGATTCCCTCGAAAAAGTCTATGCCCAATCGCGTTTAGCGGAAAACAACAAGACCAAAAAGGCCAAAACAGGTGCTTTTACAGGTGGCGCCTATAAACCGATAGAGAAATTCATAAGTTTGGATGGCGTAGGACAAGGGCATTATATCGTGGCCAACGTTTTCAAAAATGAGTCCTATTTAAAACGTTTTATGCAGCAACTGAAAGATCAAGGCCTGGACGCACAATACTTCAAGAATCCCGATAACAACTTGAACTATGTGTATCTTGCCAAATTTGAGGAAAATGAAGATGCCTACGCGGCATACCAGTCTAAAATGAAAGGAAAGTATACGGACGAGATTTGGATTATGCACGTGGATAACCCGAGATATTCCAATTGGGCCGATACCCATTTTCAGGATAACGAATAGGAATCAGAATTTGGATGCATCCATCTTCCTTGCAATTCCTTGACTTCCTGGGTCTTTCCGTTTCTTAAGTTCCTCAGTGATGCGATTATGATCGCTAGGACGCGTTTGCGACAATTTGTAGGCCGCTTGAATTTCTTCAATAGCAATTGAGAAACCCACCACGCCTTTGACTTGTCTCAAGGTTTTCGGCGCCATGTCTTCTAAGGAAACTGGGTTTTCAGAATCCAGTTCATATTTATCCACCAAGCGATATAGTGATTTCATGGTTTCTTCCTCGCTTAAAACCTGAAGTGTCCCATAAACATGTACTGCTATGTAGTTCCATGTGGGCACTTCCTCTTCCTTGTACCACGATGAGGATACGTAAGCATGGGGTCCGTTGAAAATACAAAGTACCTTCGGATTCAATTCAAAAGCTTTCCACTGTGGATTTGCTTTTGCGATATGTCCCACTAAAGTTGCCTTCCCTTTTGGGCCTTGTTCCAATTCCAAGGGGATATGGGTGGCCCATGGTTTTCCATCCAGTTGATTGATCAAAATCCCAAAACTATTTTGACGAATGAATTCCCGGATTTCATCTGCGTTTTCGTTTTTGTAATAATGCGGTATGTACATTGCTGCGAATTCTTGCCTATTGGGAATCTAGTGTTTTTTGGAGCAAAGCTATAATTTGCTGATTGGCCGTTCGGGCGCGATGAAGGGCATCATATTGATTTCGAATAAGCCATTGCATGCTTTCGAAGGTAGCAAAGACCTCCTTTTCCGTGATTAAATTGTAAAAGTCCTTATCGGCCAAGTCAAATTCTTTGGGAAGAGGACCCATGTCCTTCATAAATAGGCGCGTACTGCCCAACTTTTTCCTGAACTGCCAGACGTTGCCCAAATAGACCATATCACCGGATATCCTTTGATGCAGTACAAACCAGTCGTAATTATCCTTGAATTGAATGTAGGTGTCCAATAAATCAGGATTCTTGAGAAGTCCTATGTCTCCCGTGGAAATTGCCGTGTCATAGGTAGAAGTTGCGGGTTTAAAATTAGCTACTTGGAACACACTGCTGGAATAGCTTTTAAGCGTATCTATAGGAACCGTGCCCTCACTTTTTTGAACCAAACCAAGAAAATAAAGGAGATCATTGTTAATGGTTTCTGTCATTTTCAACGCCCCATCCAACCTTTTTTGGGTTGTGTCCGCATCCGAAAGTAAAGCGGATAAAAGTGTTTTACGTTCTTCATCGGTTTTTCTCCTTTCGTTCCAATTGTTGATTTGGAGTGCAATAAGAATTCCCAAAACAACCAATATTATTTCACCTAGGGCATACGCTAAATATTTGGAAAAATTACCTTCGGATAAAAAACCTTGTCTTAGTTTCTTTAAAAATCGCAGCACTTCGTTCCCTAGTTTAAATCTTTTTCGATATTATAAAGAATATCTTCAATGTTCTTTTTAAGCCCTTTATAAAAATAGTTATTGGTGGTCAAGGTAACTTGTTTGTACAGTTCCAGATTGTTTTCAAGTTCTAGAACTGTGAACAGCTGTTTGTTGCTTTTTGGTCTAAACTCCGGGACCCTTGTTTTGTTCCCTGAGATTTCTGCGAACATCATGGCAAAACTTCCATTTTGGCTTGTTATCTGCATGACGTTGGCCCGGATTTCGGAAGCCACCCTTTCCTGATTTTCCACTCTTTTTAGCTCATTGTTGAAAGATGCTATTTTTTGCCTTAGCTCACTGTTTCGTATCAAATTTAGGTTTCCAGAACTGATAATATCGTTCATTACCCCTCTCACAGGATAGTAAACCACTTCTTTGCCCAGTGGATTTAAAAAAAGCGCGACCTTCTTTTCGGAAATACTTTCCAGGGTGTCGGGATCAAAAAGACCGGTGAGTTTATCAAGGGCCTTTATCAAATCCTCATTTTCTTTTAGGGTATTTTCAAGGGTGACCAAATTCGTTGAGAATTCTATATTTAATGATTTAAGATAAGCCCTCTCTGCATCTAAATTCTTCTTCTTGGTGTTCCAATTGTCAATCTGCAAGGCAATCAATATCCCGGCCACAACCAAGATAATTTCGCCTAAAGCATAGAATAGATAGCTAGAAAAACGTTTTTCGCGCAACAAATCTTGTCGTATTCTTCGAAAAAATCGCAACATTTTGAAAGTAATGAGAATCTACCATGAAAGTTACCCCTGTTGGGATTACATCCAAAATTTCTGAAAAATACGATAAACCGTTGACATGGAAGGCGGGACAACACTCGCACAACTTTTCCGTTGTCCACAATTCATCCTTAAAATCATACAGTTCGGTAAGCCTATTTCCATAAGATAGCGGATATCCAAGATATTTGGACCATCATCAAGAAACGAACAGTCAAAAAATAAAGAAGTTAGATATAACCAAAATCAATTGAAAAATGAAAAAAACACTTATCATGGCATTGCTATTTGTTGGATGGGCACAGGCCCAAGATCAGTACACCAAGGGTATGGAAAAAGCCTTTGATTTATGGAAGGACAAAAAAATAACTGAAGCTTCCAACTTGTTTGAACGTATTGCCATGGCAGAGCAGGACAATTGGCTACCTCACTACTACGTGGCCCAACTGAACACAATTGTTTCATTTGGTGAGAAAGACAAGGTCAAACTGACGCAGCAGTTGGAAAAAGCGAAGGAGTTTTTGGATTTGGCTAAGTCAATGTCCCCAGATAATCCGGAGCTTTTAGTGCAAGAAGCGATGATAAATACAGCATGGATCGCATTCGACGGTGCCACCTACGGTATGACCTTAGCTGGAAAAAATACACAATTGTATCAAAAGGCCTTGGAACTCGCCCCTGAAAATCCGCGTGTGGTTTATTCGAAGGCAAATTGGGATATGGGTTCCGCCCGCTATTTTGGGAAGGACACCGCACCGTACTGTAAGGACGTGGAAAAGGCCTTGGAACTTTTTGCTACCTTTAAATCTGAAGTTCCGTTTTACCCAAAGTGGGGAGAAAATGAAGCCAAACGGGTTTTGGAGCAGTGCAAGTCTTGATACATGAATAACATTTTACGGGTCATACGACTTTCCCTTATTATCACCTTTGTAGCCGCCCTTCTCAGTATTTTGACGGATGGCGACTATTCTTGGGGAGCTATCATCCGTAGTATTATCATCAGCGCCATTTTTTCCTTTGGACTCACTTTTGTCAACTCGTATTATTATGATGGGCTGAGTATTCGGTACAGTTGGGAAACAACTCCCAAGAAAAGGTTGTGGTACGGCGCGATAGGCTCCTTTTTGCTTACTATCATTACGTACTGCTTTTTACGCTATTTGGTTCATTTTTACGATACCGGAGATACGTTTATTGAATTTATTAAAAACGAAAGCTTTGATTCTTACGTTGTCGCCCTGGTGATTACCTTGGTAGCATCTCTGTTCGCACATGCCTTTTATTTTTATAGGGCGTTGCAACAAAAGGAGGTTAAAAAGCAAAAAATCATTGCCGGTACCGCTTCCGCTCGCTTTGATGCGCTGAAGAACCAATTGGATCCCCATTTTTTATTCAACAGTCTGAATGTGTTGACCAGCCTAATTGAAGAAGACCCCCGTCAGGCTCAAAAGTTCACTACTTCCCTGTCCAAGGTATACCGGTACGTTCTGGAACAAAAGAACAAGGATTTAGTGACTGTCAATGAAGAATTGGATTTTGCCAGGACCTATGTGGGCCTTTTAAAAATGCGCTTTGAAGATAGTATCGTGTTCAATATTCCAGATAAGGCCGATGATCCCGAAGCGAAAATAGTTCCACTGTCCTTACAGTTACTTTTGGAGAATGCCGTGAAGCACAATATTGTCACCTCTTCCAGGCCCTTGGTCATCAAAGTCTTCGAAGAATCCGGTATGCTTAGGGTAAGCAATAATCTACAGGAGAAACAGGTCGTTAAAAAAAGTAGTGGGGTTGGTTTGCAGAACATACGGCAACGGTATGGTATTCTCACGGATAGAGAAGTAGAGATACAAAAGACCAAATCCGACTTTAAGGTGTCCTTGCCCATGCTGACACAGCCTGTTTTGGGCACAAAAAAGCAGGAGGAATTTATTGAAGAAAAACGGTATTTAAAAGCCAAAGAGCGGGTGGAGTCCATAAAAGGGTTTTATGGAAATTTAATTGCTTATTTTTTGGTGGTTCCTTTTTTATGGTGGCTCAATTTTAGGACCACGGACTTTCTTTGGGCCATTTTCCCTACGGTAGGTTGGGGATTTGGCGTGGTATCCCATGCCATGGAAGCTTATGGATATAATCCGCTCTGGGGCAGACGTTGGGAAGAAAAGAAGATAAAAGAGCTCATGGATAAAGAAGATTTCTGAGAAGCTTCATTGGTCCTGCTTTCGCAACCCATCCCTTAAAATCTACGGTTCAGTCAAAGCCTTTTTCCAAAATGTTCCTATATTCTGAAATTTGTTATGTAATTCAATGGTAACTTAAACACATAAAAAATGGAAAATATAACAGAGTACAAGTACAAAAAGGCCAAAGAAAAGGTAGAAAACATCAAAGGATTCTATTCCCATCTGGTTATCTACATCGTGGTTATTTCCGGGTTGGCCTACCTAAACTTTTTGACCAGTACTTTTGCCTGGGTGTTGTTTCCTGCAATAGGATGGGGAATAGGGCTAACCGGTCATTGGATGAACGCTTTCGAGTTCAATCCAATTATGGGAAAGGACTGGGAGGAACGCAAAATCAAAGAATTGATGGAAAAAGATCAATTTTGATGTAAATTTAAAATCGACCAAGGAAAAGCAGTCATGGAATCCAATCGCAACGAAAACAAGTATTTGAAGGCTAAAGAGCAAGTAGATAAGATTCGAAAATTTTATAGGAATCTTACTTCCTTTACCATAGTAATAACCGGCCTGGCCGGCTTGAATTATTACATAAACGAATGGCGGTACATGTGGTTTCTATGGGCCGCGTTCGGTTGGGGCTTGGGGATTTTATTTCACGCGATACGGACCTATAATTTAAACCCTTTCTTTGGAAAGCAATGGGAAGAACGAAAAATCAAGGAATTCTTGGAAAAGGAACAAAACAGTGAAATCAAAAAATGGAAATAATCATGGAAGAGTTAGCAGATGATAAAATGAAAAGAGCGAAGAAACGTGTTGATCAATTGAAAGGATTTTACATTCACCTAACGGTCTATATCGTTGTGAACACTTTTATTCTTATCAATATAATGCTCCATACGGAAAACTTTTGGCAGTGGGGACATTTTGTAACCCTGTTCTTTTGGGGAATAGGAATCCTTTTTCACGCCGCCAATACGTTTAATTACAACCCACTTTTCCCAAAGAGCTGGGAAGAACGCCAAATCCAAAAATACATGGATAAGGATAGGGAAGAAGCCAAAAAATTTAGAAGATAATTTGTTAGGCCGAAGGGCCCCTTTACGTTTGGCACTAAAACACAGCGTATGCACGTAATAATTATTGAAGATGAAAAACCTGCCGCAAGAAGGTTGAATCGGTTACTGGGGGAGTTGGATGTTGAAGTATCCACCATGCTCCACTCGGTGGATGAATCCATCGAATGGTTTCAGAACAATCCTCATCCCGATCTTATTTTTTTGGATATCCAATTATCAGATGGTCTGTCTTTTGAAATTTTTGAGGTCATCGAGGTGAAGAGCGCTATTATTTTTACAACGGCATACGATGAATATGCACTACAGGCTTTTAAGTTGAACAGCATAGATTACCTGTTAAAACCCATTGATGATGAAGAGTTGGAAAGCGCGATGAAAAAGTATCGCGATCTTACCCCATCGGCACAGAAGATTTCCGTAGATTTTAACGACATAAAAAAACTTCTCACCAATCCCTTGGAAAGGGAATACAAAAAGCGATTTACCGCCAAAGTAGGACAACACATTAAGATTATCAACTCGGATGAAGTGGAGTGCTTTTACAGCGAAAACAAAGGTACTTATGCGGCGACGTTGGACGGAAGGAATTACCTCTTGGACACTACATTGGAAAATCTAGAGGAAGAACTTTCTCCCAAAACTTTCTTTCGGGTCAGCCGCAAATTCTATATTAACATCAATCACATAAAAGATATCATTTCCTATACCAATTCCAGGCTTCAGCTAAAGATGAATCGGTTCAGTGAGCAGGAAATCATCGTAAGTCGAGAACGTGTTAAAGACTTCAAGTTATGGTTGGAATAAATAAAATCAAAAAATTGATTTTCAATTATTTAAATAGCAAAAAAAATTAATATAGATTTTTCTTATAGCTAGTTTTTTCGCATAAACCCTCACCGTTCTTCTATGCGATTGTCATCAAACGCGGAGGGTAACAGTTTTGGTATCAACTTGATAAAAATAGGTAAAAGAATGGCACCGCCTGGCAACATAAAAATGGCTAACGATGGTATGGTTTTGAAAATATCCAAAAGCTGATTTTGCATTCTTCTTTTCTCTTCGGGACTGAGTTCCTTTACCGTGGATTTGGACAAAAGCGAAACCAGTTCTTTGCTCTCGGTAAGCTCTTTTTTGAGTCTTTTGCTATTTCTCAAAATAAGCTTGCTCACGTTTTTGGACATTCCTTGATAGAATTGAAAAGCAACATTCTTGTCGTTCAAATAACCGATACGTTCCTTATTTTTTTCAAAAAAATCAAAAACAAAATGCAAAGAGGCCTTTACTGCGCTTTCTGATTTTCCCAAGTCTATTCCTAAGCTGTATACATATTGCATTTCAGCGGAATCGACAGACTTATCCTCCCAAATGGTCAAACAGGCCATATCCAGAAAATAGTTTTTTTCCTCGATGGTGAAATTCAATTTTAACAGGTCTCGGTAAGTGCGGTCAAAATAGGTGTCCTTCAAATCAACATAGGTGAGCGAAGCGGCCAACAACTGGATAAACTTAGCATCATTCTTGTTGGTTTCTTTGGAATTCAACGCGTGGTAGGCAATATTCATGGTCACATACTCTATCATTTTGGCATGTTCCACGATGGAAATTTTGTTTTTCAGATAGTTTCTAAAAATCAAAACATCTACAAAAAGTAGAGAGTTGGTAATACTATTCCCAAATGCTCTGCTAAAGGCACTTCCGCCAAGATAAATGCGGGAATCTATTAGTTTTTCCAATTGGGATTCCGTGTGTTTGGCGCTTAGTATTTTGTTCAGAAAGGAAATTTTCCCAACTTCCAAGGACCTGTAATAGGCGAAAACGGTTTCCACAAAATCCCTGAATCCATTGCTTTGACGCTCTAGTTTATACGTAAGGAACAAGGCGACCAATAAATTGATCTTTGCAATTTCATCTTCGGTAAGTTTATGCTCGGGCTGAACCAAGGGAAAAACATCGATATGGATACCATAAACAAAACCAATTTTTTTGAGTTGGAGGTAGAGTTCTTCCTGACTTGAAACGTCTAGGGATTGTTTTTGGACCAAGTATCCAAATTTATTGATCCAGCCGGATGCGGAAGGGTTCATTGGTTAAAGGTATACACTAAATGGGACTACAAAATAGCAGAATTTTCTGAAGGTAAAAATTGAATTCCATCAAAATTAGATGAAACCCTAAGTATAGGAATGGAATACACCGGTCATTTTCGATGACCATTCTTTTTTGCCCTCGCCGATGTTCAATTCAAGGTTTTGAATTGGGCTTTATCGAATTTTTTCCCTGAAGCCCAAGGGGCTTTACACCAAAATTTCAATTCCCTTTTGAATGACCAGATTTGTGGGAATGGTGATTCTTCGGCCATCATCCGTCCGCATAAAAAGATAGAAACCACTAATGTCCTCAACGATACCGGTCCAATCAAAGTCTTTGTCCAAAACACGTACGCGATCGCCCAATCGCAGAGGGTGACTGAAGAAAAGAATGACACTTGCCGTTAAATTGGAAAGAATAGACCACTGGGCCACGAAACCAATCCCAACTACGGCTAAAAAAGAAGAAATAAAAACAGAGAATTCCCGCAATCCTACTCCCCAAACCAAAGTGATAACAATAACCGCGAGCCCGTAGAAAATGAGATTACTTAGATAAAAAATGATCTTTCTGCTGTTCATGTTTATGGAACTGCTCTTCCCAAATCTTCTAATCGCCCTTTTAGCCAAAGAGTTTAGGGCAAATACGATCACCAACAAAATGACGGTGATCAACAATTGAAACTTGTATAACATTAATCCTTCCATGATAAATGTGCACTTATAATTTGCAAATTACCTATTTATTTTCTGTCCGTTCTGAAGACCTACGTCCTATTTTCCCCTCTTTTGATACGTCTAACTACAACTCTGGGCAATGATAAAGGTCATTTTCTTTGACGGGGGACGGAAGTAGTTTTGGCTAAATTTTAAAAATGTGAAGATGAGAAAAATAGAAATTTTCATGATGGTAGTGTTTTTTGGCATAATCCATTCGGCTTTGGCCCAAGACCCATCGGATGATACTTTTGGCAAATGGCAATTTCGCCTTCGGGGAATTGTGGTAGCCCCCGACGAAAGTGCAGATATCGAAACCATCGGCGGAGATGCTTCCATCGCTACTGCTGTTGTACCAGAATTGGACATCTCATACTTCTTTGATGAAAATTGGTCGTTGGAACTGATTTTGGCCACAGCCCGACATGATGTAGAGGCTGTTGGCACAACGGCTGGCGATTTGGATTTGGGGAGGGTCTGGTTACTTCCACCTACCTTAACGGGCCAATATCATTTTACGGGAGGAAACTTTGTCCCTTACGTCGGGGCCGGGGTAAATCTCACTTTTTTCTATGGCGTGGATGAGGGGCCTGTTGCAGATGATGTGCAATATGATACATCCCTTGGTTTTGCGTTGCAGGGCGGTTTAGACTACATGCTCAATGACAAATGGTTTCTGAATATAGATATCAAAAGATTGTTCTTGAGTACCGATGTTACCGTGGACGCTACGTCGGCGCTCAATGCTACGGTGGATGCCGATGTGGACATCAATCCCTGGATAATTGGTTTTGGAGTGGGCATTAAATTGTAGGAACATACTCCAATAGGAAAAAAGCGGCTTGGAAATCTGGGCCGCCTTTATTTTGAAAGCTCTTGTTTTCGAATCAAATATGTTGATCAATGAGAATCGAATTACCGTCGGGGTCCGTAAATACAAGATTTCCCGGTCCAGAGCCTGTCTCATCTGTTTCTGAAGCTAATACAACATCATTTTCCTTTAGAGTCTTTTGTATGGCTCTCACATCATCAAAGGTTTCCAAAGTATTCGCATTTTGGTCCCAGCCTGGGTTGAAAGTGATGATGTTCTGCTCAAACATACCTTGAAAAAGACCTATGAGCGCATCTCCATTTTTCATGATGAGGTAGTTTTGTTCCATACTACCACCAAACACCGAGAACCCCAGTTTTTCATAAAACGCTTTGGAAACCGCTAAATCCTTCACGGCTAAACTTATTGAAAAAGCACCTAGTTTCATTGTCGAATAGTATAAGAAGAGCGGCACATGACCGCTCTTTGATTAAAAATTGTATATCGTATCTATGTAAAGAATAGCCATTGATTTTATGGGCAGGTTCTTAAATTACATCTTCGCTGATGGGCGATATCGTTAAGGTTTGAGCATTACCGTACGTTCAACCGTGTTGAAGGGGCCTGCAATGCCATTTCCATCGCCATCTATTAGTTCCAACTTAATGGTCACTTCGCCCATCGGTAGGCCATTAACAACATAAGGGGCCCACTCTGAGAGCATGAATTCTTCTCCATTTACGGTCGCTTTTACTTTGTTGCCATCCTCGGACAGGGTCGTGTTCAATACAAAAAAGTCCAATAGTAAGTTTTCGGTATCTTTTCCAGCGTACTCTCCTTTTGGTCTGCTATAGATCAGTGTTGGGGCATCCATGTCCAATCCTTGGGTATCCTCTGCATCTGGACCAATCTCCATTTTCTTGACAACAACGGAGTTTTCATTTTTTACCGACTCGTGATAAGAACGACTTAGAAACGCCACCAAGTGATGCACTCCGTTTGGAATCTCCTTTTTAAAGGCAGGTTCGTAATGGGCCGAGTAGGGTTGGTTGTTTAAAATAAAATGGATGTGCTGCCCTTTGCCCGAATTCGCCAGTTTTTCCGCATTGGGGCCATCGGTCTGCGCACCGAGTTCGTAGTCTTTGACCGTGAAATTAAAGTTAATTTCCCCACTTTGTCCAATTTTTGTGTTTTGGGGAGCGTCCAAAACCAGTTCAGCTTGGGCATATTCTGGAGAACCTTGGAGTTTGGTAATGGTGATGGTCTGTTTTTCCATCTCTGCCTTTTCATCTTCTGCGGCAGTATCAGAAACATCCATACTGTCAGAGTCCGAATCCATTGTGTCGGCATCTCCTTTTATCCGTTTACAGCTAAAGCCGACCACTAAAAGCAATGCAAGTGGAAGTACGATTATTTTTTTCATTATAAGTGTTTTAGGATTTGGTGTAAGTTACAGATTATTTGAGGAGATGCCAACCTAAAATGGTTTCAATAACTCCTTTGCATCCCGAATTCCCCGTTTGAGATTTTCACAGAGCAATAACGACTTATCAATGCGGGTCTGCGTGTTTTTGTAACGGGCTATCATATACAAAATTCCTCTTTTTTTACCGTCGGTCAGACCTTCAAAGATTTGGTAGGCCTCATGGTCGCCCAATAGGACTGCATCAAATTCCTCGGGTACATCCACACCGTATTTGGAAGTATCTTCCAAGAATTGGAGGGTAAAATAATCATTTGGAAAAATACCCAAGGTCTTTTGGTTGTTTTTACTGAACATAATGAAATAGCGTCCCTGCCTTTTTTGCAGTGCTGCATAAAAGGAGATGGATTTTCCTTCAAAAGAAGCGACTACCTTGACCCTTTTCTGTGCTTTATCCACGAATGGCATTGCGATTTCATCAGGTATGGAAACCGTATGGATGCTGTTAAACGCCCCTCCAATACTCACATCAAACTTGGGGCTTTCCATCTACTCCAGTAGCATATTGATTACTTGGGTCTCATTATGAAGCGTTTTATGTACTGGACATTTGTCCGCAATTTCCATTAAGCGCTTTTTTTGTTTATCGTTCAGATCTCCGGTAAGTTTTATTTCACGATGGAATGTGTCGATCTTGGCCGAATCCATTTCACAATTTTCACAATCCTCGGCATGTGTTTTACTGTACGAAGTATGTACCTCTATGTTCTCAAGAGGCCACTCCTTCCGTTTTGCATACATCTGTACGGTCATTGCCGTACACGCCGAAAGTCCGGCCGAAACATATTCGTAAGGAGAGGGTCCAAAATCATGGCCTGAGTACTTTTCCGGTTCATCGGCCACCATATAATGGTTTCCAACTTTCATGCTGGTGGTAAAACCGTCATATGCGTCCAGACTCGCCACAACGTGGTGTTTGGTTTTTAGATCAGTATCCAGTCGGTCAGTAATAGGGAGGTATCGCTTGGCCCATCCTGAAACAACTTCACCCACATAAATGGAATCTTCTTTATTAAAAAGGAGGTGGTCTGCCCCATCTAGAGAAACAAAGCTTTTGGGATGATGTGCTGCACGATAAATTTCTTCCGCATTCTGGATGCCCACCGTATCATCCTGGGGCGAGTGCATAATCAGTAGGGGCTTTCGCAACGCTTTTACCGTTTCAGGTAGCGATTTGGTCTCCAAATCATCTACAAATTGCTTTTTGATTCTAAAATCGCGCCCACTAAGATGGACAACCGCCTCGCCGGTCGCTTGTATTTCCTCCAATCCGCTTTTGAGCAAATGTCTCACATGTTTCGGGTTAGAAGGCGCACCTATAGTGGCTACCGCCTTGATGGAAGAAATGTTGGCAGCAGCAAAAATAACCGCTGCTCCTCCGAGGGAATGTCCAATAAGTAGCGAAGGGGGTTGGTAGTTTTCAGATAGAAAATCTGAAGCAGCGATGAGATCATCTACATTTCCTGAAAAATTGGTATCGGCAAAATCTCCTTCGCTTTCCCCCAATCCAGTAAAATCAAATCGAAGCACCGCAAAACCATTGGAAGTAAGTGCCTTACTTATGTTTTTTATCGCGATCAAGTTTTTTGTACACGTAAAGCAGTGTGCAAAAATGGCAAAATTGTGCGGGTGGCGATCTGCAGGGAGCGCTAAGCGCCCGACCAACTCTTGTCCTTCCGAATTGCTAAAAGTTACCTTTTGTAAGCTCATTTCTTCTTTTTAAAGATACCCCTTAAGTCGGGATTATAGAAAAAAGCTATCTGAAACCGGTCGAAAACCTGATTTGAAAACTGATTTCTCAGATATCCGAATTGCACGTTGCTGTTTTCGGTAACATGTACCCCGAACGCCCCATAAAGTCGATTTTGATCAAATAGGTTATCCTGCAAATTGATAAAAATCTCATCGTAAAAATTGAGAAAAAAAGTACGGGTCAAGGGTAAGGTCAGTTGAAGCCGGTATCTGGCCCTATGCCGTAAGTCCACTGCATCATCCACAAAGGGTTGTAACGACTTATTTCTAATGAATCGTTGCTCTAGGCGATAACGATGTTCAAAGAGAAACTCCCAAACCTTGTTTCTAAGGATGAACTGTTCAAAAATACGGTGCTCCAAGATGCTATTGACCAAATTCTCATCACTTTCAAAAGTTGGATCGGTATCAATATAGGCATACCCGAAGGTAGCCATGGCATTGGGGTCAATATGATAGTTCAATCCGGTCCTGAGCAAGAGTTGATTGAAACCGGAGGTCATTTCATAGAATCGGAATTGTGCTTCAGTATGTATGCTCAAACGCTCTGAAATCTGGTTCATACCGAAATACATGTACCAAGCTCCAAATTCATCTTGACCATTATCTTGGGCATTACAAAAAAAAGCTCCTCCCATAAAAAAAAGGAGGAGCTTTCTGAAATTAGATATCACTGTCTTCTATAGGTTTTTCTATTTCCTCTTTTAGATGGGTATCCAAGAATTCCAAAATCTTGCTATATGCCGTTATTTGGTTTTCTTTTTTGACAAATCCATGGCCTTCATCTTCAAAAAGGACATATTCTACGGGAACACCGTTCTTTCTAACACTTGCTACGATTTCGTCCGACTCAACCTGTAGGACCCTGGGGTCCTGTGAGCCTTGAAGAACGATTAATGGCTTGGTAACCTTGTTGGTATGAAAAAGAGGCGAAATCTGCTTTAAACGAACGGAATCTGCACTATAGGGATCTCCGAGTTCTTTGTACAGGGCATCCTTGAAGGATTCCCACCATGGTGGAATGCTTTTTAGGGTACGGATCCAATTGGTGACTCCAAAGATGTTAACGCCGACATCAAATTCTTCAGGGGCAAAGGTCAATGCGGCCATGGTCATATATCCCCCATAGGACCCTCCGATGATACCAATTTTTTCAGCATCAATTTCAGGTTGTTGTGCCAGCCAGTTTTTTCCCTCAACACAGTCTTTTAAATCCTTATCGCCATGGTTCAAATCATCCATTTGATAAAAGGTTTTACCATATCCGCTACTTCCCCGATTGTTTACGGCCAGTATGGCGTAACCGTGATTGACCATGTATTGGATGAGCGAGCTAAAATTTTGACGTGATTGTCCACCCGGACCGCCATGGACCCATACTAGAGCGGGAACGGGATTCTCTTCCGAAGCTTGATGGGGTTTATAATAAATTGAGGGGATTTCTGTTCCATCAAAAGAACTGAAACGAATGACTTCTGCCTTGACCAGATGTTCTGGAACAATTTCCTCATTTAGGACATCGGTCAGTTTGTTTTGTTCCGCGGTCCCAAGATTAAAGGTGTGCAGATTGGATGGCGTATTGGAACCACCCACGTAAAAGCGCATCATGGAATCGTCCTTGGAAAATCCAACACTGGTAATGTCCCCGCCATCAAACTGAGGCAGTTCTATGTTTTGCTGTGTTGCCGTATCGAAGACTTCAATGGCATTTTTGGCATCTTCATTTATATAGGTGACCCTGTATTTCCCAGAACGTGTAAAATAAGACCCCATGATATCCCAATCCTTTTCCAACACTTTTTCGGAGGTCCCATCAGCAATGCTGTAGCGTTTCAAATAAGAAAACTCCCCGCCATCATCCGTGGTATAATATAGGTATTTTCCGTCTTTAGAAAAATCTTCTGGGGAGTTGCCACTTTGGGTTTCATTTACTTTTTTCATTTCTCCCTCTGCAACGGAATATAAGAAAAGGTCAGAATCATTGGTATTTATAGGTTTTACCAAAGCAAAATATTGTTCATCATCTGAAATTTCACCAACATCCAAACCTTCATCATTTTGATAGATAAGGGATGGTGTAAAAGTTTCAATATCCATTTTGTAAACATCGGTGTATTGCGGATTTCTTTTATTCGAGCCAAAGTAAAAACTCTTCTCATCTTTGCTCCAACCATAAAAGTTGGCCCTAGCGCCTTCATAAGGGGTAAGATTGGTGATCGTGCCCGTGGTATCCCTTAAATAAATCTGATATATTTCATCGCCATTATTGTCCTTGCTCAACAAAATACGCTCATCATTGGGAAAATACGAAGTGGTAAAAACGGAGGAACTGTCCGAAGCGGTCAGCGCTTCCATGCTTCCATCGGCAACGGCGATGGTATAGGCATTGTAAATGCCGGAACGGTTGCTGTGCACCAGCAGTTTGGAATTGTCAGCTGAAAAACTGCCACCACCAACGGCTTCATTATCCATCATTTGCGCAATGGTGTAGGTTTTAAGGGGTTCGACCGTTTCGGTCGCTTTTTGTTCTTCTTTGCAGCTCCATAATAGAACAAGACAGAGTATTATTAGAAGTTTTTTCATTGGATTGTTTTTAGTTAATAGTAATGATTTTGGTCTCTTTGAAGGGTGATAAATCAAGCGCTTCAATCTGGTTTCTGTAGGGTTTCCATTTCTCCTCAAAGAATAAATTGGTTTTGGTAAGCGCCGATTTTAGATCATCCTCAGCATATTCTACCAATTTTTTCTCCGTAGCCGTAATGCCCGACTTGCGGGTACGGACATATCGATTTGCAGTGTTTATACGTTGCATTACTGAAATTTCAGGATTTCGTGTAATGCCTTGACGCTTATCCTCTTTACCGATGAAAAGGGCTGTGACAGAGTCGATTTGCTTCACGATATCTTTAGAGGCTTTTATCTGCTCCTTGTACTTTTCCTTATCCAACATGGCGAGTTCTTTGGAAAGCCTGTTCGCTACATCCTTGCTTTCTACTAGCTGTTTTACGGCATCAGCCGAGGTCTGTATATAATCTTGCAGGGTACTTCCCATATCGTAAACTTCATTTATCGCTGTTTGGTTTACGTCTAATCTGGGGTCTGTCTTGACAGTCACCGTTGTAGAATCCAAGGCATTGCCAAAGTGAACTTTGACCTTATAATTTCCTGGTTTTACCTGGATTCCTCCATTTTCTGTTTTAGATTTACTTATTTTTCTGGAAGGTCTATCAGCGCCTTTTTCATCCAATTCCCAGTACATGCGATGAAAACCTTTCTTCTTGGGCGTCTTGATTTTCAATGTCCGTATCAATCGATTGCCTTCGTAAACCTGAAACTGTATGGAATCCTTTTTTTGGACTCCGGTCATTTCCTTTTTTGCAGTATCGGTATCTGATTCCTTTTCTTCAGAATCCGTGTCCGATTTGTCAGATTCCTTTTTCCCTTCTTTGATATAATAGGTTATCATGGCACCGTACTCCCTATTTTCCGCGTTGTAGAGCGCATCGGCCCCAAAGCGACTTCCATTGGGTTGTTGGTAAGCAGCTAAATAGGCGTCCGGACTTGGGAAAAGACTGATTTCTTTCTGTAAAAGTGAGGGATTTTTAGCCAACTCGCGTAACGGACGGATGTCATCCAAAACCCACGCGGCACGGCCAAAAGTACCAATGACCAAGTCATGCTCCCTGGGTTGAATTACCAAATCCTTGGTTGATACCGTAGGAAAGCCCTCCGCCCATTTTTGCCATGAATTTCCTGCATTTAAGGACACATACAGGCCATCATCTGTTCCCAAGAACATAAGATTGGGATTTTCAGTATCCTCTACAATGGAAAGGGTATAACTGGCCACATCATTTTCATCTACGATCCTGGTCCAACTTTTACCGTAGTCCTTAGTTCTATAAGCATAAGGGGTATAATTGAATCTTCTATAATCATTGGCGATAAGTAGGGCTTCACCTTTGTTCTTTTTTGATGCCTTGATTTGTGGAATCCAACTTCCCTGCGGCAGTCCTTTGATATTTTTTGTGACCTCGGTCCAATTTGTACCGCCATTTTGGGTGATATGGACGCGACCATCATCAGTACTTGCCCATAACATATCCTTTTCCACCGTAGAAGGTTCGATTACCAATATGGTACAGTGATTTTCAGCTCCTGTGGCATCCATGGTAAGACCTCCACTTTCACTCTGTTTTTGTTTCTCTGGGTCGTTTGTGGTCAAATCTGGTGAAATCACCTCCCAAGTCAGTCCTTTGTCAATGGATTTATGAACAAACTGACTTCCAAAATATACGGTGCTGTTGTCGAAGGGGTCTTGCCCTATACCCGCATTCCAGTTAAAGCGCAATCTGGTCTCGGCATCAGGTGGTGTGGGCCGAACAAGGTAATTGTTCCCTGTTTTCCAGTCATATCTGGACACAAAACCTTGCTGGCTCATGGCATATCCATATTGGCTGTCGTCTAGATCGGGGACCACGTCAAACCCATCCCCAAAAGCGATTTCTTGCCAATAACTGTTTCGAATACCTTGCGCCCGCCATACATAGGCCGGCCCTCTCCAGGAGCCATTATCCTGCATCCCTCCATAGACATTGTACGGATATTCATTGTCCACACTGATATGATAGAATTGCGCCACGGGCAGATTTCCAATAAAACGCCAGGTCTTTCCCCCATCTTTGGTGATGTTAAGGCCTCCGTCATTCCCATCAATCATAAATTGTCCGTTTTTTGGATGTATCCACCAAGCATGATGGTCGGGATGTACCCCATTGTCCACCTGATATGCGGGCATGAGCTGTTTAAAGTTTTTTCCACCGTCTTCAGAGACATTCACATAAGTGAAAATGGAGTAGACCCTATTTTCATTTTCTGGGTCCACATAGATTTCGGAATAGTAAAAGGGACGGTTGCCGATGTCGTTTTTATCATTTACTTTTTCCCACTTCAATCCGCCATCTTCTGACCGATACAGGGCATTCTTTTTCGCCTCTATCAAAGCATAGACCACGTTGGGCTTATTTTTGGCTATGGCTATACCAATACGTCCAAGTTCTCCCTTGGGAAGACCGTCCTCCTCAGTCAATTTTTTCCAGTTTTCACCACCATCATAGGTGGTGTAAAGTCCACTTCCTTCTCCACCAGATTTAAAAAACCAGGGATCCCTTTTGTGTTCCCATAGCGCTGCAATCAATTTGTTGGGATTGGAAGGGTCCATGACCAAATCGGCAACTCCCGTTGTATTGTTTACGAAGAGGACTTTCCGCCATGTTTTTCCGCCATCGGTAGTCTTGAACACTCCCCTCTCTGGATGGACCCCCCAGGGAGACCCGATAGCACCTGCATAGACCACATCGGGATCGGTCGGGTCCACAACAATCCTATGGATATGGCGGGTTTTTTCCAATCCCATGGATTTCCAGGTCTTCCCGCCATCCAAGGATTTATAAATACCATAGCCACCATTTAGACTATTTCTTGGATTTCCTTCCCCGGTTCCCACCCAAATGACAGAAGGATTAGATTGTTGTACGGCAACTGCACCGATAGAGGCAGTGACCTCCTTGTCAAAGATGGGGTCCCATTTGATTCCCCCTGAAGTAGACCTCCATAACCCACCGGAAGCCGTGCCGACATAAATAATATCGGGGTTGGAAAGCACCACGTCTATGGCGGTTACCCGGCCGCTCATTCCTGCAGGCCCTATATTACGGGGTTTCATATCCTGAACCAGGTCCATGTTAAACTCTTGTGCAAAAAAAGAAAGTGATGCGAGGCACATCACAAGGGAGTAGAGGTATTTCATTGTTAGCTGAATTAGTGAGTTAAAGATAGGGAAAAGGCCAAGTCGATTTCTTAAAGCCTTGTTAATGAAATTTTCTCGTTTGAGAGGGATTTTTTTCCACGAGACGTTCTTAGTACCTTACCCAACGATATGAAACAAACCAAAAAAAATTGGTACTACCTGATATTGTTGATTTTATCTGGAGAAGCCGTTTTTATCCTCCCCTTTGTACTTCCACGGATTTTTAGACCCACAGTTCTCGACGTTTTTCAATTGGACAATGTAGCGTTGGGTCTTTGTTTTTCCCTTTATGGGCTTGTGGCGATTCCTTCTTACTTGTTGGGAGGACCTTTGGCAGATAAATATCCTCCAAGAAAATTAATTGCCATTGCACTATGGATGACCGCTTTGGGCGGCCTGCTCTATGCGCAATATCCTAGTTTGGGCACTTTACAACTATTGTACGGGTATTGGGGATTTACAACCATTTTTTTGTTCTGGGCTCCAATGATCAAAGCCACACGGGTTTGGGGAGGGGATACTTCTCAAGGAAGGGCTTTCGGTTTTTTGGATGGAGGCAGGGGGTTGACAGGGGCGTTGTTCGGACTTTTAGGGGTTCTTATCTTTAGTTTTTTCCTGGTCCAGGATGCAGATGTGGCCTCTTTAAGCGATAGAAAAAATGCTTTTACTTATGTCATCTATGTTTCCTCTCTAATCATAGTTTTGATCGGGGTCTTAACCTGGTTTTTTATGAAAACCGGTGGGGACGAACGAAACTTGGTTTTAGAACGAATATCCTATGCCGAAATACGAAAAGTACTTCAACTACCTTCCGTTTGGTTACTGATGGTCATCATACTTTGCGCCTATGTTGGCTATAAGATAACCGATATTGTTTCGCAATATGCGGAAGAGGTCATGTTGTATAACCAGGTTGAATCCGCCAAAGTGGGTACTTTTCTTCAGTTTATGAGACCGGCGACCGGTATTTTAATAGGCTTGCTCGTGGACCGGTTTAAGATTACCATGTGGTTGATATTCAGTTTTGCTTCCTGCATTATAGGGGGATTGCTTTTTGCTTCGGGATGGATCGCCCCTTCAACAACTATGTTGTTTTTTCTCTCTGTTATTGTTGTGGCTATTGGGGTATATGCGGCACGCAGTCTTTATTTTGCGGTCATGCGCATCGGCAAGATACCCCTTGTGCTTACTGGGACTGCCGTGGGCTTGATTTCTTTGGTAGGTTATACCCCGGATATTTTTGCCGGACCTGCCTATGGGTATTTGTTGGATTCAAACCCAGGCGAAAAGGGACATCAGTTGGTTTTTTTGATGCTGGCCGGTTTTTCTTTTTTAGGGGGAATCACTGCCATTTTGTACTACCGACTGTATCAGCGTGACTAGCTTAACGCGTCATCCGGTTTTTGATGTTTTTTTCGCAGAAGCCTATAATTTCCAGAATTCTTTTTTGTCGGGTTTCCGGTCTTTTTGCATGATTTAACCAGTACAGGTAGCTTTTCCGCTGTCCAAAAGTGAAATTTTGGAAATTTTGCCAAGCTTTTTCATTTTGGTCAAAAGCATGTTGTAAATCTTCGGGGACCACTCCATTTTCAACAGCATCCAAGGCCGTCCAGGAGCCATTTGATTTTGCTGTTTCAATCGCCTTCCACCCACTTTCATGTATCAAACCCGCTTTGTCCAACTCCTCAATATGGGTTTTGTTTACTTTGCTCCAAACGCTTTTGGGTTTGCGAGGACAGAAATATTGCCTTCTTTTTCCATCTCCCAGACTTTTTACGGTACTGTCAATCCATCCATAACAAAGCGCCACACGAACGGCTTCTTCCCATCGCATACTCTCTTTTACATGGCCAATCTTGTAAAAGATTAGGTAGATGCCTTCAGATACTTTGTGGTTTTCGTGAAGCCATTTGCGCCATTGCAAATCATTCTTAAAATATAAATGTTCAATGTCCATGGAGGCTTCTAAAATACCGAAAAGCATCTTTCAGTCTAGAACCGTACCACGAAAAATACGTTCCATCCACAAGTTTTACATGGATTCCCAGATGTTTTTCAAGTTCAACTTTGTTTTTTTCTTTAAACGGGTAGGGCTCCGAAGACAATAGAACCAAGTCCACGGCACGACGTTTTAGGTCATCCAGATTAACTTCAGGGTATCTTTCACTATCATCGAAAGCATTTTTATATCCGTTCAGCTGCAGCATGTCGTTGATGAAAGTACCACCCCCACAAACCATCCAAGGGTTTTTCCAAATAAAGTAAGCCACTCGTTTCGGTTCATTTTTTTTAATCAGGGATTCAAATTCGGTTTTTTCCGATAGAATCCTGTTACATAGTTTTTGGGCCTCTTTGGGACAATTGAATAGCTGGCCATAGTGATGTATCATTTCTAAGGCATCTTGAAGATTGGAGACATTGGTGACGTGAACTGGATACTCTTTTGCTAAGGTATCCACCATTTCTTTGGTATTCTCTTCCTTATTGCACAGAATGATATCTGGTTTTAGGTGTCTGATTTTGGCAAAATCCACTTTTTTGGTGCCGCCCACTATGGTTTTACTTTGTCTAAGGTGGAAGGGATGTACACAGAATTTGGTCAGCCCGACGATATGGTGCTCCAGTCCTAAATCCACCAAAGTTTCCGTTTGCGAAGGATTCAGGCTAACAATTCTCGATAGCGGTTGTTTTAGGCACAGTTGTCGACCCATCTGGTCTTCAAGAAGAAGCGGTTTCATGATGAGGTTTCCTTTTCATCCAAGGTTTCAGGTTGCCCGTTGACACTAAAATTGAAAATATCGTTTCGCGCATAATGACCAACCACATCAAAGTCCAGGTTAGCTTGTCGAATATCCTCCAAATCCAGTTCTGCTAGTAATGCGCCGGATTTACCAAATAAAGGCCCTGCTATGATTTTTCCAGAAGGAGAAACAATCAAACTCCCCCCTGGGCACATGTTTTCCTCCTCACTTTCTATCAGATGTCGGTAGGCATCCGGATACATGGATTTCGTGTAAAACTGATTGCAAGCCAAAACAAAACAACGACCTTCCAAGGCGATATGTTGCATACTGGCTGTCCATTCTGGCCTGGAATCTGCTGTTGGGGCTATATACAATTCTACTTTTTTCTGGTACAGGGCCATTCGAGCTAAAGGCATATAGTTTTCCCAACAAATGAGTCCTCCGAGCCTGCCCACTTTCGTTTGGAATGTAATCAAGGATTCACCCGAAGCTTCTGCCCAAACAATTCTTTCGGTACCTGTGGGCTTTATTTTTCGATGAACGCCCAAAAGTCCCCGGGTCGGGGAAAAATAGGCCATGGAGCAGTACAAACTTCCGTTTTCCACTACTTTTTCCGTAACACCTAAAACGATGTATATGTCCTTTTCTTTCGCCAGTTTTTCCAGAAAAACGCCGTCATCGCCCCTTAGATCAACACTGTTTTCATAGTATTCAGCAAAGTGTTTTTTCCCTTCTTTGGATCGATTTCCAATGGTTGCACCGAAAGTAAAACCCCTGGGGTAACCTGGGACAAAGGACTCCGGAAAGACAATGAGTTGACAACCGTTTTTTGCATGTTGTCCGCATAAATCCGCAACCTTTTCCAAGGTCTTTTCTTTATCAAAAAACACAGGACTTTCCTGCGCTACAGCTACTTTTATCTTCATGTCATCAGTAGATTGAGGATACCGCGAATGGGTATTAACTCTTCTTGGGATAAAGCTATGGATTCTAGAACACTTGTACCTACTACCTCAAAATGCTCATGAAGCTCTTTGATACTCGACTCTGCTTCTTTAATTCGTAGACCTTGCGGTACTTTGTAATAGGTCTTGTCGTATTCATTGGGTTCCAAACAATCAAAATCAAAATGTAGGTATAGTTGTAAGATATCCTTACTTTTTAGCAGGGCTACCAGTTCTGATAGGTTGAGACGTCTGGGATGATATATATTTCCATGCTCCAGACAAATTTTCTCAGCTTCATCGATATCCCGAAGACCCACATAATGGATTTGTTCCGGCACAATGGTACTGAACAGCAATGAACTCAATGTTGGTTCCCCTTCTCCCAAAAGGGTCCTTAAGGGCATTCCATGGAAATTACAGCTAGGCGAATCGCAAGGTCGGTTGATATCGGCATGGGCATCAAACCAAATCACTCCCAAATTGGAATACCGCGAATTCAAATAGGAAACGGGAACTATCTCAAGTCCACAGTCCCCTCCAATGGTAAAAAGCTTTTCAGGTTTCTCATTCTCCAAAAGTACCTTGAAGCGTTTTAATTGTTCGGAGATGGCACCATAATTATTGATTTGGAACGTTGGATTATCCACTATACCTGAAGGGATGGTGGATAAGGGAATTTCCATAAAATCAGGGTCTTTCAGATAGTTCAGAATGGTCAAGGCCCCTGCTTCAATATGTTCTCCATTGCCGGCGCCTTGCCATTGCGGGAAGTATATTTTCAAGCGACACTTTTTAAATTATAATTTTTCGGAGAGAATGGCCATCATGGTCTTGATACCTTCTCTATAATTTCCCAATCTTAGGTTTTCATCAGGACTATGTTGATTGTTATCCCGATTTACCGTGGGAACGGTAACCGCAGGGATACCCAAAGCGTTTACAAAGGGGGAAATTGGGATAGAGCCTCCACTCATACGTATCATTATGGGTTCTTCCCCAAAAGCTCTTTTTATTGCGCTTCTTAACCAAAGACCAACTTCCGAATCAAAATCCGTTCGAAAAGATTGATAGGAGACCTTATACGTGAAGGTGGCTATTTTTTCATGTTTCAAGCGTTCTTCCTTGGTGGGTTCTCGGTCTAAAACAACATATCCTTCAGCTTTAATATGATCTTTCACCAATTGAATCAATCGCTCTGGATCCGATTCCAATACCAATCGGATGTCAATTTCCGCCCTGGCCCATCCTGGGATAATAGTCCGTACTTTTTCGTTGATGTATCCGGACTGCATTCCGCGAATGTTAAGGGAAGGAAATTGTATGGCTTCCTGATAGTACCTGCCCACTTTATCGGTCGTTGCAATTTGCAAACGGTCTTTGATTTGTGCTTCATCGTCTGGAACAGCCTTTAGGATTTTTTCAGTTTCGCCACTAATGTTGATTCCGTCGTAAAAACCAGGAATAGTGACCAAACCCTCCTCATCTTTCATGGACGCCAATAATTTTGCCAAACGCAGCGCTGGATTTGGCGCATAATTACCGAAATGTCCGCTATGTTGGGGAACAACAGGACCGTACGTGGTTAGTTGCACGGTTGAAATTCCCCGAGCACCAAAAGTGAGTGTGGGCTTGTTGGTAATGTGCCGTGGTCCATCAAAAATGATGAGCATATCCGCTTTGAGCAGCGCTTTATTTTCCAAAACAGCTTGTGGTAGGTTGGGAGAACCCATTTCTTCTTCAAAATCCATGATGACCTTAATGTTGAAATTGGGCGCAACATTGACCTGTTCGGTAGCGTCCAAGGCGCCGAGGAACATGGCTACTGGACCTTTGGCATCGCTGGCAGCTCTTGCAAAGCCGCGCCAATCATCGTCATAATTGGAAAAGGATTCCCACGGTATTTCCTGCCATTTACCATCAACTTGTTTCTTAAGCGCAGGGATGTACGGACTTTTTTGGTTCCAGCGTGAGGAATCCACAGGTTGACCATCAATCTGGAGATAAATGAGTACCGTTTTTTGAGCTCTTTTGTGATTTCTTTCTGCTAGGAGCAGGGGAGCGCCCGGTGTTGGAATTCGAGTGGTGGAAAAACCTCGTGAAGTAAATTGGGTTTCACACCATTTCACGTTTTTCTCAATATCATCCGGAAAGAAGGCATCATTAGGAATGCTCAATATCTCTTTTAACAGGGGAAAGGAGGATTTTGCAAAGTCTGCTGAACCTTGGTCCAGTTGTGCTTTGGACAATTTTTGGGAAATACCATCATGAGAAATGATAAATACCATGGCAAAAAGTAAAATATGCCTTATTGAAAAAATACAGTTTTTTGTTTTCATGGGTTGCTATTTATAGGACCTAAGGTTCCAGTGCTTCGGTTTTTATGTAAAAGTTGGGATCGAACTCAAAATTTTCGCCTTCTAGTTTTTTGGTCTTCCATTCTGAGTTTGGGAAAATCCAATGTTCCTTTTCGTCGACAAAAATGCGTAGGGGCATATCAAAATCCTCTACGACATCCACATATCGAAACTTAAGATTCTTGCCTAACCGTTGGTACTGCAATTTTGGAATCATCGTTGTTCGCAAATACTGATTAAAAAAAGCGCTTAAATTCTTTTTGGTCTTTTCACTAAGATAATTCTCTATTTGTTGGGTAGTAACTGTTTGATGATAGAAATCACTGTTTAATCCTCTGAGGATGTTACGCCAAAGTTCATCATCCTCAATTAATTGCCGAAGGGTATGTAACATATTGGACCCTTTGTAGTACATATCACCTGAACCTCTTTGGTTTACATTGTAAATACCGATAATAGGTTTGTCGTTCAATATGTTCTTTCGGGTTCCTATCACGTATTCGGAAGCTGCTTTTTTACCGAAATGAAAATCGAGGTAAAGACTTTCGGAATAAGCTGTAAAACCCTCGTGAATCCACATATCGGCAATGTCTTTGTACGTGATGTTGTTGGCAAACCATTCATGTCCCGCTTCGTGAATAATGATAAAATCAAATTTGAGCCCCCATCCGGAACCTGATAGATCCCGACCTAGATATCCATTTAGATATTGGTTCCCATAGGTCACCGAACTTTGATGTTCCATACCCAAATAGGGTACTTCGACCAGCTTAAAGCTGTCTTCATAAAAGGGATAAGGACCAAACCAGTGTTCAAAAGCGTCCAGCATCATCGGAGCTTGTTTGAATTGTTCCCTCGCTTTTTCAAGATTATCCCTTAAAACGTAATAGTCGAGGTCCAAGGTCCCTTTTTCACCCTGGTATTCTTCACCAAAATGTACATAATCCCCAATGTTGACATTAACACCATAATTATTGATGGGATTGGAAACGAACCACTCATATTGCTTGAAGTCTCCGTAACCATATTCATCCCTGAGTCTACCATTGGCCACGCCCACTAAATCCTTGGGAACATCAATAGCGATTCGCATACTATCCACTTCATCGTACATGTGGTCTTTATTGGGCCACCAAATACTTGCTCCAAGCCCTTGACAAGAGGTCGCAACGAAAGGGTTCCCGTTTTGGTCCTTTTTCCATGAAAAACCACCATCCCAGGGCGCTCTGACCGCTTTTTTAGGTTTTCCTGAATATTGAACATAGATTTTGTTGTATTCACCCGGGACTTGTTTCTTTTTTAACCGTATAAAATGAGCAGGGCCTATCGAAGTATAATTGAGGTCTTGTCCATCTTGTGAAACCGCCTCTATCTCCAAAGGTTCCTGCAAATCGATTTGGATGACATTGGCCTCTTCCAACACCTTATACCGGATAATATTATAGCCTGCGATAAACTCCTTATCGGGTTGAACTTTAATGTTAAGGTCATAATAGTTCAAATCCCACCAAGCGCGTTCAGGGGTAATACTGCCCCTAAGCGTATCCAAACGCGTGAAAAATTGGGCATTTGCCAAGAACATTTGGATCAGGAAGAGCAAAACCAGCCCTATATGTTTTGTGTATAGGTTCATCGAAATAGTATGGAATTAGGAAATACCATCGGGCTTTCATGACCCTCTTTTCCAACAGCAGCCACTCCAAAAAAGAAGTTGTCAACTACAATACCTTCCAAAACATGTCCGTTCACATTGCCCACATATTTGGAATGGTCCCAGGTGGGGGATGTGGTATCCCTCCAGTATATTTTATACCCTGTAGCGCCTTCAACCGAACTCCAAGTCAATTTTACCGAAGGTTCTACGATCCCTCCAATTTTGACCTTTTCAGGTGATGGGGGAGCCCATGCGATGGAAGCAAGGTTGATGGCATTTACGGCGGTCAATTTCGCGGCATACTCAAAATTGACATGCTCCAGAACATCCCCATAGGCGATTCCGTTTTCCATCCGGACATCCTGGTGCTGCTGGGTGTAATTCTCGTGGGCTTCCATAATTCGGATTCCGGCAAAGCCCGCGTCGTTGAAAGGTCTATGGTGACCTCCGCGACCAAAGCGGTCCAGTCTGTAAATCATCATCGGGTTCATTTCAGGCATGTACTGCCGCGTGGTTTTGTGCACATAGCGCGCCAATTGTCTTGAAATTCCGTCCACTTCACCTCCATAAAAGCGACGGGCTTTTCGTTGACTTTCAGTTTCATTAGGGGGTACGGGTTCTGAAAAAATTCTAAAATCACGATTGCTTACCACACCGTCAACGCCCTTGACATTACCGATCATGTCGTTGTTGAAGATTCCAATAATCTCCCATCCTTTTTCGTTTGCATGGGCCGCTAATCCTCTACCGCCATAAAGCCCCTGTTCTTCCCCCGAAAGACCTACATACATGATGCTGTTTTCAAATGTGTATTTTGAGAGGACCCTGGCTGCTTCCAATGTGCCTGCCATACCACTTGCATTGTCGTTGGCACCAGGAGCATCAGAAGTGTAGTCATTGGCATCGCTGGCCCTGGAGTCTATATCACCGCTCATGATGATGTACCGATTTGGGTATTTACTGCCCCGTTGAACCGCCACCACATTCACTACCCACACGTCCTTTACAATTCGCTTACCTTCTCCTTTTTTGACCAAATCCTTTTGGTAGCTTACTTCAAGACAGGTATTGCAGCTTGATGAGATTTTATCAAACTCTGATTTTATCCAACGGCGTGCCGCTCCAATACCGCGAGTTTGCGATATTGTATCGCTCAAGGTGTGACGGGTGCCAAAATTGGCCAATGTGGTTATATCTTTCTCCAATCTTTCGGCAGATATAGCATTGATTATGTCGTACATTCTTCCATCAGATTGGGCGAACGAAAAATCGGTCAGAAGCAGCAGAGAAAGTAAAAGAATGTATTTCATTTTTTTATGAGGTTCAATTAGTCGGTCTAAAAAGAGGATACAGAATACCTTAAATTTTGAGAAATAGAAAACGATTAAAAGTATAGGGACTCAAAATAATAAAAATATGGTAGGGGTCATCTATTAAAGTGTTAACGCACAAAAGTAACTTTGGAAATCTTACCGTTTTCCACCTCGTAAATTGCCACTGCGCTAAAATTTGAACCGTTAATGGTAACATATTCCTCATCAATTACTTTGTTCCCAATGACTATCCGATTTTTGATTTTACAGTTGAGGTCACGGTTGGCTTCAAAAAAAGAATTGTAGCTTGCCCGCATCTTTTCTTTTCCCTTTGAGGATAGAGCGTGTGGAAAATCATACAACTCAATGGTATCGGAATACGTATCCATGAAGGCATCAATATTCCTTGCATTATACGCTTCAAGTTGTTCTTTTACCACGGATTCAGCGTCTTGGGTCTCTTGATCTGGAAAAATAAAGCTCATGGATCGGATAAGCCCATTTTCCACATGATAAAGCGCAACCTGGTGTCCGGTTCTTCCATCCACCATGGTTTCTTCTTCGTCAATCACCTTATTTCCAATGGAAATACGCTTAACCACCTTCACACCAGTGTTTTTGGTATTGGCGAAAAACCGCTCGTAACTGTCCATCATGGCCTCTTTTCCCAAATACATGGTGTCCGTTGGAAAGCGTTGTGCCAAAACTTCATCAGAATAGCAGGAAATAAATCCGTTTAAGTCCCTTTTATTAAAGGTTTCCACCTGACGCTGAACAATGGTTTTTGGGGAAACGTCGGTTACCAAGGCCAATCGTGTTCCTGCAGGATTTACTGCCATTCGGGATATTTTAAAGACTTGGTCTTTGTTAAATACATTAAAGTCAGTCCAAACACTGTCTTTCTTAGGGTGGTACTTGGCAATTGTATTGTTATTGGGAGTCAGAATGGTCCCGTCCCGTAACCAAGCCATATCTTCGATGGGGAAGGGAAGATTTAGTACGGTATCTTTTTTGTTTGACTCGATATCTAGGGACATAATTTGCCAAAGTTTCTTTTTAGCAGAAGCTTTACTGATATAGCTTATTTGATTTGTCCCAGGGATTTTGTGCAACGACCGGCCCACGTTTTCAGCAACCATCAGTTGCGATTTTTTTTCAAAATCCACTAGGACCAGATTCATTTGATTTTTGACCAGTACAGTGCATACCAAAATATGCTCATTGTACCAGAGTTGATACCCTATTTTCAAATCACTTAAGGATTCTGATTCGCCAGTAGGGTTATCATATTTATAAAGTCTTTGCAGACCATTCAAATCCAAACGAATAGAAGAGATGTTATCGGAACCGGGGATACGCATGGGGGAATACTCACTGCCCGTGGGCGTGTTGCTTATCCATTTGGAAGTACTTCCTTTGGTTATGTTAAATTGTTTAATATCTGTCTGACCAGCTCGTGTGGATGAAAACAGTAGGACATCATTGTCCCAAAATGAAGGTTGGTTGTCGTAACCATGATTGTTCGAAATGTTTTTCGGATTGGAAAGCGAGGGTATCCCATTTTTCCAATCTAAATCAAAAAGGTAAACTTCCGTATTGCCCTGGCCATAGAATGCGGTAAGGGTTAAAAACCAGAAGAGGACAAAGAAAACCCATCTCATTGTTGTGCAAATTGTTTTAGTAGTTCCCGGACGCGTTTGGTGCTCTCTACGTGATATTTTGCCTGCGTTTTTTGGATTCCTACTTTTACTGTAATTGCGCTCTGCGGAAGTTCTTGAAACATGAATTCATCCGTCCAGTCATCGCCTATGGCAAATACGAAATCGTAATCTGACTCACCCAACATACGTACAGAAGCTCTCCCTTTGTTCACATTACTGCTTTTTACCTCCATCACCTTATTTCCGTTCAGGACACTGATATCGTCATTACCGATTAAGCTGGTCAGTACCGTATTTAACTCTGTTGCTCTTTTCTGACCAAAATCCGGGTCCGTGTTTCTATAATGCCATGCCATGGAGTAGTTTTTTTCTTCGATGAAAGATCCTGGGGTCCTATCTACGAAGGATTCCAATACAGGTCTTATTTTTTCCATCCATTGACCTTTTACTTTCTCCAAGAGTTTGAATTCTTCACCATTTCTGGAAATCCATACACCATGTTCTACGATCATATTGTATTTTTTGTGAAGAAACCATTTGGAAAA
This sequence comes from uncultured Allomuricauda sp., assembly GCF_937884665.1. Classification (GTDB taxonomy): domain Bacteria; phylum Bacteroidota; class Bacteroidia; order Flavobacteriales; family Flavobacteriaceae; genus Flagellimonas. The sequence continues at coordinate 4,944 of NZ_CAKZYF010000024.1, read as the reverse complement.
AGTCTGCTTATCCCGCCCGCTGATCAAGAACAGTGTGGTATTTTCTTGCTTGTTTAAGGTATCCAGCAGGGCATACAAATCTTCATCTGGGGAAGCTTTTTGCGGATCTTTATGGAAACCCATTAAGGTACCATCATAATCCAAGAACAACAGTCGATTTTTAGCTTTCCCATACGTTTCAACCATTTGGTGGACCATGGAGGATGACAATTTCCTGGAAATGTTTACATCATCCAAATCCCCTTTTTTTCGCAAAGCGCTCATAAATTCGTTGGCCCAGACTTCTACATTATAGCGCTCCAAACGTTTTTGAAGGAACATATTTCGCGCCATCTGTTCTTCCTTGGGCATGGTTATCGCATTTTTCAGGGTATCTGCTTGCTGCTCAAAATTATTGGGGTTGATCAACAATGCCTCATTCATTTCATAGGCAGAGCCCGCCATTTCGCTCAAAATCAAAACACCAGTTTTGTCCGTACGGGTCGCTACATATTCCTTGGCGACCAGATTCATCCCATCCCGCAGCGGAGTAAGCCAAGCGATATCACTTGAAGTGTAGAGATCAATTAAATTTTCAAAGGGCAATGACCGGTAAAAATACCAGATTGGTGTCCAGTTTACGGTGGAAAGCTCACCATTGATTCGACCTACCAGTTCGTCAATTTCTTTTTTCAGTAGCTGATACTGGGGAACGTTGGAACGGGAAGGTACCGCAAGTATGATCAGCCTAACTTTTTCCTTGTACTCCGGATATTTGTTCAAAAAATATTCAAATGCATTCAGGCGTTTGGCTATTCCTTTACTGTAGTCTAAACGGTCTATGGAAAGTATGAGTTTTGTATCTGGGGCAGAGGCCTTATGGTTATCCAGTTTTTGCTGCAGATCACTTTTGTTGCCCTTACTGCGATTTGCATTGGCAATTGCGACCTCCTCAAACTTATTGTCCTCAATCACCATAGGAAACGAATCCACTTTGATGACCCGATTGTCCAAATAAATGTCGTTGAAACTTACATCCAAACCCAATAATCTGCGAACAGAACTTAAAAAATGCCTTTCATAATCGTAGGTATGAAAACCAATCAAATCTGCACCCAGGAGTCCTTCCAAAACTTCCTCACGCCACGGTAATGTCCGAAATATCTCGTATGAAGGGAATGGAATATGGAGAAAAAAGCCGATGGATGTGTTGGGCTTTTTTTCTTTTACCATTTGGGGAACCAACATCAACTGATAATCATGTACCCAGATGATATCATCTTCATCTGCTTGTTCCAAAATGGCATCGGCAAATTTTTGGTTGACTACTTTATAAGTGTTCCAAAAATCCAGTTCAAACTCTGAATATTCCAAAAAGTAGTGGAACAACGGCCAAACGGTCCGGTTGCTAAACCCAAAATAGAAACCTTCAACTTCCTTCTCGGTGAGTCCCACTTTAGAACAACCGTGATGGGCCAGTGCATTATCAATTTCATTTTCAAGAGACTCGGGAATTTCTTCATCAGTAAGTCCCGACCAGCCAATCCAGAGACTTTCCCCACCACTGTGAACGGATTTCATCCCCGTGGCCAATCCACCTACGCTCGGAATGGCACTTAGTCCGCCATCACTAATTTGCAATTGTACTGGCAGTCTATTGGAAATAATTATAGTTTTACTCATGGATGGGTGATTTTAGGACAAAATGTAATAAAATTCCTATTTTTTCGATTTATGATTAGGTAAAAAATAAAAAATCAACAGAAAAAGAGTTCCCAAAATGGATAACCTAAATTACGGAATAATTGGAAACTGTAGAAGTGCTGCGCTTATTTCAGATACAGGGTCTTTGGACTGGTGCTGCCTGCCCCAATTTGATTCTACTTCGGTCTTCGCGAAACTATTGGATGAGAAAAAAGGGGGTAGTTTTGAAATCGGGGCGAAGTACAATTATGTTATTGACCAGGAATATCGTAAAAACACAGCCATTCTGGTCACCCGTTATTCTGATGGGGAAAATACATTTGAGGTACATGATTTCATGCCGAGGTATTACAAGCTGACCGGAAAGTACAACGCACCTCCGGAGATCGTGCGTTATATCAAGCTTATTTCCGGTACTCCCAGCTTTAAAGTGCTTTACGACCCCAAGCTGGAATATGCGCTGGGCAAGACCAATACCTATGCCAAGAAGGACTTTATTGTAAGTTTGACCAGCAAGAAAAAGTTTGACACACTTTTTCTCTATACCTCGTTCGATAAGCAGAAGATAGTGGACGGAAGCGAAATAACGCTAAAGGAAGATGGTTACTTTCTCATTTGCTACAACGAAAAAATCTTAAAACCAACTACGGATAAAATGTCCTTGGAATTGGAGCGAACCAAAATTTATTGGTTGGATTGGGTGGATCGGACCCCAACCTATAAAAAGTTCAATGCAGAGATCATGCGCAGCGCCATTACATTAAAAATGTTGACTTTTGATAAAACGGGTGCCGTTCTGGCCGCGGCGACGACATCCTTACCAGAAACCATAGGGGAAGTACGGAACTGGGACTATCGTTTTTGTTGGATTCGAGATGCATCCATGGTAATCAAGGTGGTTTCCGAATTGGGACACAAAAATTCAGCCAAACGCTACCTTCAATTTATTATTGATTTGATGCCGGACAAGGATGAAAAACTCCAGATCATGTACGGAATCAACAAGCAAAAAAAGTTGACCGAGAAAACGTTGGACCATTTGGAGGGCTATAAAGGTTCTAGTCCCGTACGCATAGGAAACGCAGCGTACAAGCAAAAGCAAAACGATATTTATGGTATTCTAATGGATGTCATTTATGAGCAGTTGGACAGATTCAGTAATGATATCGAGAATGGCGAGGAATTGTGGAGCATTACCAAGGGAATTGTTTGGATTGTAGAAAAACACTGGCGTGAACCAGATAAGGGAATTTGGGAGTTTCGAGGGGAAGACCAACATTTTACCTTTTCAAAAGTCCTGTGCTGGGTGGCCATTGATAGGGCTATCAAAGTGGCAAAAATCTTTGGGAAGACCCGAAAAATAGAAAAGTGGACGGTTTTGGAGCAGGAAATCAAGTCGGACATCCATGAAAACGCCTGGAATCCTGACAAGAATGCTTTCGTCCAGTCTTACGGTTCCCATCATTTGGATGCTTCGGTACTTTTGATGGAATCCTATGGCTTTATCCATGCAAAAGACCCCAAATTTGTAAATACGGTACACGCCATTGAAGCTGAACTGAGCAACGACGGGCTGCTTTACCGCTATAAGAATGAAGACGATTTTGGATTGCCCTCGTCTTCCTTTACCATCTGCACATTTTGGTTCATCAATAGCTTGTTTAAAATTGGTGAGGAGGAAAAAGCTTTGGCCCATTTTGAAAGGTTATTGGGATATAGCAATCATTTAGGGCTTTTTAGTGAGGATATCGATTTTAAGACCAAGCGCTTGTTGGGGAATTTTCCGCAAGCGTATTCGCATTTGGCCCTTATTGAATGTGCTATCAACTTTTCAAGAAAGAAGAGCGAAGAAAAGATTTTGGAGTCTATTGCCTAACTCGGGAAGGAATTAACTTTTTCGCACGGGTCCTTATCTTTTTTAACAAGGATTCCAGATGTTCTCGTGTTGTAAACGGATTCATAAGGGTGGTTCGCAAATAAAGGGTTCCCCTAAGTTTGGTCTGTACCAAATAAAATTCGCCGTCTTCCAAAAGCGCTTGTCGCACTTTGGCATTGATTTCATTCAAATCCTCCTGCGATAAATTGGAATCGGTATATCGAAAACAAAGAATATTGGACATGGGACTGGTGGCTATTTCAAAATCAGGTTCTTTTAAAAGCAATTTCTCGAATTCTTTCCCCAAATCATATTGTCGTGTGACATACGTATTAAAGACCTTTTCCCCGTAGACCTTTAGAAGCACGTACCAATGAAGGCACATCATGGTCTTGGTACACTCAAAGGTTCTTCGACCGCTGTTGTACCACTCATCTTCTTCTGTTTCACTGAGCAAGTAATCCGCATTAATACTAAAAGTATGGTCTGCATGTTTCTTGTTCCTGTACAACAAGGCAGTGGTTATCGTGGGCATCATCATCATTTTATGACCATCAATTACCATAGAATCCGATTTTTCAGCTCCTTTGAGCAAATGCGTATACTTTTCCGAAAAAATGGCCGCTCCACCGTGGGCGCCATCTACATGAAACCAGAGATTGTATTTTTCTGCAAATTGCTGTATGGCCTCAAGGTCATCATAAGCTCCGGTTGCTGTTGACGGGGCACTGCCCACAATAGCAAAAATTCGAATGCCTTTGGCGATACTTCTCTGATAATAGGTTTCCAATTGTTCCACATCTATGACAAAGTTCCGATTTGCAGGAACCTTAATAATGCCTTTTTTGCCCAATCCCATGATTTTGGCAGCGCGGTCTACGCAGTAATGCGCTTCTTCACAGACCATAATTCCCAAAGGTTGGGCGTGTCCTAGGTTCCAAACGTCATGCGGGACTTTGGCTTTTCTGGCCGAAAGTAACGCTGTGAGATTGGCCAACGTTCCCCCAGAAGTCAAAAAACCGCCGGAAGGTGAATCGTATCCAATGGCTTTACACAGTTTCTCGGTGACGATACGTTCAATGGCATTGGGCGACATACCCATCTCGTAGACCGCCATACCATTGTTGAGTAGATTACTGAGCATTCCTGTTAACAAGGTGATGGGCGCAGTTACACCCACTTGATGTCCTACGTACTTTGGGTTATGGGTATGCGTAGTTCTTTTTAGAATTTCTGGAAAGAAATCATCAATGTTCCCCGTTTTAAAAAATTCCTTCCAAAACCGAAGTTCATCATCCGGTTCATTCCATGACAAAGTTTTTTTAGTGGGTTCTGTCACGGTTTGTTCCAGATGTTCTGAAATCAGCTTAAGGAGTTGTTTGCTT
>NZ_CAKZYF010000023.1 GCF_937884665.1 uncultured Allomuricauda sp. | reverse complement strand
GTCAGAGCACAAGATTGTAATGCTGAGTCCCAGCGGATAATGAAAGAGTCAAAGGTTCGGAATCACCAAAACTTGGTCCGGATGAATTACATCGGGATTGCTCAAAATATTTGTGTTCGCATCAAAGATTTTTGGATACTTCATGGCATCGCCGTAGTAGTGTTTGGCGATTAAGCTTAAAGATTCACCACTTTTTACGGTATGTCTGTGGTATACCGAATCGTCTTCAACCGTAATGTTGGCCTTCACATCCGAAGGATTATCTCCACCAATCTCCTTTATTTTGTCCCAGATGGCATTCTTTTCATACGGGGTATGGGCGACTCCTTTGATACTTAAAACGCCCCCATCTTCCGAAACGTCCCCGTCTTTGATACCCAACTCCTGACCAAGGTCCAGAACAGCCTGATATTTTGCTTTTGCACTCATAATGTTTTGTGTTTAATTTACTGTATTATCAAGAAACAATATAGGCATAAAAGTCACATTTTGCCTTAAATTATCATGAATTCCCGAGATGCAGATTTTAGTTTGAAATAGAACTTTGTAAAACAAGGAATTAATTGTATTTTTGCGCTCCTTTTTATAGCGGATATCAAGAGGTAAAAAGAATAAAAAGTAATAATAACACCTTTCACAATTACCGCCCAACTCTTGTGAACTTGTGAAATACAAATTTAAATCAGCACATGGCTGAAGAAAAAGGAAACGTTGAGGTGGAAGAGACCACCGAAGCAGTACAAGAAGTAAAAACCGAAGAACCAAAACAGAATCCTCAGGAATATTTGGATAATTTCGATTGGGACAAATATGAAGAGGGCATCGAGCGTGTGGATGATTCCAAACTAAAGGAATTTGAAACCTTGGTCGAAGAAAACTTTGTGGATACCGCAGATGAGGAAGTGGTAGAGGGAAAAGTGGTCCACATGACCGACCGTGAAGCTATTATAGATATCAACGCCAAATCTGAGGGAGTCATCTCGTTGAACGAGTTCCGCTACAACCCAGACCTAAAAGTGGGAGATAAGGTAGAGGTTCTTATTGACATACGCGAAGACAAAACAGGACAACTGGTACTTTCCCATAGAAAGGCCAGAACGATTATGGCATGGGATCGCGTAAATGCAGCGCACGACAAAGAAGAAATCGTGACAGGTTTTGTCAAATGCAGAACCAAAGGGGGTATGATCGTTGACGTTTTTGGAATTGAGGCATTTTTACCGGGTTCCCAAATAGACGTGAAACCCATACGTGATTATGACCAATATGTTGGTAAAACCATGGAGTTCAAGGTGGTCAAAATCAACCACGAATTCAAAAATGTTGTGGTTTCGCACAAAGCGTTGATAGAAGCCGATATCGAAGAACAGAAGAAGGAGATAATCGGCCAGTTGGAAAAAGGTCAAGTTCTCGAAGGTGTGGTCAAAAATGTGACTTCCTATGGAGTGTTTATCGATTTAGGTGGTGTTGATGGCCTTATCCATATCACGGACCTTTCCTGGAGCAGGATCAATCACCCCAACGAAGTGGTGGAATTGGACCAAAAGTTAAATGTGGTCATTTTAGATTTTGACGACAATAAATCCAGAATCCAACTTGGGTTGAAACAATTGGAAAAACATCCTTGGGATGCGCTTGGAGATGAAATCAAAATTGGGGATAAGGTCAAGGGCAAGGTAGTTGTCATTGCAGATTACGGTGCGTTTATTGAAGTAGCCGAAGGTGTTGAAGGATTGATTCACGTATCCGAGATGTCCTGGTCCACACACTTGCGTTCGGCCCAAGATTTTGTCAGCGTGGGCGACCAAATAGAAGCCCAAGTTTTGACTTTGGATAGAGAGGAACGTAAAATGTCACTGGGAATTAAACAATTGACGCCAGATCCATGGACCGATATCACTTCAAAATATCCCGTGGGATCCAGACACAAAGGTATTGTCAGAAACTTTACCAATTTTGGGGTCTTCGTGGAAATGGAAGAAGGTATTGATGGTCTTATCTATATTTCTGACCTCTCCTGGACCCGAAAAATAAAACATCCTTCAGAATTTGTAACGGTGGGTGATACTTTGGAAGTAGAGGTATTGGAATTGGATGTTGATGGACGTAAGCTCAGCTTGGGCCATAAACAGACCACGGAAAATCCATGGGACAAATATGCCACTGAATTCGCTGAAGGTACCGTGCATAGGGCCTCAGTTTCTGAGATTGTGGACAAGGGAGCTACCGTTGCGTTCAACAACGATATTGTAGCGTTTATCCCATCGCGTCACATGGAAAAAGAAGATGGTAAAAAGCTCTCCAAAGGAGAAGAGGTCGATTTTAAAATCATCGAGTTCAATAAGGACTTTAAACGGGTGGTTGCCAGTCATACCGCTATCTTTAGGGAACAAGAAGAGCGTAACGTAAGAGCCGCCAAGAAGAAAATGGCCGCTTCTCAAGAAGATGCCCCTACTTTGGGAGATGCCAATGCACAGTTGCAAGCATTAAAGGAAAAAATGGAAGCAGATTCCAAAAAGAAATAAACAATTTCTGATCCTAATAAAAACCCCTTCCGAAATCGGTTGGGGTTTTTTGTTGCTAAAGAGATTTTAAAGATTTGCGTACTTTTGCATACGATAGCGCAGGTAACATAGCCAATGAGTCAAAAAGTACTTCTTACCGCAAAGGAAATCCATATAATTTTACATCGTTTAGCCTGCCAACTTTTAGAAAATCATCTTGACTTTTCAAATACCGTCTTAATTGGTCTCCAACCGAGGGGTATTTTTTTGGCGGACAGATTGACAAAACTTTTAAAGGAAGAATATAAAGTAAAGGATATTCGCTTGGGCTTTTTGGATATCACATTTTACCGAGATGATTTTAGAAGGGGTGAGAAAACCTTACAAGCCAATATGACCAAAATTAATTTTTTGGTCGAGGACAAGAATGTAGTTTTTATAGATGATGTTCTGTACACGGGCAGAAGTATTCGCGCTGCCCTTACTGCAATCCAGTCCTTCGGTCGCCCTTCGAATATTGAACTTTTAACACTGATTGATCGAAGATTCAGCAGACATTTACCGATACAGCCCAATTACCGGGGCAGACAGGTGGATGCCATCAATGACGAAAGGGTAAAAGTAATGTGGGAGGAAAATGACGGGAAAGACGTGGTCTATTTGATAAACAAATAAATGAAATGAGTGAATTAAGTGTTCGCCACCTGTTGGGCATAAAATATCTGAACAAAAACGATATTGAACTCATTTTTGAAACTGCTGACCACTTTAAAGAAGTTATCAATCGGTCCATCAAAAAAGTGCCTACCCTTCGCGATACTACGATTGCAAATATTTTTTTCGAGAACAGTACACGCACCAAATTGTCTTTTGAACTCGCCGAAAAGCGTCTGTCCGCAGATATTATCAACTTTTCGGCATCCCAATCCTCTGTAAAGAAAGGGGAGACCCTGATTGATACCGTAAATAACATTCTTTCCATGAAAGTGGATATGGTGGTTATGCGACATTCTAGTCCTGGGGCAGGAATTTTTCTAGCAAAACACGTCAAAGCTTCAATTATCAATGCTGGCGATGGTGCCCATGAGCACCCCACCCAAGCACTTCTCGATTCCTATTCCATTCGGGAGAGGCTGGGGGAGGTCCAAGGAAAAAATGTTGTGATCGTTGGGGATATTCTTCATTCCAGGGTTGCCTTATCCAATATTTTCGCATTAAGGCTCCAAGGTGCAAATGTCAAGGTCTGTGGTCCTAAAACATTGATTCCGAAATTTATAGAAACTTTGGGGGTAGAAGTGGAAACAGATTTGGTAAAAGCCTTGGAATGGTGTGATGTTGCCAATATGTTGCGTGTGCAAAACGAAAGAATGGATATCAGCTATTTTCCCTCAACTCGAGAGTATACCCAACAATTTGGAATAAACCGTAAATTGTTGGAAGGTCTCAACAAGGAGATTGTCATTATGCACCCTGGACCAATAAATAGAGGGGTAGAGATTACGAGTGATGTGGCTGATTCCGATCAATCCATTATTTTGGACCAGGTAGAAAATGGTGTCGCGGTCCGGATGGCGGTCATTTATTTGCTGGCATCAAAAATTAAGTAGTACCATGATTTTTGATAAAGAAGGAACGACTACGATTGTTTTTCAGGAAAGAATTGAATTGTCCATTTTTTTAAAAGACCTCAAAGAAGCGTACCCTAAATTGAGGCATAGTCATTTAATCATCAATTTGTTCTCTTTCGATGATCTCACTTCAAATGACCTTTTGGAGTTTTTACAGCTGTCACAGACCCATAAAAAGGCCAAGAAATCCTTTGTTTTGGTTTTTCCTGGGCTGTCTTACGACCAATTGCCCGATGAAATCTCCGTAGTGCCTACAATTCAAGAAGCAAAAGATATTATCGAAATGGAAGAGATTGAACGGGACTTAGGAATATGAAATTGACGATACTTGGTTGTTATTCGGCCACGCCGCGTACCTTTACCAATCCCACTTCCCAGGTATTGGAATCAAAAGGACACCTTTTTTTGATAGATTGTGGTGAGGGAACGCAGGTGCAACTACGGAAGAATAAAATCAAGTTTTCCCGAATAAACCACGTCTTCATCTCGCATCTTCATGGTGACCATTTTTTCGGTCTGCCGGGGCTTATATCCACTTTTCGGTTATTGGGTAGAGAAAAGGCGCTTCATATCCACGGTCCCAAAGGTATGAAGGAAGCCATCACCATGCTGTTAAAACTTGGGGACTCTTGGACCAATTATCCATTGATTTTTCATGAACTGGAGTCGAATGAATCAGAAGTAGTCTTTGAAGATGGCCATATTGTAGTGCGGACTATTCCTTTAATTCATCGCATCTACACCAATGGCTATTTATTTCAAGAAAAACCGGCGCCTCGAAAATTGGATATTGATGCCGTTGAAAAATGGAACATCGATAGGTCCCAGTTTCAGGCCATAAAAAACGGAGCAGATGGTATTCAGGAAGATGGCACGCTGATTTCCAACGAAGATTTGACCTCTGTTCCGCCAAAGACGAAAAGTTACGCCTTTTGCAGCGATACAAAATATAACGAAGCCATCATACCATTGATTCGTGATGTAGACACACTGTACCATGAATCCACTTTCTTGGAGACGGAGTCCCATCTTTGCGAAAAAACCAAGCATACCACAGCCAAGCAAGCAGCCCAGATTGCACATAAAGCAAATGTAGGACAGCTTATTTTAGGACATTTTTCTACTAGATACAAATCCATCGAGCTTTTTAAAGATGAGGCCCAAGAGATTTTTCCAAGTGTTTTGCTAGCGGACGACGGGAAGTCTTTTGAGATATAAGTCCGTCCAAATAGAAGCTACAATGCTTTTTTCTCTCCCTTCTTTTGTAGAACTTTGAAGACCAAGAAGCGTTTCGATGCAAAAAGATCTGAGCAATTACAGAAAATCCTATGAGAAAAGTGAACTGATAGAGGATTCGGTTAAAGAGAACCCCTTGGAGCAGTTCCAAAAATGGTTTTATGAAGTGGAAGCTACTGACGGTTTGGAAGAACCCAACGCCATGACGCTCTCTACCATAGGATTGGACGGTTATCCCAAAAGTAGGGTGGTACTCATGAAAAAATATACTCATGAGGGATTTATTTTTTACACCAATTACAACAGTGAAAAAGGAAAAGCTCTTTCAGAAAACCCAATGGTCTGTATTTCCTTTTTTTGGCCCAATTTGGAGCGTCAAATCATCATAAAAGGGAAGGCTGAGAAAATCACTGGGAATTTATCCGATGGCTACTTTGAGTCCAGACCTTTGGGAAGTAGGTTGGGTGCCATAGTATCTCCGCAAAGTGATGTGATTCCATCAAGAGAGGTTTTAGAGTCCAAACTTGCCGAGTTGGAGGAATTGTATAAGAACGAAGAAGTGAAAAGACCCTCACATTGGGGTGGCTATTTAGTGAGACCCACTTCTTTTGAATTTTGGCAGGGACGCCCAAATAGGCTCCATGATCGTATTCGCTATAACCTACAAACCAATTTGGACTGGAAAATCGAGCGTTTGGCTCCATAGATTTCGAGTATGAAGCAAATTATCTTAATGCGTCACGGGAAATCTTCCTGGGAGTATGATGTTTCGGACAAAGACCGTCCTTTAAAAGAACGGGGCATCACTGATGCGTACTTGGTGGCAAAAAAGTTTGTGACCCAAAAAATTGTCCCGGATGCCATCTTTTCAAGTCCTGCCAATAGAGCACTTCACACCGGGATCATTTTTTTACGAAATATGGGATACGATTTGAGCGTATTGAAAATTCAAGAAGAATTATATGATTTTTCGGGTAATCAAGTTTCCAAATTTATAAAGGGTCTTGACAACAAGCTCGGTACTGCAATGATATTTGGCCATAATTATGCCTTGACCACACTTGCAAATACATGGGGAGATACCTATATTGAAAATGTCCCTACTTCCGGTTTGGTCCATATTCAATTCCATAGTGACGAATGGTCCAAAATTGACAAGGGAAGAACAAAACAGACGATTTTTCCAAAATACTTAAAAAGCAGATGATCAAGGTTAAAAATGAATATATAAATCGTGAGATAAGTTGGTTACATTTTAACTCCCGGGTACTGCAGGAGAGCGCTGACAAAAAGGTACCCTTGATAGATCGGTTGCGGTTCTTGGGAATTTTCAGCAATAATCTTGACGAGTTTTTTAAAGTTAGATATGCTACCGTCAAACGGATCGTTGATGCTGGGAAGACCGGGAAAAGTGTCTTGGGCGGTGAAAAAGCCAAAGATCTCTTGGAAGAAATCACAAAAATTGTGATTCAACAGCAAGCGCGAAGCCAGGTGATACTGGACCAAATTGAGGAGGAGTTGAAAACGGAAAATATCTTCATCATAGATGAAAGCGAACTCAACGAAATCCAAGCAGAATTTGTTAAGGAATACTTCTTTAAAAAAGTGAACCAGGAGTTAATGACGATTATCCTAAATGATCTTACTGAGTTCCCTTTATTAAAAGATACGGCTGCGTATCTCGCTGTGAAAATGGTCATGAAGAGCGATGAACACGACCAGACCTTGGGTAAAAATAGGTACGCGCTTATAGAAATTCCCAAAGGAACGGACCGTTTTGTGGTGCTCCCCAAAGAAGGGTCAAAAAATTATATCATCATTCTTGATGATCTTATCCGTTTTTGTCTGGACAGTGTATTCACCATGTTCGAATATACATCGATATCCGCCCACATGATAAAAATAACTCGCGACGCTGAGCTGGATATTGATAATGATTTGACCAAAAGCTTTATCGAAAAGATATCTTCGAGTGTGGAAGGTCGTAAAATAAGCGATCCCGTACGTTTTGTCTATGACAAGAGCATCGATAAGGATACCCTGCAGTTTCTTAAGGCCAAAATGAATATCATCGATACAGATAGTGTAATCCCTGGAGGACGGTATCATAACCGAAGGGACTATATGGGATTTCCGAGTCTTGGACGGTCTGATTTGATGTACAAGAAAATTGATCCCTTACCAGTAAAGGGATTCAGTATGAAGGGAAGTCTTCTGGAATTGATCGCCCAAAAAGACTACTTGATTTATACGCCATACCATACCTTCTCGTATTTGACCATTTTTCTAAGGGAAGCGGCTCTTGACCCAAATGTGAAAAGTATCAAGATAACCGTTTACCGTTTGGCCAAAGACAGCCAAGTAGCTTCTGCTTTGATCAATGCGGTGAAAAATGGGAAGCAGGTTACCGTACAAATTGAACTACAGGCGCGATTTGACGAACAGGCCAACATCGAATATGCCAATCTGCTCAAGGAAGAAGGTGTTAATCTGATTTTCGGTGTACCCGGGCTCAAAGTTCATAGCAAGATATGTTTGGTGGAACGTGAGGAACCTAAAGGATTAAAGCGTTATGGATTTATCAGTACGGGAAATTTTAATGAGTCCACTGCAAAAATCTACACAGACTATACCTTGTTTACTGCCCACGAAGGCATTCTAAAGGAAATGTCTTGGGTCTTCGAATTTTTTGAGACCAACTATAAAGTGAACAAATACAGACATTTGATTGTTTCACCCCATTATACAAAGTCCAGTTTTAACAAACTTATTGATAATGAGATTGAAAACGCTCGGGAAGGTAAAGAAGCTTTTATAAAAATTAAGATGAACAGTCTTACCTCTTATAAAATGGTGGACAAATTATACGAGGCCAGCAGGGCAGGTGTAAAGATACAGCTTATCATTCGTGGCGTGTGTTGTTTAATTCCCGGGGTTGAGGGCATGAGTGAGAACATCGAAGCAATAAGCGTGGTGGATAAATTTTTGGAACATCCCAGATTATTCATTTTTGCGAATGATGATGATCCCAAAATCTATATATCCTCGGCGGATTGGATGACCCGTAATTTGGATTTTCGAGTAGAAGTAGGATGTCCGATTTACGATTTCGACATTAAACAAGAATTGTTGGACACATTCGATATATCGTGGCGGGATAATCTTAAGGCGCGTATTTTTTCAGAAAAACAAGACAATGCCTATAGAGCGCCGGTTTCAGGTATGCCAGAGCTACGTTCACAGTTTGCCCTATATACTTACTACAAGGATAAACTCTATTCTTGACTAACCGTGCATGGTCTCTTTTTTCCCCAGATTTTCCATTAAGCTGGCTTCATATTCCAATAACTGCTGCCATTTTTGGTCTACCTTTTCCCGACCTCCGTATTTTCTGGCGAATTTGAGAAACATGGTATAGTGGTTGGCTTCGCTTATCATTAGGTTTTTGTAGAATTCGGACAGTTCCCGGTCATTGATTTCTTCAGAAAGCAACCGGAAACGTTCGCAACTTCTAGCCTCGATCAAGGCCGCATACAGCAACTTGTGTACCAGATGTGTCTCTCGGCTACCCCCTTTTGGAAAGAATTTCATCAATTCAATGACATATTCATCCTTACGTTCTCTGCCCAATACCCAACCTCGTTTAAGAATTTTATCATGGACCATATTGAAGTGGCCCATCTCCTCACGGGCCAGAGCGGTCATTTCCTTGACCAAATCCGATTTCTCAGGAAAACCGATGATAAGGGATATTGCCGTGCTCGCCGCTTTTTGCTCACAATAAGCATGATCGGTCAAAATTTCTTCAATATTTTTTTCAACTATGTTGACCCATCTCGGGTCTGTAGGTAATTTAAGGCCCAGCATGATTTTGTTTTTAGATTACGAAGATAGCGGTATTCCTAGTTTTATTATGGATTATTTTACGCGGTGAGAAAGCGGATTTGCTTTCCAAAGGTTTAGATTTTCAAGTGACTTGACCTTGGGAATACAATCTAAACCTAACTCTATCATTTTTTTAGGGGAGGACAAGGTTCAAAAATCCAGGTCAAACTCTTTCCGAAGCAGTTCGATAGCTGGATTCTTTTCTTTGAGCTTTTGATATTTTTCCTCTGGGGTAAAGGCATATTTCTTTACTATTTCCTCGTTTACAGTAATATGCAGGGTGATGGAATGATTGGCTAAATTTTGCTTCAGATAATCCAAGAGCGGGCCTTGTTCCCGTTCCACTTCTTTTTTCATTGTACCATTGGGCAGCTCAATCCATATCGTATTTCCATTCTTGAGTTTTGGAACATCGGTCTGAAGGTTACTGGCCAGTATTTTCTTTCCTTTTTTTTCCAACTTCTTCACGAAAGCGTCCCACTGGATTTGCATGGCTTCTTCGGTAAACGGTTTGTTGGGTTGAATTACATCAGAACCTTCGGAGTTCTTGGAGTCGGCATGTTCTTTTTTGGTTTTCAGACTAGAAAGGGAAAGTCCTGAAACCCGATCCATTTTTTGTTTTAGGGCTATCTTCTTGATAGAAGGAGGGTCCGGCTTCGGTACTTCCTTCGCGATTTCTTCTGTGTTTTCTTCAAGTTCAGTTTTAGCTACTTCTCGGGGGGGAATTTTTAAGTCCTTCGGGGGAACAGACTTGAAATGCGACGCTGGAATTATAAAATCAGTGTTTTTTTTTTCACCATCGTAATCGATGGAAGCCAATTGCATCAAGGTAAGTTCGACCAACAGTCGCTGGTTTTTACTGCTTTTGTAGTTCAAGTCGCAAGAATTGACCAACTCAAGGCCCCGCAATAAAAATGTCTTGCTCGCTTTGCTGGATTGTTCTTTATATTGCTGTTTTACGTCCTCTCCGACTTCCAATAACTCCAAGGTATGGGGATGCTGGCATACCATAAGGTCCCTAAAATGAGAACCTAATCCGATGACGAAGTGATGCCCATCAAATCCTAAAGACAAAGTTTTGTTGAAAAGAACCAGGAGTTCAGGAATATTATTTTCCAAAATAAGATCAGTGGTCGCGAAGTAGGTATCATAATCCAGAACATTTAAATTCTCGGTCACTGCTTTTCGGGTAAGATTTTCACCTGAAAAACTAACGACGCGATCAAAAATTGAAAGGGCGTCACGCATAGCTCCGTCCGCTTTTTGAGCAATGATGTGCAAAGCACTATCTTCCGCTGTAATTCCTTGTTGTTCAGCAATGTATTTTAGGTATTCTGCTGCATCTTTTACGGTTATCCTTTTAAAATCAAATATTTGACAACGGGAAAGGATAGTTGGGATAATTTTGTGTTTTTCCGTAGTGGCCAGGATGAAGATAGCATGCTTCGGAGGCTCTTCCAAGGTTTTGAGAAAGGCATTAAAAGCAGATTGGGAAAGCATGTGCACCTCGTCAATGATATACACTTTGTATTTTCCAACTTGCGGAGGTATTCGTACCTGATCAATTAAACTGCGGATGTCATCTACAGAATTATTGGAGGCGGCGTCCAGCTCAAAAATATTGAAGGCGAAATCCTCATCTTCACGCTCTGTGCCTTCTTGGTTTATCTTTTTTGCCAAAATGCGGGCGCACGTTGTTTTACCAACACCTCGTGGTCCACAAAATAATAAGGCTTGGGCCAAATGATCGTTTTCAATAGCATTCAGTAAGGTGTTGGTAATGGCCTGTTGTCCCACGACGTCTTTAAACGTGCGGGGTCTATACTTACGTGCAGATACTACAAAAGGCTCCAAGTCTGAGGGTTTAGTAATTCACAAATATAAAAATAGCGATTGGCAAAGCATTTGTAGCGGTCCTTAACCAATTATTTTTTATTAACAATTACCTTTGCGCAGGCAGGCCACCTTATCGCCGTGTGCCGAACAGATTTGGACATCTTTTGGTTTTCTTAAAGATTCGGAATCAAGTTCGGGACAGGGAGGAAAGTCCGGACACCATAGTGCAACATAGCGGATAACATCCGTCCGTTGAAAAACGAGGACCAGTGCAACAGAAAGCAAGTACAGTTCGGCTGTAGTGAAATCAGGTAAACTCTATGTGGTGAAACGCCATGTAAACCAGTATTTGAGGGTAGCACGCCCAAATTGGAGGGTAGGCGGTTGGAACTTTGGGGCAATCCAAGGTCTAGATAAATGATAGGGCTCGACAGAATCCGGCTTATGGCCTGCCTTTTTATGGATTCCCTTCTTTCAAACCATAAAAAAACTGAACCTACTTCCACCATACTTTCGAAATTCGCTAAAGTGGTCCAAATAGTTCAATTGCGTTTGAGCGGCATGTTCCAGAATCAGGGTGCCGTTTGGTTGCAGCATCTTTCTTTGGAAGACCGTTTGTATTATTCTTTCAAACTGGGATACCTGTAAATCGTAAGGCGGGTCGGCAAAAATAATATCAAATGTCCCGGGTACCTTTTCCAAAAACTTGAAAACGTCCGATTTTACAGATCGAATCGAAAAATCCAGTTCCTTTGAGGTTCTGGAAATGAACTGAACGCATCCAGGAAAAGCATCGACCGCAATAATATCCCGTGTTCCCCTTGAGGCAAATTCAAAAGAGATGTTTCCGGTTCCGGCGAACAAATCCAATACCTTTAGATTTTGAAGGTGGTAGCGGTTACTTAGAATGTTGAACAGCCCTTCCTTGGCCATATCGGTGGTTGGTCGTACTGGGAGTTTTTTAGGGGCAACCAGTCTTTTCCCTTTGTAATCTCCAGAAATTATACGCATCAAAGAGCATTTAAAACGGTAAAGTCGATACTTTCACTATTGCTCAAACCTGCTTGGTGAAAAGAATTGGGTGGGACAAAAACGGACACATTTTTTACGTACGTATGACAAAGTTGATACAGCACATCGTCTTCTTCCACCAATCCAAACAATCTGAGTTCGATGGTTTCTGTATCTAAGTTTAGCTGTTCCAAGGTAAAAAGCAAATAATACAAAAAATCTTCTTTGGTCTTGTACTCAAAATAATTGTACAAAAGCAGTTTTTTTTCCGAGATAATGACAATTTCGAAGTCCTTCTCGGCAATTTGAACATAGCAAAACGTCCCTGACGAGGTATTGTTATCTAGGAGCGTGCCTATTAATACGGAACCACTATGTGTATAGGTAAACTCCCCAAAGAGGTCAAAAATGTAATTGTTTATGTTGGTGAATGGAATATAAACATTGACAAGTTCATGATTGTCAAGCTCATCATGTGATACTTGATCATTGGCCATCATTTTGGCATTGAACTTTAGATAGTTGGGCAATTCCTCCTCATTGAAAAGTGTTTTGGGCACAATACTGAAAAAACTGTTTTTGTGAATTACCAACACTTCACTGAATTGGATACTTGAGAGATTATGGGTATTTACCGCTGTTTTGAGTTCTTTCAATACCAAATAGGGTGTGGATGCAGTTTTGAACGCAATGTGTTCGTAAACCAATATTTTTTGGGAGATTGTATCTAGAGTACAAAAAGAAAGTCCATTCAAGCCAACTTGAATGGACAATTTCTTAAAATCGTTCTTTATGGGATTATTCTCCTTTTCTGTCATAAATAGGGGGCCAATTTCCGTTGGTGCTCACGTCGGTTAAAGAACCAACCGTAATTTCCGTACCATTTACCTCTTCCACACTTTGGTGCGCATTTTCTCTCTCCAACAAATCTTTGGGCTGATCGTAGAGAATAATCTCTTTTTTCACCTTAGCTTCAAATACGGGTGCTTTATAACCACTTTTATCTATGATGTCCGCTTTCATTTCAAATTTAGCTTCATTCTGGGCATAGGGAACGTTCATCATGCTCTGGTAGCGACTGTCATTCTTAAAAAGGGAATCCTTAACTTTTACAAAACCGAGAGTATCAATAATTATGGTATCCTTTTGCAGTTCAATACCATACGTTTTGTCAAATCGCATAAAGGAGGAATCGCGCTGTTGGGTGATGGTGTAGCTCCCGGTGTCCACAAATTTTATCAAACTGTTGAAGTCCTTGGCAAATTTGCCATTTACAGCTTTGAAAGCTTCCTGCGCATCCCGTATATCCTTCAACTTGGCGATAACCCGTGAAAAACGTTCTTCACGCACCTTGTTGAATTCGATAGGGGCGTTGATGGATTCATATATTTTGTAACCCAAAAAAATGCTCAACAAACCAAAAAATATAACGAGTACCGGTTTTATTTTTTGCGGAAGAAATCTGTCAATCACAAATACCAAGCCTACGGTTACCAGGCATATTAAAACTATGATTAAAATTAAGTTTAACATACGAATATTGTCTTTCAGAGTTAATTTAGCGGTTAAAGACAAATCTACAATTTTTTTTTAATCAGGAAACTTTTCCCATAAAATTCAACCGTATCTTTAACGGGTATGGATAAACCGAATGTCAAGGACTTTTTCGTTCTCTTAACCAATAAATTCCCATTTCATTTAACCGCCAAACAATCTGCTGCTTTAGAAAAAATGGCCCACTTTGTTCTAAAAGGAGGGAAAGAGGAACTCTTTGTACTCAAGGGTTTTGCAGGAACCGGCAAAACCACCATTTTAGGAACCTTGGTCCCCAACCTTTGGAAAGTAAAAATGAGCGCCGTCCTTATGGCGCCCACGGGACGTGCAGCAAAGGTGATGACCAATTATTCAGGAAACCAGGCCTTTACCATTCATAAAAAAATCTATTTTCCAAAAAAGCAGGCTTCGGGGGGAATCCAATTTATTTTGGCCCCCAACAAACACCGAAATACCATCTTTATTGTGGATGAGGCCTCCATGATATCGGATACACCGGCGGATACCAAACTTTTTGAGAATGGTTCACTGTTGGATGATTTGGTCCAATATATATACTCAGGACATAATTGCAAACTGATGCTTATTGGGGACACGGCACAACTTCCTCCCGTTAAGTTGGATGTAAGCCCAGCTCTCGAAGAAAATCGCCTTTCTTTGAACTACAACAAAAAAGTGATGGGCCTAGAACTGGACGAGGTGATGCGGCAAACTGGGGAATCGGGTATCCTTTTTAATGCAACGAATCTAAGAGAACAGCTGCAGTCCGGTTTTTTTGAAGGCTTTAAGTTCAATCTGTCCGGATATGGGGATATTATCCGCCTGGTGGACGGTCATGAAATTCAAGAAGCGATTGATGCGGCTTACAGCGATAATGGAAAAGAGGAAACGGCCATCATTGTACGCTCAAATAAGCGTGCCAATCTATACAATCAGAATATTAGGCAGCGAATTCTACATCTTGAAAATCGACTGGCGGTTGGGGACTACATGATGGTGGTAAAGAACAACTATTTTTGGTTGCGTCCCAATTCTGAAGCCGGATTCATCGCCAATGGGGATATCATCGAAGTTTTGGAGCTCTTTTCCATCAAGGAACTCTATGGATTTTCTTTTGCTGAGGTAAAGGTAAAGATGGTGGATTACCCCAATCAAAAACCCTTTGAAACTGTTTTGCTATTGGATACCATTGAAGCCGAGACCGCTTCACTCCCGTATGAAGCGGGGAACTTGCTATACCAGGAGGTTTTGAAGGACTATGCCCATGAAAAGTCCAAATACAAAAAGTTTCTGGGCGTAAAAAACAATAGGTATTTCAATGCGTTGCAAGTAAAATTTTCATACGCCATTACCTGTCATAAATCCCAGGGTGGGCAATGGCATACTGTTTTTGTAGAGCAACCCTATCTTCCGAACGGAGTGGACCGTGACTACCTTCGTTGGTTGTATACGGCAGTTACACGAGCTAAAGAAAAGCTGTTTCTCATTGGATTTAAGGACGATTTTTTTCTTGATTGAGAATATCCTACTTTAGTCAATGGCATGAATATGACTCCAGACACGATTATCAGTATTTTTTTGGGAGTAGGTTTGGCAGCTTCTGTTGGATTCCGCGTTTTTTTACCCCTTTTCGCCCTAAGTATGGCTGCGTATCTCGGGGCATGGGAACTCAATGATAGTTGGCAATGGATCGGCAGCATTCCTGCTTTGGTCACCTTTGGGGTGGCCACTCTGGTAGAAATTTTTGGATACTTCATTCCTTGGGTGGATAATCTTTTGGACACCTTGGCCATTCCCCTGGCGGGAATAGC
This sequence comes from uncultured Allomuricauda sp., assembly GCF_937884665.1. Lineage (GTDB taxonomy): Bacteria > Bacteroidota > Bacteroidia > Flavobacteriales > Flavobacteriaceae > Flagellimonas. The sequence continues at coordinate 14,739 of NZ_CAKZYF010000023.1, read as the reverse complement.
GGGGACGGCGGTAATGGTCTCCACCGTTGTTGATTTGGACCCGGTTGTGACCTGGTCCTTGGCCATAATCGCTGGCGGCGGAACGGCTACGGCGATAAAAGGTGCCAATGCCACAGGACGTTTGGCGTCTTCATCTACTACTGCCGGTTTAGGAAATCCGATAGTTTCCACAATCGAAACAGGTACTGCGGTGACCGTATCCACGGCCTCTATTTTGGCCCCTCCCATTGCCGCTATTTTGGTCATTATTATTTTGGCCATTGTTTTTAGGATCTATAGAAAATTGAGACCCCGACGAAAAACCTGAGCCCCTGTGAAAGTAATTGCCATGATTCCCGCGCGTTACCAAGCGTCCCGCTTTCCTGCTAAACTTATGCAGGATTTAAGAGGGAAACCCGTTATTGTTAGGACCTATGAGGCCGCAACGGGAACTGCCCTTTTCGATGAGGTATATGTGGTAACGGACAGTGATGTTATCGAAGAAGCCATCCAGCAAGCTGGTGGAAAAGTAGTTCGCAGTCAACAAGAACACAATAGTGGGAGCGACCGTATTGCAGAAGCTGTAACGGACCTGAAAGCAGATGTGGTAGTAAATGTTCAGGGCGATGAACCGTTTATCGATAAGGAGAGTCTTGCAAAAGTGATTCAAGTCTTTCATGAAGATAAAAAGAATGAAATAGATTTGGCCTCCATTATGACCCCAATTTCAGCATGGGACCAGATCTCCAATCCGAATACGGTAAAGGTCATTGTGGACCGTCTTAATTTTGCACTGTACTTTTCACGTTCGCCGATTCCTTATCCCAGAGATGAAAATATACAAGCGCCCTATTACAAACACGTGGGAATATACGCCTTTCGAAAAAGCGCTTTGCTCGATTTCAAGAAAATGCCGATGTTACCTTTGGAAGCGAAAGAAAAGATAGAGGCCATACGTTTTTTGGAGTATGGTAAAAAAATAAAGATGGTGGAAACGGAGGCCATCGGTATCGGTATTGATGCCCCAGAAGATCTGGAAAAAGCACGAAGCGCATGGAAATAGATTTTACAGGAATCAAAGTTATCGGTTTTGATGCCGATGATACCCTTTGGGTGAACGAAACGTATTTTAGGGAAACCGAGGAGCGCTTTGCAGAACTACTTGAAGGCTATGAAACCAAGAACAAAATAGACCAGGAGCTTTTTAAAATGGAAATGGCCAATTTGGAGCTTTATGGATATGGAGTGAAGGGTTTTATGCTATCCATGATAGAATCAGCCTTGGATTTATCCAATGGGACCATACCGCAGCAGATCATTTCAGAAATCATCAGTCTGGGAAAGCGAATGATTTCTCATCCCGTTGAGCTTTTGGATGGGGTGGTAGAGGTCTTGGAGAAACTTAAAGATACCTACCGGTTGATTGTTTTGACCAAAGGGGATTTGTTGGACCAGGAAAGAAAACTCGAAAAGTCGGGCTTGTCCCAATATTTTCATCATGTTGAAGTATTGAGTGATAAAAAAGAAAGCAACTACAAAAGTCTTTTGGACCATTTGGATATAGATATCAACCAATTTTTGATGATTGGGAATTCACTCAAATCAGATATACTCCCGATTTTGAATCTTGGTGCCCAGGCGGTCCACATTCCTTTTCATACGACCTGGGCCCACGAAATTGTTTCAGAGGAAAATATTGTCAACAACCATCTGAAGCTGAATAGTTTGAAAGAAATCCTAAACTATTTGGAGCACTAGTAAGCGATGCGAACAATTTCCAGCTTCCTGTATTTTAAAGTTTTCAAGTGGAAAATGGAAGGTGTTTTCCCCGATGTGGACCAGTGCGTGGTGGTTGTGGTTCCCCATACGCATTGGATGGATTTTCTTCTCGGCGTTGTCGTACGTAGCATTTTGGCCAAAGAAATCAATTATATCGGAAAAAGAAGCCTTTTCAGACCTCCTTTCGGATGGTTTTTCAGGTGGATGGGCGGAGTACCGGTGGACCGGGACAAAAACTCAAATACCGTGGACAGTATCGCCAAAGTTTTTGAAGCACGTAAAATATTTCGATTTGCCATAGCCCCTGAAGGTACCCGTAAAAAAGTAACCGAGTTAAAGACAGGATTTTATCATATTGCCAAAAAAGCAAAGGTGCCCATGGTTTTGGTCGCTTTCGATTTTGGTAAAAAAACAGTACGGTTTTCAGAACTCTTTTATACTTCCGATAGCAAGGAGAACGACTTTGAAAAAGTCAAGTCCTTTTACAAGGGAGTGGTGGGCAAAGTTCCAGAATACAGCTTTTAAGTTTTTTTCAAAGGTTTCGGACTTGGTTTTTCCACTTTTTTCGTATTGCCAGGAAAAACCAGACTGGTACTGGAGTAGGAGGTGCCAAATGTTAAAGCAGCCGCATATACTTGTCGTATGGCATCGATTACTTGGTATTCGGAAAGTTCTTGCAACGGATGTGTAAACACCGACCATACAATTTCATCACTCAATGCATACTTGACATCCAGCGCGGAATGAAAGTTGGCGACAAGGGCGTTCAATAATTCTTCTTCCCCAATTTCCTCCCGTTTTACAATGGGTGTAATAATCCGCATCCGATTGGCATTTTCATCAAAAATGCAGACCAGCATGGCGTCTTCGTAAACAAATTGATATGAATTTCCAGTGGCACGTACTGTATCGGATTCTTTTTCAATAATATCAAAAAGCAAATCAGGATTCATATTCTGGGCGGATAAGGACAGGATAGCCCCTAATAGAAAAGAAATAAAAACACCTTTGCGCATGAGGATACTTTTTAGGTGAGTCGTATTCATTGCATGGAATTTACAATACAACCAGTTCTTAAAAGATACTTCTTTTTAGTGAAGAAAGCTCACTTTCTAAAAATAAAATGGAAAGGGATGTTTCAGGTATCTACTAAGCAAATGAAATTAAAGCACCAAAACCTTCATTCGATTTATATACAAATGAAAAAAATGAACCTCTCGCCTTTTTCGTTGGAAACCCAACCAACATCTTTGCACTGATACTTTTAGGTTTATCAGAACAGTTAGCCTTTTTCAGGAATTACCGTACCGTAAATGTTATCAGCCATTTCAGAAACATTGGAGTGCTTTTGATTGGTGAGTATTACAATATAAAGTTCTTCATTTGGGTAATATCGTATAACTGCCTCGTAATTTCCACTGGAGCCATGATGATGATGGACCTTTAGCGTTTCTTTATCCCAATCCAAAACCCCAAGTGGCGATTGGGAACCGGCTCTTTCTGAAAGAAGTTGAATCGATTGTTTTGAAATTAACTTGTGGTTATGCAAATGGTAGAGCCATTGATACAAGTCCTGAGCGGTAAAATTCATGAGAAGTTTTGGCTCTTGAATATAAAAAACGTCCGTTTTGAGATTTTTATTGAATGAAGTAGCAACGAAACGCTCGTTTTGATAAGGTGTTTTCTCGGCAAAAAAAGCATTTTCCATTTGGGCCGTTTTAAAAAGATTTTCCACTACATAAGATTCAAAGTTCTTTTCTGTTATGCTCTCAACTATTTGGGTCAATAGAATCGGATTGAAATTCGAATAGAGATAATCAGAACCGGGTGGAAAGGCGGGTTCTTCTGTTTTTAAGAGTAGTTCTTTGAGCAACTTTTCGGTTATCGGGATGTTCCCTTTAAAAAAATCGCCCCATGGAATTCGGGGCAGTCCACTTGTATATTGCAAAAGGTTTTGAATCGTAATACTTTTGGCCCATTCAGGAAGCTCCTCCAAATAGTTGTCAATGGTATCTGTAAGTCTCAGTTTGCCTTTTTCTTTCAATTGCAGTACGGCAACTCCTGGAAACTCTTTGTAAATGGAACCTACATTGAACCGATAGGCCGATGTGAGTGGTTCTTCAGTTTCCGCATTGGCTACGCCAAAAGAATTTTCATACAATAGTTCATTGTCCTGCATAACTAGGACATTTCCATTGAGTTCTCCGTTTGTGTATTGTTTTTGTAAATACTTATCAAGGCTTACATTTTGGCAGCTTGCACTTAAAAAAGTCATGCCGCATAGAAGTTGCAGGAAGGTTTTTCTCATAAGCCTTCGAATATATCATATTTTTTTAAAATTTCTGATTTTTGAGATGCTCATGTAAGTCTTCAACCAATCCTTCCAATATCCCAGCTGTTTCTTCAAAACTACTGTTGGTCAGCATTGCTATGCCCATATTTTCCTCTGGATAGACCATGAACCAATTTTGCATGCCATAGGTTCCCCCGTGATGGCGATAAACGGTCTGGCCCCCTTCGTCCGCAATGTGCCAATAATAGCCCAGGTCAAAGTCATAAGGACTTTCCGCCAACTTTTTATGTGCCTCTTTTACAACAATATTGCTGGTGTCCAGTTGCAATTGCGCGTACTTCAGCAAATCCGAGGCCGTAGCGTGAAGTCCACTGGAGCCGCCCCATAAGTTCTGTCGTAATTTCTCAACGGGCTTTTCGCTGTCATATCCATTTACGATATTCTTTTCATCCACTCCAACTAAAGAAAAGCGTGCCATTTTCATTCCACTGGGGTTGAATATATATTGCGAAACCAAATCATGATAAGGAATACCGTATACTTTTTCCAGAATGAAAGCCATAAGTTCGGGAGCCGTATTGGAGTACTGATAGGAAGAGCCTGGTTTTTGGGTGATATCAATCGTTTTTAGCGCCTCTAAAAAAGCCGCTTTGTTTTCTCTTGCAGGAGCAAAATTTGGAAAACCACTACGGTGGGTGAGGAGGTGCTGAACGGTAATCTTCTCTCCGTTATACTGTAAGTTTGGATAGCCTTCTTCTAGAAAATTTCTGATATCGTCTTCGAGTTTTAGTCTCCCCTCTAAAACTGCTTTGGCTGCCAAAGTCCCCGTAAAGGTTTTGGTGACAGAGGCAATATCATAAAGGGAAGAATCTGTTGGGGGGTTTCCCAATCCCTGGGTCAATTCCCCATAGTGGCGAATAATCGACTTTCCATCTTTGTAAACGGCAATGGTGGTTGAATGAAATCGCCTATCTTCCAGAAGTTCTTGGGCAACGCCATCCATGGCTTCCTGCAGGGATTGGGATTTGGATGCGGTGCACGTTATGAGCGTACAGCTAATTGCTATCACGTATATCACTTTCATGATCTCTTTTCTTTAACATTGTTCCAAATATCTAAATACATTTTCCACTCGCCTTCTATTTTCTTCCAAACGATTACATACTTTCCCTTCCAATTTGAGAGGCTTCCGTCCTTGTGTTTGGTTTGCCCCTGATAGTAACCGTAATCGTACGCGGTATCTTTTTCAACGGTTATTTCACTCTGCGTGATTTTGTGATAAGGTATATGTCCGCCTTCGGGCAAAGTCCAATATTGGATAATGTCATTTCCTTCCAATATCAAAGCGTTGTTGGGAAAAATCTTGGCTTCCTTAGTATAAGAGGAAGCGATTCCGTCATAATCGGAGGCCATGACATAGGCTGAAAACTTTCTGGTGTTTTCCAGAATTTGATCAATATCTTTTTGGTTGCCCTTAAAATTTTGTGCTTGGCCAACATGAGCGCCCAGTAGAATTAAGGCCAGTGGAATAAGTACTTTCATTTTTTGATTGCTTTTGTTCTTTTTTAGGTGTTCAGCATCCTAATTTTTGGATTTAGCCCAGGGATTTTCAAGGCTTGTATCTGCCCAAGTGCTATTTACTTTCTCTATGGAATATTTTGTTTACAATTTTCCATTCCCCATCAATTTTCAAGAGGTTCATATAATCGATAAAGTAAAAGCTGGGATAGTCAATACGAAGTCTAGCACTAGCCGCATTGCCCGAAACATGGATGTGCTCCACCTCGTATGTTCGGTTTTGTTTCGGACCAGGTTTTATAGCTTTTTCAAAAAAATCCAACGCATTTACATCACTGTAACTTCCCCCTCTTATAAATTTCATTCTGGCTTCTGGATGAAACGCCTTTTTAAGCGTTTCAAAGTTGTTGTTTGTTCCGCCATCGAGGTAATAGGAAACGGTGGTTTCAACCTGGGTGCGTTCAGCATCTTGCCCGTGGATAACAGGTGTTAGGGTCAACAGTATAAAAAGAATTATGACATGTTTCATTATTAGTATTTTGTTGTTTAAGATTTATTATTCAGCTTCATTAAGCAGTGAAACCCGTTGCTTGGGACTTGACTGAGTGGAAGTATGGCATCGACCATTTACATCCTTTTTAGACCAAAACCATACATCATATCCTTTGCGCGCTCAAGCTTTTGCAAGAACCTGGTCCGCAAGATGTGGTTTCTGGGGTAAACCTCTAGAAACAATTTCTAATTTAGGAGTACGGGTTTATAATTCTGAACTTTTCACCGCAACTAATGCAGGTTATTGCGATAAGCCGCTGGTGTAAGTCCCGTCACTTTTTTAAATACCGCGAAAAAGGTGGATTTTGAATTGAAGCCGCATTCGTAGCCCACAGCTTCGGCCGTGAAAAGGTGTTCGTTTATCAAAAGGTTTTTCGCTTCATCAATTCTGTAGGAGTTAATATAGGAAGAGAAACTCTTGCCCAGGTTGTCATTGAGAATCTGGGATAGGTAGTGCGGTGTAATATTTATATGTTTGGCCAAATCGGCAATTTTTAAATCGGCATTTTTATAAAGCTGTTTATTTGTAATAATTTCCTCCAGCTGCCGTAAAACTTGGTCGGCCTCTGTTCCTTCTATTTTTTTGGAAGCATATTTGATGGGTTCTTCAAAAAAGGATTTGCTATTTTTTCGTCTCAACAACCAAAACAATAAAATAAGATAAAATATAAATGAGGACGATAGAGCACCTACAATGTAGGAAGTATAGGCTCCCAAATTATATCCTATCCAGATTACGAAAACACCAGAGAAAATGCTAAGAATCCAGATTTCGATATTTTCAGGTTTTTTCTTTTCCTTGAACAAAGTCTGAAAGGTTGGATACAATAATTTACCAGAAGCTATGATATAAACCATCCAAATGAAATAGATGCTTTTTATGATGTAACCTGCCCAAAACCTACGATACTCCACATAGGGATACAACACACCTAATACAATAATCACTAAAGTAATCGGTAGCACATGGATTATCCAATTTGTACTTTTTGAATTTCTAAGGGTTCGCACATACAGGTAAAGAAATGGTCCGATAAGGGCACAGGCAGAAATTCCAATTTGGATGAAAATACCAGATAACCTAGGATTAAAAAACAGAAAGACTGATTTAGACACCCGAATACCGATAACGAGAAGTAGAGCGGATAAAAAGTAAACCGCCTTTTTATTTTGTTTGGAAGACAATGCAAAATACACACTCAGAAAAAGGGCATTAAGGCCTCCAAGAATACTTAATGTAAACAATATTTGCCTGCTTGCTTCCATAAAAATTTTCCGTGTTGATCTTTGCGGCAATTTATAAAAGTTTGATAAAAAAGAAGTCTTAGCGTTTTAAAAGGGAATGGATAAAGCAGGGATGGAATTAAGTCAAATTGAAACTTCTACCTGGAAACCTCTTGAATGAATGTACACGGTTTTTGTCTTCCATAACCTTTGTGATTATTCTTGAGCGGGATTTACTTGGAACAACCACGCCACAGTATGGCCAGTGCTCAAGAAATACATTCAATTGCCAAATCTTCCACGGTTCCAATCGTTATTTTGATTTCAATGACTTAGTACCGTTTTATCATTTCCAGGTCCAATACTGTGCGAAATCCGATATGTTCTGCACCAGAATCCATGCTGGTTGCCATTCGTGCACTAATTCGATAACTGGCACAATAGCTGTCACTACAAAGGAAAGAACCCCCTTTGATCACCTTTTCTTTCTGAAAAACATTGTTTGGATTATATGACGTATCCGCACCTTGGGGATTGATGGCCATCCCATTTTTCGCCAACGTTGAATAGTATTTGGTGTTGTACCAGTCGCTTGTCCATTCCCAAACGTTACCTGCCATATCGAAGAGTCCATATCCGTTGGGAGGATAGCTTTGCACGGGGGCCCTAAATTCATGGCCGTCTTGTACCGTGTTGTTTACTGGAAATTCCCCTTCCCATGAATTGGCACTGACACTCAATTTGGAAAAATCATTTCCCCAGGTGAAGATAGCTTTTGTTTTGCCGCCTCTAGCGGCATACTCCCATTCCGCTTCGGTAGGAAGTCTTCTCCCTGCCCATTCACAATAAGCCTGGGCATCTTCATAGGAAATCTGAACTACGGGATGGTTTTCTTTGCCCACTAAGGAGCTATTGGGTCCGCTGGGATGCTTCCAATTCGCTCCTATTTTCCACTTCCACCATTGCGAGTAATCAAAGAGGTTGGGAACACTTGATCTGCTCTTCTTAAAGACCAGAGCTCCAGGTTGCAAAATAGAATCATGTGGTTTTGGCGTGCCAGGAGGTAGCTGCTTTTTCATTTCTTCCCAATCTATGGCACGCTCGGCCACGGTAACATATCCTGTTTCCTCCACAAATTCAGCAAATTGCGCATTGGTTACTTCATGGACATCAATAAAAAAACCATCAAGACCCACCTTGTGCCTTGGTTTTTCATCCTGCATTGCCATATTATCCCCTGTCACAGCACCTTGATAAAATTCTCCCCCAGGTATCCATAGCATGCCGTTAGGGGTAGGCAGGCCATCGGGAACAACAGTGGAATAGGGGATACTTTGCTCGGTATGCCTCTGTTGGGTATCCGTATTTTTTGGTTGTTTTTTACAGTTACCCAAAAAAATAAGCAGAAGGAAGCTAAAATAAATCGTGTTCGTTTTTGGCATTTTATTTTGATTTTTTAAAATCAAAAAAAGACAATGATCAGCTTAGTTACTACTAAAAGTACGACTTTAAAATTGACGTTTAAAAGCGTTCAGACCATCCTTTCAAGGCACCTTGGCCATTCAGCGAATAGCGCAACAAATGGGACAGGAGCTTCTTAGGAAGATGAAATCGCAAAATTATGTAATGGAATTCTGCATTTTTTGAAATGGATTTGGGTGAAAAGTAGGTTTATGAATATCACACAATCAAATTTTAACATCTGTTTAGAATCATTCTAAATATTTTTCTTTCCTTTGCTATGTCTAAAGTTTAACACACCACACTTCAACAAAATCTTGTGGGTCAATCTTCATAAGTTTCTTTAGAAGATGAGAATTACTTTCAACAAAAAAAAGAATACAAAAGATTTTCAAAAACTGCCCCAGCAAGCGATTCAGGGAACCGAGGATTTTGAACATTTTTATCGCAATAGTATCAAAAAGTTGATACATATTGCCTACCAAATCGTTGGGGATAAAAATGTGGCCGAAGGTATTGTCCACGACGTTCTTATCTATATTTGGGAAAAGCGCAATGAAATCTTCATCACCGTCTCTTTGGAAGCTTATGCGATTAAGGCTGTCAAGTTCAAATCTTTTGACCATCTTAAGAAAAGGTTGAAAAAAGAAAAACTGCAACAAGAAATTTTGAATTCTCAACCAGACTCTTACAACAATGTGGAAGAGGAAGTGTACGCTGAAGAGCTGAAGACCGAGGTTGGCCATCTCACGGACCTTCTTCCGAAACGCTGTCAAGAAGTATTTCGATTGAGCCGGGAAAAATTGATGAGTAATCGAGAAATTGCCAAAGGACTTCAAATTTCAGAAAAAGCTGTAGAAAAGCATATGACCAAGGCAATCAAGCAGTTGCGCATTGGTCTGCAAAAAGTATAATTTTTTTTCGCATTCGAGGTAGGGTAGACCCCACTTTTTTCAGACAGGTTTATAGAGGACAACTATAAACTTTCCTGAATGAAAATATCGGAAGAACTACTCAAAAAGTATCTCAACGGAGAATGTACTGCGAAAGAGCGGGAATTCGTTGAAGAATGGATGAATTCAGAAGCGGAAATTGACTCTGGACTTTCCGAAGACGATGTTTCTGAAATGGAACAAAGGATACAATACCGCTTCGAAAAAACCTATCCCTTCGTAGATTCAGGTACTTCCAGTACCAAAGGAAGCCCGTGGCTAAAATACGCAGCGGTTGTTGCGATTTTCATTGCTGTAGGGGCCACGGTCTATTGGTTTTTAAATCCATTGGATACCCAACTTATAGATACTTCGGTTACATGGGAAGACTATGAAATAAAGGAATCAAAAAGAGGTGAGCGTCCAATAGTAAAACTATCCGATGGTTCTACCGTACATCTAAACTCCGAAAGCATATTAAAGTTTCCAGAAACGTTTTCAGATTCCCATCGAACGGTATATCTGGATGGGCATGCCCATTTTGACATTTCCAAAAATCCGGATAAGCCCTTTATCATTTATACAGAACGCTCCAAAACCCAAGTTCTGGGTACTTCCTTTGACATAAATACCCGTCGTAAACCGGGGGAAACTGAAGTTATAGTAACCAGCGGGCGAGTAGCTTTCTCCGGAAAAGACAAGACCGGCAACCTCGTCACACTGCAACTGGATGATCGGGCAGTGCTTTCCTCCGATAACAACATGGTTACGGATAAAGTGGATGCGCGAACGCTAACGGCTTGGACAAAAAATCAACTCATTTTTGAAAACCAGACCTTGGAAGAAATCATGGGCGTAGCTGAACGATGGTTTGACATACAGGTAAAAATTAGCGATGCTGACCTAAGCAGACGAACTTTTACCTATGCATCGGAAAATCCTTCGTTAAAAGAATTTCTGGATTTCATGGGTGAGGTCGGAAGATTTGAATACCATATCTCAGATAAGGAGGTCACCATTGTGTCTTCTTCCTTTCCAGGTAAATGATACCGCAGAACATGCTTCAGAAATTGGTAATCGTGCTTTTTGGAGTTTGCTGTATCTGCAATGGATATGGCCAAAGTGATATACTGCTCCGAAAAGTCACTATTTCTTTTGAGGACCAATCGGTTCGAGAAGCATTGAGCAAACTCAGGAAACAAGAACGTTTTTTCTTGGTTTATGCCGATGATGAAATCAGCGATCGCGTTATAAACGAAAAATTTGAGGACGAATCATTAGGTACCATCGTAAAAAAGGTATGGGGAAAAGACAACATCAAGTTAAAATCTGCTGTAAGTACGGTCTGCATTATATCGCTACTAAAGGGATATCTTAAAGGTCAGGTACAGGACGACAAAGGTAACACGGTGCCATTTGCGTTAGTGGCAGTAAAGGGGTCAAATCTTGGCGCGGTGACCGACGAATCTGGATATTTCGAAATTGCAGGCATACTTGAAGGGCCACAGGTACTCACCATTTCTTCAATAGGGTATGAATCCAAAGAACAGGAGATACGGATAAAGCCCAATACTATGAACACGGTAGCGGTTGAGATGCCCACAGCGGTAAGTGCATTGGATGAGGTTGTTGTGGAAGGTCTTTCCGTTTCAAAAAAAATTGCTCAAAGTCCTATCTAGGTTACGGCTATCGATGCGAAGCGCTTTTCACTTCAGTCTGTGGGCGCCGCAGAAATGTTAAAGACCGCCCCTGGAGTGCTTGTCAGACGTTCGGGAGGGCTTGGAAGCAATGCAAATGTCAATCTCAACGGACTGCAGGGGAATGCGGTGCGGATTTACATTGATGGTTTCCCGGTGGAATATTTAGGAGGTGGATATAACTTAAACAATCTTCCCGGCGGCGTCATCGACCGTTTGGAAGTTTACAAGGGGGTGGTGCCGGCGGACAAGGCGACGGACGCTTTGGGCGGTGCCGTCAATATTGTTTCCAGAAAGCTATATGATGATAAGATAGAACTGAGCTATCAGGTGGGCTCATTCAATACACATCGTGCCTCTTTCTTGGCGAGCAAACAAATAAAGGATGATTTTGCGGTCACCTTAGAAGGATATTATAATTACTCGGATAATGACTTTTTGATGGGCAATGTCCGGAATATTGTGGTTGACTCCATCCCTGACCGTTTTGGCAACGGCCTTATACCAGCGATTCGCGTAGACACGCTTGATACGGTAAGAAGGTTTCACGACGCCCACAGGTCTTCCTTTTTGCAGGTCGGATTGTATTGGAGCGACCTAAGTTGGGCGGACCAACTTTCGTTCAGCAGTAATTTTTCCAATCGATTTGATGAAGTTCAGACGTTGAACATTGCACAGGGTTTTGCGCTCCTCGGGCGAACGGGCGAAACGACCGCCTTTAATCAAAGCCTTAATTATGTGAAGCGATTTCTTGATAAAAAACTTGAACTGAGGTATAGGGGGGTTATTTCCAATTCCGTACAGGCCACCAAAAACAATAATCTAAACCGCGTCAATTGGAACCAAGAGATAATACCGGCTCCCAGACCCGTGGATACCTTGGATGTAGAAACAGAGGGATTTAATCATGCCCATCGATTTAGTCTAAGCTATACCATCAATCAAAATCACAGATTAAGTGTTTATAATTTTTATGCGAGATCTAGATTTTTCAGGAAGGATAACCGAAATCCTTTTATCGAAGTCAATGGAGAACCAATCAATAGAAATGAATTGCCCTCCTTCTTTACCAAAAATGTTGCCTCTATTGAATGGAGCGGAGATTGGTTGGATAAGAAATTGAGCTCTGTATTGTTTGGCAAGTACTACTTCTATAATGCGCAGACCATCGTACCTTTTAATAATAGCTTACCCAATCTGGAAGTCGAAGACTCGGAGACCGGTTATGGCGGTGCCTTAAAATACGCATTTACAAATCGCTTTTTTATTAGGGGAAGTTATGAGTTTGCCGTGCGTATCCCGACGGAAAGAGAAGTATACGGTGATTTTGTAAACATTAATTCGAATTTCAACCTAATACCCGAGCGATCCGACAATTTTAATTTTGGAATCACGTACGAAAAGAGTTTCGCCAAGTTTTTTCGAATTAATACCTCATTGGACGGTTTTATCAGGGATACCAAGGATTTGATTTGGTTGACCCCAGATGGCGCTTTTCAACAATTTAGGAATAACAGACAGGTGAAGTCCCTGGGAGTGGAATGGAGTTTTAGAGCGACAAGGGATGACTATTCAAATGTTGAGTTTAATTTGACCACTCAGGAGCGCACCTACCAGGGCTTTAATTTTGACGAGGTCACCCGTCAAGATCCAGCGTTTATTGGCTCACGTTTTCCAAACACCCCCCGTTTTTTTTATAACCTTCAGCTAAACTTCGGAATCAAAAGCATAAAGCGTACACTCCCAAATCTGGTGCTCTATGGTTCATGGTTCCATGTCCAAGAATTCAGCATCACAGATGAACCTCTCAATGGAGAACCCGAGCCATCTTCTCTTGTTCCGACCCAAAACGAATTTAATGTAGGCGTAGGCTATTTTTTGCCTGACAATAGACTCAGCCTTTCTTTCCAGGTAAACAACTTGACCAATGACCTTGAACTCTTCGATAATTGGAGGGTACCCAAACCTAATAGAAATTTTCAATTCAAAATAAATTATCAAATATTCTAAAATTATGCATACACTTTTTTTCAATCGACGAATAAGGATGCCGTTCACAGGCTTCATTATTACAGGGATTTTGATATTGGCCTTCGTCTCGTGCAATGATGACGACAATGGTGCAACAACCCAAACTGTACCCGATGTAGATCAATTCATCAGATTCGCTGAGGTAGATCCTGAAACGGAGTCGCTGACCATTCAAAATCTCGGAACCACACAAGTGGACATCACTGGTTATCAACTCTGCCTTGGACCAAACCAATACAACGCCTTGAGTAATTATACACAAATTACGGGGGATCTGAACCTGGATGCCAATGAAGCCGTAACCATCGATTTAACTTCTGGTTCAGAAAATGTAACAGCTATCCCCGATGAAAACGGTGGTCTTGGGTTGTTTTCGACATCCGGGGATTTCGCCTCGTCAGACCCGGAAGTGTTAAAGGACTATGTGCAATGGGGTGCCGCGAACCAAAATAGAGTGACCCAGGCAGTAACTGCCGGAAGATGGGACGATGCTGCGAGTTTCATATCTGGGTTTGCCCCTTACACATTTTCCGGGACCGGAGCACAAATTGGCGCTACTTCTTGGCAGACACTGCCCCCGGAAGATGCCCGCTTGAAAACAGGTTTTATTGTAATCGCTGCGACCCCGAACAATGATATCATAGCCAAGTACTTTAGCGAACTGCCTTCCGGGACGGCCGACTTGACAACGGGCGCTCAGATATTTGAAGAGTTTCAGCCTGAGGATGTCCTCGATGGTTTTCTCTACACTACGGGTGCTACAGATGGGTCCGGAGGAATTGGGAGGGCAAGAGTGAATGGCAATGGTCAAATTGTGGATGATGGCAATCTAGCCGCAGTTGGAGCCAATGGAATGGCTTTAGTTGTTGATGAGGCGACGGGTATCGACACAGCCCAGGCGAGCGCGGCACAGGGAGGTATTTTTAACCCTTTGACCATGCAACTGGAAGGTCTTATCGATATGAGCGCTGAAGGACTGCCAGGTCCGCAGCGAATGCGTGGGTTTACCATCCGTGGAGATGAGATTTTTACACACATTGTTTCATTAACCCGTGATCAGGTGCCCTTTACTTCCTTCTATGTGCAATCGGCAAATTATAGAACCGGTCAGTTTACAGGCACTGCAGAGTTCCCGGGAAGACCTTTGGTCAATTGGCCAAACGCTCCTTTTTCGAAAAGTGTGGATGAAAACGGAAATATTTATATGCTGGCCAGTGGGAATATACCTTCTGGCAGTACGCTGGGAACTCTTCATAAAATACCAGTAGGGTCC
>NZ_CAKZYF010000022.1 GCF_937884665.1 uncultured Allomuricauda sp. | reverse complement strand
AGTAGTACCCCACCCCTATCCTTATTTGGTCGCTCGTCTTCAATCTGTTATTTCAGAAGAGATAAAATGGCATTTGATGGAAAAGGAAGGTCGTGAAAATCCAGATTATGTCGTCGCCTGTGTGGGAGGGGGAAGTAATGCCGCCGGGACCTATTTTCATTATTTGGATATACCGGAAGTAGGCATCATTGCGGTAGAAGCGGCTGGAAAGGGGATTGACACCGGGGAAAGCGCCGCAACCTCGGCACTGGGTAAAGTAGGTATCATCCACGGTAGTAAAACCCTGCTTATGCAAACGCCAGATGGACAGATTACCGAGCCTTATTCCATTTCCGCAGGATTGGATTATCCGGGGGTGGGGCCCATGCATGCCCATCTGTTCCGAAGTGGACGTGGTGAATTCATCTCCGTGACCGATGACGAAGCAATGACGGCTGGCTTGGAGGTGTCCCAACTGGAAGGTATCATTCCTGCCATTGAAACCAGTCATGCCTTTGCCATTTTTGATTACAAGAAGTTCAAAAAAGAAGATGTTGTGGTCTTCAACCTTTCCGGTCGAGGTGACAAAGATTTACAGACTTACATTGACTATTTTAAGTTATAAATGTCATTTCAAACGAATGCGGGAAATCTGAAAGGGATTCCTCAATCGTTTCACTCATTTTGGAATGACAAAAGAAATCGAAATGAACAGAATCAACCAAAAACTAAACGAGGACAAAAAACTCCTCTCCATATATTTCACGGCCGGCTACCCTAGTTTGAACGACACCGTACCCATCATCCAGGCTTTAGAAAATGCTGGTGTGGATATGGTAGAAATTGGACTACCCTTCAGTGACCCACTCGCAGACGGACCTACCATACAAGAAAGCTCAACCGCCGCACTGCACAACGGCATGCATACCGATTTGTTGTTCAACCAGTTACAGGATATCCGTAAAACAGTGGACATTCCGTTGATTGTAATGGGTTATTTTAACCCCATGCTGCAATATGGGGTTGAAGCTTTTTGCAAAAAATGTTATGAAATCGGAATTGACGGTATCATTATGCCCGACCTTCCTTTGGATGTGTATCAAGAGGTGTATGCGGAGACGTATAAAAAATATGGGCTCCTCAATGTGTTCTTGATTACCCCACAAACCAGTGAAGAACGAATACGGGCCATTGATGAAGCTTCTGACGGTTTTATTTATATGGTGAGTTCAGCTAGTACAACCGGGGCTAAGTCAGGTTTTGGAAAAGAGCAAAAGGAATACTTTGACAGAATTGCGTCCTTAGGTCTAAAAAATCCTCAAATTGTTGGGTTCGGCATCAGTAATGCTGATACCTTTCAAGCAGCTACCGAACAGGCCAAAGGTGCTATAATTGGGTCAGCATTTATAAAAAACCTGACCAAAAACGGACTGGTATCCATTACCAATTTTATCAATCTTATTCGTTAACTTCAAATTCGAAAAACTCCAAACTAGCAAGTATGAAAAAATTGTTTTTACGCTGCCTTTTCGTTTTTTCATTTTATGTTTCTGCACAAGATTCCGTTGCTGTAAAATCGGCAGTGGCCCAAGCCATCGAAGAACTCCGGGAATTTGTAGCGCTCCCCAATGATGCACTGAACCTGGACGACATGGAAGACAATCTTTTTTGGTTAAAAAAACGATTTGAAAAGAGCGGTTTCAACACAACGGAACTGGAGACCGAAAATGTCCCTCTTTTTTTCGCGGCACTGCCCATGGACGATAACAAACCCACGGTGCTTCTTTATATGCACTTTGATGGACAATCGGTGGACCCGGGGAAATGGAATCAACCAAATCCTTACAACACGGTCTTAAAAAAACAAACCAAAGGAGGATTTGAGACCATTTCCTATGAAGCATTGGAGGATGACATTAATTATGAGTGGCGCCTGTTTGGCCGTTCCACAGCAGATGATAAAGGGCCCATTATCATGTTTTTAAATGCCATAGACCTTCTAAAAAAGAACGAAGAAGAAATGCCTTTCAATATTAAGGTCATTTTAGATGGCGAGGAAGAACGTGGTAGCAAACCGCTGCCCAAGGCGGTAAAAACCTATCGCGAACTATTGGAAGCCGACTTTTTGTTGATTCATGACGGCCCCATGCACACCTCAGGAAAACCTACATTGATCTATGGTTGTCGGGGTATCACTTCGTTAACATTGACAACTCATGGTCCTTTTAAGCCACAACATAGTGGCCATTATGGAAATTATGCACCAAATCCTGGATTCCAACTAGCACAACTGCTGGCAACAATGAAAGATGCTGAAGGTCGGGTCCTTATTCCGGGATATTATGATGGGATCAGCTTGGATGAAGCCACAAAGGCCATTTTGAAAAGTGTGCCGGATGATGCAGGGTCCATTTCTGAGAAACTACAATTCAAAACTGCAGAAAAAGTAGGTGGTTTTTACCAAGAAGCGCTTCAGTACCCCAGTCTGAATATTCGGGGATTGGGGTCCGGTTGGGTTGGAAAGAATGTTCGAACCATTGTACCGGAAAGTGCAACGGCCGAATTGGATTTGCGTTTGGTTCCAGAGTCTGATGGAAATCGCTTGAAAAAATTGGTCAAAACCCATATTGAAAAACAAGGATTCTACATTCTGGATGATGTGCCAACTAAAGAACAACGCCTATCCCATGATAAAATTATCACTGTGAAAGAAGGTTCGGTCACGAACGCGTTCAGAACTGATCTCAGCCATCCCATAGGCACCTTTCTGGTGAATACCTTAACTGAGACATTTGGTGAGGAGGTGGTTCAAATTCGAATTATGGGTGGCACTGTTCCCATTGCCCCTTTCATCAATGAATTACAAATACCGGCATTCGTGGTTCCTATGGTCAATCCGGACAATAACCAGCATAGTCCCGACGAAAACCTCCGAATAGGGCAATTGGCCTACGGGATACGGGCATTTTATCAAATCTTAAGCACGGTCATGCCATAAAACGGGACTTGGAGGAGTCGGGTAAAAATGTACTTTTTTGGATGAAGGCAATTGTATACTACAAATACGGTGGGCCGGAAGTTCTTACATTGGTTGACGTTCCTAAACCGATTCCGAAGGATAATGAAGTTTTGATCAAAGTAGAAGCCACCACGGTAACTTCCGGTGATGTGCGATTACGAGCTTCCGACTTTCCCCCGCTCGTTTGGCTGCCAGCACGTTTCATCTTTGGATTGTTCAGGCCTAGGAAAAGGGTTTTAGGGCATGAATTTTCAGGCGTGGTTGAAGGTATTGGAAATTTTGTGACCCGCTTTAAGAAAGGGGATAAGGTATTTGGAACAACCACTATGCTCAGGTCCGGAGCCCACGCCGAATATATTTCTGTTCCTGAAAAATGGAAGCAAGGTGTCATAGCCAAGAAGCCCAAAAATATGACCTTTACAGAATCGGCATGTTTGCCTATTGGCGGAATGACCGCGCTTTTTTTGTTGGAGAGAGCTGGAATAAAAAAAGGACAAAACTTATTGGTTTATGGTGCTTCCGGCAGTGTCGGGAGCTTTGCCATACAGCTCGGAAAACATTTTGAAGCAAAGGTAACCGGTGTATGCAGTGCAGTAAACTTAAATATGGTCAAATCCCTGGGGGCACATTCCACTCTCGATTATACCAAAGAAGATTTCCGTGAACTTGAACCTGTTTTTGACGTGTTTTTGGATGCGGTCGGAAAAGTTTCTAAAAAAGAAGCCAAAAAAGTTTTAAGGAGAACAGGAAAATTCGTTTCTGTTAAAATGATAACCCAAGAGAAAGGTTCACACCTAAAAATAGTAAAACAACTGGCCGAACAGGGAGAGCTTAAACCTTTCATTGATAAGGTATATTCCTTCCAAGATATCCCCAATGCCCATGAATATGTAGATACGGGTAGGAAACGTGGAAATGTAGTGGTTCAAGTGGGCACAAAATCCTAATAACTAAAAGAGAACAAAGCCAGAATCGTATAGGTTTACCGCTTCCATCGCATTCCAAACAGAAGTCGGGTGAGTTTAGGTCTGCGAATGA
Source organism: uncultured Allomuricauda sp. (assembly GCF_937884665.1). Lineage (GTDB taxonomy): Bacteria > Bacteroidota > Bacteroidia > Flavobacteriales > Flavobacteriaceae > Flagellimonas. Next base: position 25,942 of record NZ_CAKZYF010000022.1, on the reverse strand, counting down.
TAAAGTGATAAAGCGACCAAATAGATAGCATGCAAATCACTATCAGTACAATCAACTTGACCAAGATACTTGTATCCCATTGCAAAACGTAGTAGCCCGAAGCCACGATCACCGCTTGATGTGTTATGTAATACGGATAAACAGCTGAATTCAAATAACTCAACCTTTTGTTTGCAAAATTGAGATACTTCATAGCATACCCAATCGAAGCAAGAATTATCGTCCAGATGTGGATACCATTTAAAACTCCATAAATGTAAAGATGGGTATCCTGGATATCAGGTTTATTGGTGTTCCAGTCCCAATAGTAGTTTATAAAAAGTAACAGGGCAAAAGTCAAAGCTACTGCCAAGAACAGTTTTCTATACTTCAAACAGGTGTTCCAAAAGCTGGGGAGTGCCCCCAACAGGAACCCAAGCGCGAAGAAGGTTATGGAAGAGATAAAAACATACCAATCGTCTATAAGACTACCCTGTTCGGGCCAATCGATATACAACCAGAAAATATAGAGTACAAAGGGCAAAGCCAGCGCAAAGTGTGCAACGGGACTCCTAAAAAGAGAATCCACTTTATCTTTCAATCCATCGAACCCCTTTACTTTGGCCAATGAAAATATCGGCAATAAAAGCAGGGTAAACACGAACAAATATGCTACAAACCACATATGGCTCCAAGTAAAGGAACCATTGGGTTATGGAACATTATCATAAACCGAAGGTAAAAACTCCCAATAACCTGCCTGGATTCTCCCCCTTTGCAACCATTCATAATACACCTGAACCGGGGTTATGAAAAAAATAGCAAAGGCCAGAGGGATAAACAATCGAAGAAAGCGTTCCCCCATAAATTTGGGGATACTTCTTTTTTTCAGTGAAAAACGTACGCCGACCCCAGAGATAAAAAAGAGCAAGGGTAAACGCCATTGGTGGACCCACCGCACCCAACGCGTAATCCAGGGAGAGGTTTCGTCATTATTGATTTCCCAAGTGTAGTGTTCCACGAAAGGTACCGCACAATGAAAAAGTATCAAGGTCATAAACGCAAGTACGCGAAGCCAATCTATATAGTGTAATCGTTCCGTCTTCAAAATGCAATGGGTTTGGTCCTTAAACCATAGACGGAAGAAGAAGCAGAACCGTTGCCTGGATTTCTATGGAATAGCCGTTTTTTTAAGCTGAGTTACGACTCGCATTAATATTACCGTATAAGGAACGCGTCACGATTTTTTCATAAAGCTCCTTGAATTCGGAATTTTGGGAAATATGGAACAGCGCATTTTGCTGGATTACCAAAAGGGGCAGCACAATGCGTTCCCGAATATTGACGGATTCCCGGGAAATAGCCTCATCTTCCATTAAAATTTTATACCCTGAAATCTGAAGCAACATTTTCTTGGAAAGCTGGAACTCTGAATACAAAATGTTCCAAAAGTCCCCATACTCCGGATCCTCTTTCATATAACTGGTGAGGTTGAAATTGGTTTTCGCCAAGGACATCATGCTGTTGTGCATCAAGGCACGAAAGAAAGGGACTTCCTTGTACAACTTTTTCACCTCGGCCAATCGACCTTCTTCCTTCAACTTTTGGATAGCCGTGCCCAATCCAAAATAACCGGGCACATTCTGTTTCAATTGGCTCCAGGAACCCACAAAGGAAATCGCTCTTAAATCGGACAAAGTCAGTTGCTTTTTGTTACCTCTTTTTCCGGGTCTGCTTCCTATGTTGGCATTGGAATAGTACTTTAACGTGCTTCGGTTCTCTAAATATGAAATAAACTTTTCGTGCTGTTTTAGGGCATCATATTTGGCAAAACTTATTTCAGAAAGCACTTCTATTAATTTACGTTGTGCGGCACTGATGACGATTTCTTTACCGAACAAGTTGTTGCTGAGACCTGCTGTGAGCAATTGCTCCGCGTTATGGATAAATTGGTCTTTCGTGCCATAAGTACTGGTAATGGTCTGCCCCTGAATGGTCAGTTGAATTTCATGATTGGCCACATCCTTGGTCTGGGCCGCATAAAAACGATGTGTTTTTCCCCCGCCCCGGGCAGGAGGTCCTCCCCTACCATCAAAAAAGATAGCCTGGATTCCATTTTTACGGCAGACCTTGCTCAAGGTCTCCTTGGTCTTCAGGATGGACCAATTGGCCTTTAGGTAGCCCCCGTCCTTGGTTCCATCTGAAAAGCCGAGCATTATGGTATGCGTTTCGTTTCTACGGGCAAGGTGATCTCGGTACATTTTGGTATCGAACAAGGTCTGCATCACACTTTCAGAGGCCTCCATACCTTTCATGGTCTCAAAAAGTGGAATGATATCGAAGCTTATCTCCTCGGCATTCCATCCACACCAACGGAAAAGCCCGAAAACAAACAAAACTGAAAAAATATCCTCAGAGTTGCTGATGATATATCGATTACAGCCTTCTTGACCGTTCTTGGATTGAATCTCCCCAAGCTGTTGTATGTTGGCTATAGTGTCCTTAACGATATCCTCGCTATACTTATCCGGTGAAATCTTCGGATTTTTTTTCAGAAGCCAATCTACTAACTGTTTTTCTGATAGTTCATCCAGACTTTCTTTGATCGCACCTTCTTCCCTTAAAATGGTTTCAACGACCAAATAATGCTTACTATGGTCCTGTCGAATGTCCAGGGTGGCAAAATGCGACTTGAAAATTTTGACTTTATTGATTAAGGAATCCAGTTCAGTTAAATAAAGTCCGTAGTAATCGGAAACCAAGGTTTCGCGTATTCCTTGGAGTTTATCCAAAATTTCTTCATATCGAATGATATAGTTCACATTGAACATCGCTTGGTAGAGGGCATCACTTAAATCGTTCAATTCAGTTTGAAGCGACTTGAAGGTCAGTTTTCTTCGAATTTCCTTTAATTCGTTATAATAACATTTCATTAAAGTGGTACGCAACTCATCTGCCACTTGTTTTGTGATTTTGGCCGTGACAAACGGATTGCCATCACGATCGCCACCAGGCCAAAAGCCAAGTTTGATGATATCGTAATTGGAAAAATCCTCATCGCGAATATTTCGCTTTACGTAGGAGAACAATTCCCCGACCGCATCGTAATAGGTATGCCGAAGTATATGAATGATGTTCTTCGCCTCATCCAACGGCGTGGGCTTTTTGGCATTGACCAAAGAAGTAAGTCCAAGCTGCTGTAAGGTTATATCGATGTCGTTTACTTTGTTAGCTTGAATCAGTTGGCCCAATTCCGAAATAATATCCAGTACGGATGGGGTATAAAACTGGGTCGGGTGTGCGGTCAACACGATACGTGCGCTGAATGTAGAAAGCTTTTTGGCAATCTTGTCCCAGTTTTTATGTTGGTCCACCAACTCAAAATAGTCTTTTATGGACAGCGAGTTGGTGTATTTTTGAAGTTTGGGAAACGCTGAATCCTCAACGCTATCGTACAACACCACTTGTCTTTCCACATATTGGATAATTCTGAACATGAAATCCAAGCGTTCTTGTTCGGACTTGATGTCGGTAAAGTTGGTAAAAAAAAGTTCCAGTATTTCTTGTGGTTTTTTCCCGGCATTGAGTCCTTTTTCACACTGGTCGAAAAGTATGGGAATCAAAATCCCAACATTTTCAATATTACGGTAGGGCAAGCTCAAAAACAAACTGTTGTAAATAGTGAATTTATTGATCACCGACTTTTTGAACTCCTCTAATCTTTTTTGTTGTTGCGTGTTTGTGTTTATCGGCATAGCAGTAGTGGTTTGCAAGTCTAAATATCGGGATAAAAGCCAGATTTCCCCATTATGTTTTTGCAAATAACAATTTATTAAGCCACGATTCCAAAAATAACAAGATGCGGTTGAACGGGTCTTACTTTCCGGCCTTAGAGAAAGAAGGGACGATATTGGTCAACCCTAAAATCAAAAGTAGTGTAGGCAGGGTTGCGCTTTTTCCTATCCTTGTAAATCGACAGGCTACCTATGGCCCTATTTGCAGCCCCGGAGGGTGCCGTAAAGGAAATCGTTTTTACCGATCTGTCGCTACCGGGAACGATGAATTGATGAACTCGTGGCACTTCCGCAGAAACCATTTCAAGTTGCACCGAATAGGTCTTCAGGTGTTTTCTAAAAAAATATTCAGGACCATTTTTGCTATTGCCCCCCATAAATAGAAGCGTATTTACGTTCTTGTATTCCATGAGATATCCGATGATATCCCTAAGTTTTACATTTTGCATGCCCAAGTCGGAAGCATCCACCTTTTCGCGTTCCGCGCTCGCAACAATATCGCAAACCCCAATACGGTGTTCTTTCAGAAAATGTTGACGTTGTTCTACTGCTGCTTTTGTGGTTTCGTACTTGAGGTCCAAATCAAAGATTTGGTTTAGAATAGGCCACAACATACCATTGCGACTACCATAACAAAAGTCTACATCTTCACTGTGGAGCTGTCCTTTGGTAAATCTAGGTGGTGGCAGTGTACCGATAATCACTTTTTCCACTTCGGGAAAAAGAAACGGTTCATAGGGGTGCCTGTGAAAAAACAAGAGCCGTACGGATTAGATTAGCGAACAAAAACGGGTTGGTTTGGCTTCACCGTATGCTCTTGGCTAAATAGATAACCATCGTAATCGAACCCTTTGATTTCATCCAATGTTTTCGCATTGATATCCAACACATATCGCACCATAAGACCCCTGGCTTTTTTGGCAAAAAAACTGATTACTTTTAAATTATCGTTCTTCCAATCTTTAAAAATCGGGGTAATCACTTCGGTCTTTAATTGTTTTTCATCTATCGCACCAAAATATTCGTTGCTGGCGAGATTCAAAAACAATTCATCTTCTTTGAGTTCTTCGTTTACATGTTGGGTCAACCGTTTTTTCCAAAATTCATAAAGATTTTTTTTTCGGGCCACCTTGAGAGGGGTTCCCATTTCCAGACGATACGGCTGTATCAAATCCAGCGGACGCAAAATGCCATAAAGACCTGAAAGTATGCGCAGTTTATCTTGCAAGCTGTCCAGTTTTTCCTCTGGAAGGGTGTAGGCGTCCAATCCCTGATACACATCTCCGTTGAACGCGTACACGGCAGGCCTGGCATTAGCTGTGGTAAAAGGAACTGAAAACTGCTGGTTGCGCTGCCAATTCAGTTCTGCTAGATTGTCCGAGATGGACATCAACTTGGCCAGAGCTTTCGGCTTTTTTTTGACCAAAACCGCATTTAATTTTTGGGAAGCGTCCAAAAAAAGCGGTTCACTAAATCTTGAAGTAGGTAGTTCAGTTTCAAAATCCAAGGATTTCGCAGGCGAAATAACAATTTTCATGTTTTAATTTTTTATAAAAATAAATAGGATCACTGATTTTTAAAGAATTGTACCAATGGTGTTTCCAATACATAAATCAAAGAAACCTATTTTACGTCGTGCTTTGAATATTTCCTCCATTTTTCAATACAGTCGCTCATATCCTTTGGCAACTCAGAATCAAACCGCATCAGCTTTCCTGAAACTGGATGTTCAAATGCCAGTGTCTTGGCATGTAATGCTTGACGTGGTAAAATAGCAAAGGTATTTTCCACAAACTGTTTGTATTTGGTAAAAGTTGTGCCTTTCAAAATCTTGTTGCCACCATAGCGCTCGTCATTGAACAAGGTATGTCCCAAATACTTGAAATGGACCCTTATCTGATGGGTCCTTCCCGTCTCCAATTTGCAGGAGACGAGGGTAACATAGCCAAAACGTTCCAAAACTTTGTAGTGGGTAACCGCAGGTTTGCCCTGGTCATTTTCCGGAAAGACCGTCATCTGCAGGCGGTTTTTGGGGTTACGACCGATAGCCCCTGTGATGGTTCCCGAGTCCGCATCCACATTTCCCCAAACCAAGGCCACATATTCGCGTTCACTTGATTTTTCAAAAAATTGTTTGGCCAAATAGGTCATGGCCCGCTCTGTTTTGGCAATTACCAAAAGTCCTGAGGTATCTTTATCGATACGATGTACCAATCCTGGCCTGTCCGAGCTGTTCTTCGGCAAGTTATCAAAATGATGTACCAATGCATTGATAAGGGTTCCAGAATAGTTTCCATGTCCGGGATGCACCACCATTCCCGCAGATTTATTGACCACCAACACGGAATCGTCTTCAAAAACAATATCCAATGGGATGTTTTCCGGCGTTAAAAAGAACTCGTAAGGAGGATGTTCGAACATCACCTTGACCTCATCTCCTGATTTTACTTTATAATTCTGCTTCACCAAAGCTCCGTTGACCCAAATATGCCCCTGTTTGGCCGCTTGCTGGATTTTATTGCGCGTGGCGTTTTCAATAAAATTCATTAAAAATTTATCGACACGTAGCGGTTCTTGCCCTTTGGCAGCAATAAAACGATGGTGTTCAAAAAGTTCTTCCGCGTTAAGTCCGGAATTTTGGGGCACTTCCATCCTATTGTGATTCAGCTTGGATTCGAGCCTTTTCTGGAACTGTACCATTTCCACAAATCAACTCTACTCTTGATGTTTTTGGAATTTTGTCACCTGGTTTGAGATACTTTCCCTTGAACTTCATACGATAGACCATGTCCTTTCCCAACTCATCTATATAGGTAATTCGCTGAACATCCAGACCCACGGCGCGCAACATGGCCCTAGCATTACGCTGGGTGACCTGCACGATGTCAGGTACGGTTACTTTTTTATATCCTGAAGGGTTTACCGTGAAATAGATTTTTCGATTGGTTTTGACCTTATTTCCCGGTGGCGGGTCTTGGTCCAAAATGGAGAACCTAGGGTACTCGGGATCGTAATTTGAGGAATCCAATACTTGATATCGAAGTCCCGAATCTTCAATCGCTTTGCGCATTTCCAATACGGACATTTTTGAAAAATCGGGCACTTCCACAAACTCACCGTGATTGGTAGAGCTTTTCAACCAACGTAAAACTCCGTAGCCTAACAGCACTATGGCGACCAAGGCCAATCCCAATTGTAGCAAAAAAACTTTGCTTTTTAAGAAGTTCAGAAAATGTCTCATAATCTATGCGTAACTGGACAAATATAGGAAAGCCAGTGCTTTTTTCTTTATTTTGGCACAGCCATATTCAATGACCCAATGAAAAAGCAGATTGCCATCGTAATGGGTGGTTATTCCAGTGAACATGATATTTCCCTGAAAAGTGCGCAGGTAGTCCATAATCATTTGGATAAGGAGAAATTTGACCTATATAAAGTCCATATTTACCGTCCGAGACAAAAGGAAAATGAGAATGGGGGTTTCCTGGAGGATAAATGGGTATATGAGAACGCTGATGGAATAGAAGTACCAATTGATAAATCCGATTTTAGTCTTAGCCTCGGTGAAAAAAAAATAACGTTCGATTGTGTCTTTAATGCCATCCACGGCACCCCGGGTGAAGATGGCCTCCTACAAGCTTACTTTGAACTCTTGGGAATACCGCAGACCTCTTGCGCGCACTATCAAGCTGCTTTGACCTTTAACAAAAGGGATTTATTGAGTACGCTAAAACCTTTTGGTGTACTATCTGCGACCTCACATTATCTAGATTTTGGAAGTCCATTTGATGAAGAGTCCATACTTAAAAAGGTAGGTTTGCCTTGTTTCGTTAAAGCGAATCGGGCTGGGAGCAGTTATGGAATTTCCAAAGTGTATCAAAAATCAGAAGTAAAGGATGCGATTCATCATGCTTTTAAAGAGGACAGTCAAATTCTCATAGAGTCTTTTTTGGATGGGACAGAGGTTTCGGTAGGTGTAATAACGTTTGAAGGAGAAGCAAAGGTCTTGCCCATTACCGAGATTGTCCCAGAAAACGATTTTTTTGATTATGAAGCCAAGTATTTGGGAAAGTCGCAGGAAATCACACCTGCCCGAATTAGTAAAGCACAAGAAGAAAAAGTGTCTGAACTGGCCTTGTCCATTTATAAAATCCTGGGTTTAAAAGGATATAGTCGAAGTGAATTTATCTTTGTGGAAAACGATCCCTACCTGTAGGAAGTGAATACAACGCCGGGGCTGACCGAGGAAAGCATTTTGCCACAACAAGCCCTTGTGGCCGGAATCAGTCTTTCTGAATTGTTTGAAAGCGCCATTGACGAGGCCTTACGTTAGAATATCTTATTTTTAGGCAAACTATCCACCTATGAGACGTGCCATTTTCCCGGGGTCTTTCGACCCCCTGACCTTAGGACACTATGATATCATTCTACGAGGTATAACCTTGTTTGACGAACTCATTATTGCGATAGGTATCAATGCTGAAAAGAAATACATGTTCACCCTTGAGGAAAGAACCCGATTTATCAAAAACGCCTTTAAGGACCAACCTAAAATTAAAGTGTTGACCTATTCTGGGCTTACTGTTGACTTTTGCAAAAAGGTAAATGCCAATTTTATTCTTAGGGGTTTGCGAAATCCAGCAGATTTTGAGTTTGAAAAGGCGATTGCCCATACCAATCGGAAATTATCGGAAATCGAGACCGTTTTTCTTCTGACCTCTTCCGGTAAGTCTTACATAAGCTCATCCATCGTCCGTGATGTCATCAGGAATGGAGGGGATTATACCGGTTTGGTCCCCAGTACTGTAATCGTTAACTCGTAATAAAAACTCCTGCGGGCCCTGCATTTTATCGATATATTAGGTAAAATGGACAGGGTATCCCTACCTATCATCGATAAAACAACAGCTTTTATACTATTCACAACATTTAAGTTTCAAGCGAGAGCAATACTATTACTTTAGTAAGAAATTTCTGTATTATTATTTTTAGTCCCATATTTTGAAATCTACACAAACTGACCTCAATCGTTCCATTTTACATCAATTACCCTTGGCGACCGCGTTGGTCGATACCTCATTCAGCTTAATAGATGCCTCGGACACCTGGCATCATATTTTCGAAGCCACCGTAGATACTTCAAATCCTAATAGCATTTTTACCTTTTTCGAAGACAATGAGGGCTGCACGTCCGAATTGTAGGAACAATATCTTATCGGAAATGATATCCGGACCATTCGGCACAAAAAAGTAGGTACAGAAAATACGATATGGCTGGAAAGTACTTTTGCTCCATGGTTTGACCAGAATGATAAAATCCAAGGCACCATTATCCAAACAAAAGACATTGCCCGGGAGATTAGAAAAGATATAGAGCTGGAAAAAATCAAAGAGCTTTTTGAAGCTACATCCGAAGTTTCCCGCATTGGGAGTTGGGAATATTCCCTGGAGACCGAAAAACTATCATGGTGCCCGATGACCAAACAAATCCATGAAGTTCCCGAAAACTATGAACCAACAGTTGCCGAAGCGATCGAATTCTATAAACAAGGATATAGCCGAAACAAGATTTCGATGTTGTTCCATAAAGTCCTCCAAGAAGGCTCTTCTTTCCATGAAAGACTTCAAATTATTACGCAAAAAGGAGAAGAGCGGTGGGTAGCGGCAGGTGGAAAAGCCATCAAAAAAGATGGGGAAATCGTGAAAATATTCGGCACATTTCAGAACATCAATGCCCAGGTAGTTGCCGAGAAAAGAACAAAAGAAAGCGAGCGTTTGCTCACAACGCTAATCGATAATCTGCCCATCAATGTTTTTATAAAGGATAAGGACTCCCGTAAAATTTTAGTGAACAAAGCAGAATGCGATTATCTGGACACAACCCCCAACACATTGATCGGTAAGACGGATTTTGAACTTTATGACGAAAATGTCGCCCAAATTTCGAGGGAGGAAGACCTGGAAGTGATGCGATCATTAAAACCCATGCTTGGAGAAGAGACCATAAATGTGAAAAAGGATGGTAAAATCACCCACTTTCTTACCTCCAAAATCCCTTTGTTGGATATGGATGGCAAAGCCTACGGCCTTATTGGGATGAGTATGGATATCTCCAATTTAAAACAGAAGGAAGAACAACTACGCAACCTCATCAACGTAACGGCAATACAGAACAAAAAGCTAATAAACTTTGCCCATATTGTCTCCCACAACTTAAGGTCGCACAGTGCAAATTTTTCGATGTTGCTGGAATTTTTGATAAAGGAAGAGGATCCTAACGAGAAAGAAAGGATTCTAAAAATGTTATCCTCCGCGTCTGACAATTTGTTGGATACTTTGGAAAACCTCAATGAAGTGGTCGATATCAGCACCAATGTGAATTTAGACAAAAAGTCCCTCAATCTCAACGAGGCGATTTGTAGGGTAGCCCAAAATTTATCCGCATTCCTGGAGAAAAACAAGGTAGAATTAATTAATTCGGTTGCCAAGGACCTAAGGGTAATGAGCGTACCTGCATATCTGGAAAGTATTCTCCTAAATCTGATGACCAATGCTGTGAAATACCGCCATCCGCTCAGAGACCCAAAAATACTATTACAGGCGACGATAGAGGAAGAAGGAATAGAATTTATAATACAGGACAATGGACTGGGCATTGACCTGGAACGGTATGGGGACAAAATGTTCGGTATGTACAAAACCTTCCATAACCACAAAGATGCCCGGGGATTGGGCCTGTATATAATCAAAAACCAAATCGAGGCCATGGGCGGTCAGATTACCGTAGCGAGTATGGTGAACAAAGGATCAACTTTCAAAGTGTTCTTTAATGGAAAAAATGAATAGTATATTTATTATTGATGACGATCCCATTACAGTTTTCGGTATCAAAAAAATGCTGAAGGCCACAGTGGAGTGCTCAGAAATAATAGACTTTCATAATGTTAAATAAGACATGGATCATCTCAGATATGATATTGAATATGGTGTTCCCGCCCCCGAGGTCATTTTTTTGGATATCAATATGCCCATTATGGATGGTTGGGAGTTTTTGGAAGCATTTTTAAAATTGAGAATTGAAGAAAAAGTGATAATCAATGTAATTACCTCATCCATTGACCCTTCTGACTATCAGAAATGGAATGATTTCAGACTAAATTGCCTCCATTATCTAAATTTTAAGAACAAACCTATTTTCAAGATAGAAGCCACCGACCTGAAGCGCATCAACTTAGCCTCCTGATTCAGAATAATGCCTATTTTTGAGGTATAAAGAATCTGTTGTCAAACTTAATCCCTTGCTGCGAAGTTGAAGTCATTTATACCTTTCGTTTTTGTTTTTCTTGTCTTTTCTTCTTGTAAAAAACCGCTGGAAGATGAAATCGCTACTTATCAGACCTACTTTGAGCAAAGCGAGGGGAAAGAAACCGCAACTTATGAGCAGACGATAGCCTTTTACATAAAACTGGCCAAGGAGTTTCCCGAAGTCAATATTCAAACCATTGGGGAAACGGATAGCGGGTATCCACTGCACATGGTTACCTTTAACCCAGATGGGGACTTTAATCTGGAAAATGTCCGAAAGGATAAGGCTATAATTCTGATAAATAATGGAATTCATCCTGGAGAAAGCGATGGAATAGATGCGACAATGCTGCTTTATCGGGATTTGGTCACTGAGCAATTGAAATCCCCAAAAAACACCATATTGGTAACGATTCCCGTTTATAATGTGGGCGGTGCCTTAAATCGAAACTCCACTACTCGGGTAAACCAAAATGGCCCGTTGGAGTATGGCTTTAGGGGCAATGCCCTCAATTATGACTTAAATCGGGATTTTATCAAAATGGATACCAAAAACATGAAGACCTTCGCGGAAATCTTTCATTTGGTACAACCCGATGTTTTTGTGGACAATCACGTTAGTAATGGTGCGGATTATCAGTATACCTTGACCCATTTATTTACACAGCACAATAAAATGGGAGGTGAGCTGGGTGAATATCTCAACGAAAGCTTTATGCCACAAATTGAAAAGGCACTTGCCGATAAGAATTGGGACATTACGCCTTATGTGAATGTATTTAACAAACCCCCAGAACTTGGATTTAGCCAGTTCATGGATCATCCGAGATACTCAACCGGGTATACAACCTTGTGGAACACTTTAGGGCTTATGGTAGAAACCCACATGCTAAAACCTTATAAAAAACGTGTTGAAGGTACTTATGAACTCATGGAATCTGTTTTGGCCCTGGTTGAAAATGAATTTGATAACATAAAAAAATTAAGGGCGAACACCTTCGCAGAAGACATGGAACGTGATTCCTACTATTTCAATTGGCAAATTGACACTACTCGGACCACTACAATGGATTTTAAAGGTTACGAAGCTACCTTGACCAAAAGTGAGGTCACTGGTCTGCCCCGACTTAAATACCACACGGACAGACCGTTTACCAAGGAAATAGAATACCAAAACTTCTTTTATCCAAAAGATACCGTTACCATTCCTGAAGCATACCTTGTCAGAAGGGGTGAACAACGGGTCTTAAAAAGACTGGAGGCAAACGACATCGCGTACTACCCTTTGGAAAAAGACACCCTTTTACGGGTAGAGGCATATCAAATTTTGGATTTTGACACCCGAAAAAGACCTTATGAAGGGCATTACACCCATTTTAATACCCAAATTGAAAAAAGCACCTTAGAAATTTCGTTCTCAGAGGGCGATATTCTTGTACCTACCCGACAGCAGGGCATACGCTATCTTTTGGAAACACTGGAACCGCAGGCAGAGGATTCATTTTTCAACTGGAACTTTTTTGATACGGCCCTTCAACAAAAAGAAAATTTTTCCCCTTACGTTTTTGAGGATATTGCTTTGGAAATGCTGCGGAAAGATTCCCTTTTGAGAAATGAATTTTTGCTCAAAAAGGAAGCAGAACCCGACTTTGCGGAAAGTTGGTACGCCCAATTGGACTGGATACACAAAAACTCCAAATACTTAGAATCCGCCTATTTGCGCTATCCCGTGTATCGAATTGCCAAAAACAGTGAAGCAGCCGCCTTGGTCACTATGGATTAGGCCAATCCTCAAAAAGGGTTTTGATGTTGAAATAGGATTTTTCGAGAGCCTTTTTCACTTTTTTGGGACCTTTCCATTTTACTTTCATTATACCTTCTTCCTCTTGGCCCTGGAGTTTCCCATCAAAAGAAGTGGACATTGCAAACCAATGTACTTGTTTTAAGATATAATTCCCATTCCGTCGAAAAACATGGTAAGTCGTTTTCAAAAACCGTTCGATTTTTAGATCGGTGACCCCTGTTTCTTCCTCCACCTCCCGCATAGCGGCGTTTTCAATGGATTCGCCCTTGTCCACTTTTCCTTTCGGCAAATCCCACTTGTCATTTCGATAGATGAAAAGGACTTTTCCCTTTTTATTGGTGACAAACCCGCCAGCGGCAACCACCAGGGGTAATTTATGTTTGAATATTTCCAAAAGTTTGCCTTGGTCCGGGTGATGGAGATAGGCCATTTTATGTTTGCCTTTGGCCAAAGCTTCAATTGCCTCAATAACCGAATCATTTTCCATGGAAAACAAGTTTCCATTGGCATCTTCGGGCAGTTCGTTTGTTAAAATCAGTGGAGACTCATTAACAAAAACTTTATACATTTGCGCAATGGTTTTAGACAAGGATGTTGCGAAAAAAATAGCCGGGCTATTGCTACAAATTAATGCAATTAAGTTGAATCCTGAAAATCCTTTTACCTGGGCCTCTGGTTGGAAATCCCCTATCTATTGTGACAATCGTATTATGCTTTCCTTTCCAGAAGTAAGACGTTTCGTTAGTAAGGAAATGGCAAATCAAGTGACCGATTTGTACGGAAAACCTGATGTGATCGCCGGTGTAGCCACAGGAGCCATTGGAGTGGGACTGCTAGTGGCCGAAGTCCTCGAACTTCCTTTCATTTACATAAGACCGGAGCCAAAAACACATGGAAGACAAAATCAAATTGAAGGACAAATAGCAGAAGGTCAAACGGTCGTCGTCGTCGAAGATTTGATAAGCACCGGAAAAAGCAGTCTAAACGCAGTAAGAGCTCTAAAAACCAGCAATGTGAAGGTTCATGGGATGCTGGCAATCTTTACCTATGGTTTTGCAACAGCCTCTACCAATTTTGAAAAAGAAGGAGTAACACTGCATACACTTTCAGATTACGACCATTTAATAAAACAGGCAAGAGAAACCGATTACATAAAAGAATCACAATTACAAACCTTATTACAGTGGAAATCAAATCCACAGCAATGGAAACAATAAACAAGATGCATATCGAAACTCCAAAACAACCGGTGCCCAAAAGTCAAGAAGACGTATTTAACTTTCTGGTGGACATCAAAAACTTCGAAAAGCTTATGCCCGAAAACATCAACAAATTTGAAGTATTGGATGAAAAAACGTTCAAGTTTGCCTTAAAGGGCATGCCTGAAATTATCTTAAGACTGATGGAAAAGTACCCAAACCAAAAGTTGGTTTTGGGTGCACCGAGCAAGAAGTTATCATTTACGCTGACCGTTACGGTTGATTCACTTGGAGATTCAAAAAGTGAAGTAGGTATGGATTTTCAGGGCGAATTCAACGCTATGATGGCCATGATGATAAAAACTCCAATAACCAACTTCATGGACGCGCTTTCCACGAATATGCCAAAAGCGATTTAGTTTAGTATTGTAAGGAGATTTCCTTTAAGGAGAAGTGCGATAACGATTCATCTTCTAGTTCCAGAACCAATTGCCCTGAGCTTGAAACACCACGGACTATGGCGGGAAACAACTTCCCTGAATCCGTTTTAAATGTAGAGACCATATCCTTTTTGAAAAGCAGGGACTCGTACTGGGACTGTAAAGTAGTTAAATCGTATTCTTGTAATCCTTCCAAAAACGACTTCATTTTATTCAAAAGACATTCTAGAACGTGATCTAAATCAAAAGTTCTTCCAGTAATTTGCGCTAGGGAAGAAGCTTTTTGAAGGGTTCCAAAAGAAGTTTGGTTCACATTTAGGCCAATTCCGATGATGGATTTCCGCACGAGACTACCGTTCAAGACATTCTCAATTAAAATACCACAGATTTTGGAGGAACCTGACATTATGTCGTTAGGCCATTTTATTTTTACTTTCGGAATGTTCAATTCGTTAAGTACAGTGTGAATGGCCAAGGAAACCATCATGTTCAGACTAAATTGATTATTCGATTCCAAAGCATCAAAATACTTCAAAACGCTAAATGTCAAGTTTTTACCTGGTTCAGACTCCCATAAAGTGCCCATCTGCCCCCTACCCTTGAGCTGCTTTCGCGTTACAACCACCGTATAATCTTTTGGAGTGGAAGAAAGCATTAAATCTTTTAGGTAAAGATTTGTGGAATCCGTGGCATCAAGTTTGATTATTTGTGATAGTTCTCCCAATGTGGTACGTCCAAGGATATATGAAATTGTGGAAATAAGAATACAAAAAAAACATAACTTTGTAGAAACTAAAATTTTTGAATGCAGAAATCGAAAGCGAGCGCAGATGAACTAATTGCCTTGATTTTACATGGAATAGAAGAAGTTAAAGGAGTTGATATAAATCTCTTGGATCTTAGGGAAATTGAAAATACGGTTTGCGACTACTTTGTTATCTGTAATGGTACTTCCAACACACATGTAAACGCCATAGTCTCCTCAATACAAAAAACCGTGAGCAAAGCTATCCAAGACAAACCTTGGCATATAGAAGGTTCTGAAAATGCAGAGTGGATTTTGATGGATTATGTCAACGTGGTAGTGCATGTATTTCAAAAACACATTAGGGAATTCTACGATATCGAAGGACTTTGGGGAGACGCCAAGGTCACTATGGTAGAGAGTAGCTATAATTCTTAAAAAATGGCAAAAGAAAATAATTCAAATACCCCAAAAAAACCACGTTTTAGTTCGTGGTGGATATACGGCGTAGTAATTGCGTTGATAATCGGTTTCCAATTTTTTGGAGGCAGTGCTTTTTCAAGTACGGAAAAGACCACTACTTCTGAGCTGCAAGAATACTTGCGAAATGGGGACATATCTGAAATTTTAATAATAACCAATACCCGACAGGCCAAGGTATTTCTGACCGAAGAAGCGCTGCAAAAAGATGTGCATCGAAATGTTGCCGACCGACCATTCAATTTTTCGGCAGGCAAAGTACCGCAATATGTACTGGATTACGGGGACCTTCAAAATTTTGAAGATGAGATAAAGAGCATCAAAAAGGAAAATAATTTGGACACCATTGTTGATTTCGACACGGAATCCAATGTTTTGGGAGAACTTCTGCTTTCCCTTCTTCCTTTCGCGCTGATCATAGGTATCTGGATTTATCTCATGCGGCGGATGTCCGGAGGCGCTGGAGGAGGTGCGGGTGGACAAATTTTCAACATTGGGAAGTCCAAGGCCAAACTTTTTGATGAGAAAACAGATACAAGAACCTCGTTCAAAGATGTGGCCGGATTGGAAGGTGCCAAAGAGGAAGTCCAGGAAATTGTGGAATTTCTAAAAAATCCGGACAAGTACACCTCACTCGGTGGAAAAATTCCTAAAGGAGCACTTTTGGTAGGCCCCCCGGGAACAGGAAAAACCCTTTTGGCAAAGGCTGTGGCCGGAGAGGCCAAGGTTCCTTTCTTTTCCTTATCCGGTTCCGATTTTGTGGAGATGTTTGTCGGTGTAGGTGCTTCTAGGGTGCGTGATCTGTTCAAACAAGCCAAAGACAAATCCCCTTCCATCATCTTTATTGATGAAATCGATGCCATTGGTCGGGCAAGGGGGAAAAACAATTTTACAGGCTCCAACGACGAGCGGGAAAACACGCTCAATCAATTGCTGACTGAAATGGACGGTTTCGGTACGAACACCAATGTCATCGTGTTGGCAGCGACCAACCGTGCCGATGTCTTGGACAAAGCTTTAATGCGTGCAGGACGTTTCGACCGACAGATTTATGTGGATTTACCGGATTTGAGGGAACGGAAAGAAATTTTTGAAGTACACCTCCGCCCCATCAAAACCGCCGAGACGTTGGATTTGGACTTTTTGGCCAAACAGACCCCAGGTTTTTCTGGAGCGGATATTGCCAATGTTTGTAATGAAGCCGCTTTAATTGCCGCCCGAAAAGAAAAAAAGGCTGTGACCAAACAGGATTTCTTGGACGCGGTTGATCGAATCATTGGTGGCTTGGAGAAAAAGAACAAAATCATTACTCCTGAAGAGAAAAAAACAATCGCTTTCCACGAAGCAGGTCATGCCACGGTAAGTTGGATGCTGGAACATGCGGCTCCTTTGGTGAAAGTGACCATAGTTCCAAGGGGACAATCCTTGGGTGCTGCCTGGTACTTACCAGAGGAACGCCTTATTGTTAGATCCGAACAGATGTTGGACGAGATGTGTGCCACTATGGGCGGTCGCGCAGCTGAAAAGGTCATTTTCAACAAGATTTCAACCGGAGCCCTTAGTGATTTGGAAAAAGTGACCAAACAGGCAAGAGCTATGGTCACGATTTACGGACTCAATGATGAACTGGGCAATATCACCTATTATGATTCGTCCGGCCAAAACGAATATGGTTTTACCAAACCCTACAGTGAAGAAACGGCCCAACGTATTGACGAGGAGATTTCCAAAATCATTGAAGAACAGTATAAGCGCGCTATTGATTTGCTCAAAAAGAACAAGGATAAATTGACTGAACTTGCCGATCGCCTTTTGGATAAAGAAGTGATTTTCAAAGACGATTTAGAAAAGATTTTTGGCAAAAGACCGTTTGAAAAAGAAGAACTGGAGACTGCGGAGTAAAATTCAAAAGATTCCAGATTATCACAAAAGGCAACAATAAACCCTATTGGACACGTGGGAGTTTTTGATAAACTTTTTGGAGGTGGCAAAAAGGTTTCCAAAGAAACTTTGGAAACCCGCGGTGCACATATGCCCGACTTAAAAATTCCCGTGGACGAAAAATTTACCATTTACTTTAAAAAAAATGGTGGAAAGTTCATTTATTGCGAAGATGATGCCGAGGTTTCAGATGCCCTTCAGAACATCATTTCAGAAAATAATTGGCAAAATCACCTTTTCTACACTTTGGACAAGCGGCTACAAGGTCGTTTCAAACAGGATAAACTCCAATTTACCGAGCTGAGAAAAGAAAGTGATATTTTTTTGACAACCTGTGAGCATCTTGTTGCACAGAACGGTTCGATTTTGGTATGTTCCAATCAAATCAAGGAGAAAAAGCTGTCGGAACTTCCTTCTAATCTTATCGTATACGCTACCACAAGTCAGCTTGTAGATTCTATTAGCGAGGGATTACAGATTATTAAAGAACGCTACAAAAAAAACATACCCAACAATATCACTACCCTAAAACACTTTGAGCCAACACCCGAAAACAAAAATGATTTTCTTTCCTACGGAAGTGCTTCTAAAAATGTATATCTTTTGCTACTGGAAGATTACTAGAAAAGCATGAAGGAAATACTGAGACGTGCCCTAACTGGTGCAATTTATGTAGTATTGCTACTGGGCTCCGTATTTTTAAGTTCCGATGCTTTTGATTTCCTTTTCATGATATTCGGCTTGGCTTGCCTTTACGAATTCAAACGAATTGTTCGCATCCAAGGTTATTACATTTTCGTTGCTTACTTGGCGGTTTGGGGAATTTTCATTCATATTACACAACATCCCCTGCTCATCAATATGCTTCTGGTATTGACCTTACTGGTCAATTTTGCCCTCCTCAAATTTCTTTTTTCAATTAAAAAAACAGAGTTTACCAGCGTCCAAAAGTTTGTCATAGCCGTATTATATATCGGAGGAGGGTGTATATTCCTGACGATGATTCCATACAAGAACAACGAGTTTGCCAAATTTCTTATCATGGGCATTTTTATTCTGATTTGGGTAAATGATACCTTCGCGTATTTAGTGGGAAAATCCATGGGGAGGACAAAATTATTTCCAAGAGTTTCTCCCAATAAGACGGTTGAAGGTTCCTTCGGAGGTCTTATTTTTGCATGTGTGGCGGCTTATTTTATGGCGTACTTTGAAACGAGCCTCACCTTATCGCAATGGATTTTATTGGCGGCAATTATTGTCGTGACAGGAAATTTGGGCGATTTATTGGAATCCAAGTTTAAACGTTTGGCCAAAGTAAAAGATAGTGGAGCTATTTTACCAGGTCACGGTGGAATTTGGGACCGTTTGGACAGCTTGATCTTCGCCGCTCCATTTGCATATTTGACATTAAACATTTTTTCGTATGTTTCATAAAGAAGGGCAAAAAATAATCATCATAACATTTTTAATGGCCGTGGCCTTGATTCTTTTGGCCCAGTTTTATATTGGTTTGGAATGGCTCCGTTTGGTCATTCAAATAACGGTTTTTGTTCTGCTCATTTTGGTGCTTCAATTCTTTCGAAATCCTAGAAGGCATGTTATCCCAAACTTTGATGAAATACTGGCGCCTGTTGATGGTAAGGTAGTTGCCATTGAAGAAGTTTTCGAACCGGAGTATTTTAAGGACAAACGAAGACAAGTGTCCATATTTATGTCCCCCCTCAATGTTCATGTAACAAGATATGCGGCCAGCGGGACTATTACCTATTCCAAGTATCATCCTGGGAAATATCTGGTGGCCTGGCATCCTAAATCCAGTACGGAGAACGAACGGACCACTGTGGTATTGCACACTCCCAAATTCGGGGAGGTGGGCTATCGCCAGATTGCAGGCGCGGTGGCCCGTCGCATTGTTAATTACGCGGAAGAAGGCGAACAAGTTACCCAAGGTCAAGATGCCGGATTTATCAAATTTGGCTCGCGAGTTGATTTACTGCTTCCTTTGGATTGTGATGTAGCCGTTATACTGAATCAAAAAGTGGTGGGGTCCAAAACCTGTATAGCTGCGGTACGAAATATCGATGATTGATGAAAAACTACATACTGATTTCAATGAAGCGGTAGCATATATAAGCGCGTATGACAAACCACTACCTGCGGACACACTTCTAAAGTTGTACGCCTATTACAAAATAGCAAATAAAAATTTTAATCATCCAGGGAGCAAAACCCCACTTATCAATGCCTTTAAGGCCAATGCCCTGATACAAGCCCAAAGTATCGGTATGGAAGAAGCCATGATCCGATACATCCAACTGGCCAAAACTCTTTTTGAACAGGAGCTAGGCCAGGACGACACAAAATGACGCTTTCCAACCCTGGGAAAACTTACGGTTACACTACCAGTTCATCTTCTGAGACGGTTGTCTCCAAAAATGTAAAATAAAAACCTCCAAAGACGGTAATGGTAAAATACAGTGCCATAAAATAAGAGCCCACCGGTATATAGTGGTTAAGACCGAACCAATCACCGTTCAGAAGTATCAAAACAATCCCGGCAATACCTCGGAAAACCTCAATCCAAACGGCATACGGTTCTCGGTCCATTAGGGTGGTATAGCCATAAATTCCCAAAAAAATAAACGCTCCGTACCAGAGTAATTTTTGAAATCCAATATTGGAATAATCATAAAACATGAACATCATCAGACCCGTGGTCACAAGCAATTGGAAGATAACATATCCTTTTAAAGCCAAAGTGGCCGTTGGTTGATATTTTTGGAAGTGATATACGTCGTCAATAACAGCGGCAGGATACTTGACACGAACATCTTGTGGTCTCCAGCCCGTTGGCATAAACCAAATTCGAAATTTATCCTTGTAACTCCTGGTGTACCAAGCATCTCGTACCAATCGCCATAAATGCTGAAAGTTGATACGAATTGGATTCCAAGTCTTTGCCGGTTTTAAAATACCATATTGCGGGGGCACTTCCTTCAGTTCTTCTTGAAACGTACCGAACATTCTATCCCAGATACAGAAAATCTGCCCTAGGTTTTTATCGATATATTCTGGATTGATGGCATGGTGTACCCGATGCTGGGAAGGGGTTACAATAATATATTCCAGCCACCCTAATTTACCAATATGTCGGGTATGGTACCAAAACTGTGCAAAAAGATGGACCGGGGCCACTATAGCGATGATTTTATGGGGCACGCCCAAAATCGCCGCAGGAACAAGTAATAAAGGGAAATAGACCAACAGATTCGAGATAGACTGGCGAAGGGCACAGGCAAGGTTAAATTCTTCACTGCTATGGTGAATTACATGTTGGTTCCAAAAAAAATTGATGTGATGGTTCAATCGATGGTTCCAGTATCCCGCAAAATCAAGGACCACAAAACCGATTATCCAGAGCATCCAGGAAACTTCTATTTCGATTACGGCCAAATGCTCCAATAGATAGGGATAGGTCACGATAATTATCCCTATGCCCAGAGAGTCCTTAACGATATTGGTAAGACCGGAACTTAAACTGCTTACCGTATCCATTACGTTGTGCATTTGCTTTTTCACAAAATGACCGTACAGAATTTCGATAAGAACAAGACCTATGAAAAAGGGAATAGCATATAAGAGCGCCTTGGCATACGTTTCCATACTCTTAAATATATAAAAAAGCTGGACATAGCTAGATACGAATTGATGGATGCCCTATTTGGGTTGATCATTTAAACGCCAGGAAACTTTTTTATAAGGGTATGCTTATCTCAATTTTTCCCTAAAGAAGTCCATGGTACGTTTCCAGGCCAGTTCGGCGGCGGGTTTATCATATCGCGGGGTACTCGTATTATGGAAACCGTGGTTGACTTCTGGATACATATACGCTACATAATCCTTGTCATATCGTTTTAACTCCTCTTCGTATTGGGGCCATCCTTCGTTGACCCGTGTATCAAGACCAGCATATTGGAGCAGCAATGGTGCGTTTATTTTTTCTATGTCCTCTTTTGGTTGCCTTCCATAAAAAGGCACGGATGCGGCCAAGTTGGGCAATCTTACCGCCATCATATTGGAAATCCATCCCCCAAAACAAAAACCGACCACGCCTACTTTTCCGCTACAGGCTTTATGGCCCTTAAGATAATCGTAAGCGGCAATGAAGTCTTCAAGCATCTCCTGACGGTCACGCTGTCTTTGCAGGGTACGGCCCTCATCATCGTTGCCGGGGTATCCCCCTAATGGTGATAACGCATCCGGGGCCAAGGTGATAAACCCATCCAAAGCAGCTCTACGTGCCGTGTCTTCAATATAGGGATTCAACCCACGATTTTCGTGGACCACTACAATTCCGCCCAAAGGGCTCTTGGTATTCTTTGGCATGGACAACAGTCCCTTTATAGTTCCCCCGCCTTTAGGAGATTCATACTTTATATAATCAGAATCCAAATCCGGGTCTTGCGGATCAACTAAAAGTGTATCCACATAGTTGGGCATCAAAAAACTCATTAGTGCCGGCACCGTTATCCCACCAACCGCAAATAGCGATAATCTTTCAATAAAATCCCTACGCTGTAGTTTGTTGTGGGCATATTGATCGTACAGATCAAATACTTCTTGTTTGATGTCTTCTTTTTTGAGTTTTTTCATGATCATTTAGCTTTGAGAAAATGAATTGGACTTACTTGTTCGCTGTGCATCCTAAATATAACACAACTTTCTTTATAGCGTTTGTGAAGGGTTCAAAAAGAAAATGTTTTGTGCGTGCTTCTATTTTTTGAAATGCGCAATATCATCCGCATTGGTTAAATCTGGGATATATTCGGACCTCGGATAGCAAAACACCCGCCTTGGTCCGTCTGCCACTAATTGACGGACCGCTTCAGGAAGTTCCTTTTCGTTTCGTTGGGGATGAATGGGACAATTTTCCAAATAGGGATAAATTTCCTTCCCATGAAAGCTAAAAATATTCATGCTCACCCGTAACTCTCCAGAAGTGTCCCGATACGATTCAATCTGGGATACATCCGGCTTTTCTACAATTCCTTTTAAAAACCCATCAGGAGAAATGTCGATTAAGGCAAACTTGGAAATACGTTCATCTGAAAATTGCAGTCCAGAACTACTATAACCAATGAGCGCATTTGGCACGTTGCGCGACCTATTCAAGTCTTTGAGTGCTCCAACGGAATAAAGGTTATCGCCATTGCACACGGTGAAGGCAGTGCTTTTCAATTCGGTGTATTGTTCCAAACATTGTTGAAGGGCATCTGCGGTTCCCAAAGGTTTCTTCCTACCCCCAGGTATGGTTTGAATGGCAAAATGGACCGATACATCCTCATAGTAATTATTGCGGTCTTTCTTACCGACCAGGCTTTTAAAACCTTCATTTTCTGGAGATGTAATCAAATACACTTGTTCATATCCTGCCGCAGCGGCGTTTTTTATCAAGTAATACAATAGCGGTCGACCGGCCTCCCCCAGTGGAATCAGACTTTTGTGCAGTTTTTGCGCTATATTCTTGATAGTATCGCTCAAATCGGAGTTCTCCAAACTCCTTTTCATTCGAGAAGAAGCACCACCGACCATGATGACCAAATTTTCACTACTTAGGGTCATAAGTCCGTAATATTTACTTCATAGGCATGCTTTGCGCCTGATTTTAAAAAGGCTTTGATGACCCTATCTTTGGTCTCTTCAGTTACCAGGGCCACCATACATCCGCCTCCTCCAGACCCTACGATCTTGCTGCCGAAGGCTCCCGCTTTTCTTGCTGAATCCATCATTGCGACCATTTCTACTGGCGTATTTTGGATTTTATCTTGCAGAATAGTTTGATGTTCATTCATTAAATCTCCTAAATATTTCGGGTCGGATATCGTTTTTAAAAGTTCTTTTTTGGCCTCCAACGTAATCCTATAATTATGGACAGCTGCATACCAATGCGATAAAAATTCGTGAGGGACCAGGTGCCTGTACCTCTCGTAGTCTTCCATTTGCACTTGTTCCATTTTGAACTCAGGATACTGGCGTTCTATGGACTTTATCGCATTTTGTCCGTAAATGCGAGCGTTTTTCAACACATCCAAGGTTCTTTTGGAAAGTCCGGATTCTGCCACAACCAGTCTTCCAAGATTTGCGCGCAGCTTGGTACTTTCGCCCAATTGGGTATTTATGAAAAGTAGCCCGCCTTGGGCAATGGTATATTGATCCATCAATCCGCCGGGTTGGTTGAAATACAATACCTCAGCTTCATACCCCCAGTGTCCCACTTTTTTATCATCCCATTCCGAAGAAAACTCTTGGCTGGTCAGCAAGAAACGTACCCAGGCGACCGTTAAAGCCGACGAACTGGACAAGCCGGCATTGATAGGAACATTGCCTTTAATTTCAATGGTGTACCCTTGCTTAAGTACCAGTCCATATTGTTTTAAAACCGCTATTGCCGAAAGAAAGTAATCCCCTGCATCTACCTTCTTCAGAGGATCGTTCAATTCAATGGTGCGATTTTGCCCAATATCCTTTAACAAAATCTGAAACTGGGAGGTACCATTCGGGACGGCCGAGATATTGATATATCTGTCTATAGTTCCTGCAATTACGGGCAATCCCAGATAGTCTTGATGATCACCGTAAAAGCAAATACGTGCGGGAACGGAAATTTCGATCATAGGACTCAAAAAATTAGGAAATGATATCCAAAGGGGTGGTCGTCTGCCAATTCCCCCGGGTAAAATCTGGAAATGGCTGGGGATAACCACCGCTGGCTACGGAACGTTCACTTAATGGGGCTACAGCACTCCAAAAGCAACCTTCATATACATTTTGGTCCAATGGGAGCCCTTTTTGTAGACATTCCACAATGCGATAGACCATAATTCCGTCCATACCGCCATGACCGCTTTCTTTAGTGGTGTTGTTCAACCTTTTATAAAGGGGATGGTCGTATTTTTCATAAACAGCTTCCAATTTTTCACCTTCCACCCAACTGTGATGATCCTTGGTCAATCCGGGTACTCCGCCTTCGAGAGCAATGCGAGTGGGAAAGTCGGCCAGTGTGCCTTTAGTCCCTTGAATCAGGTTTAAGCGACTGTAGGGTCTAGGGCTTGTCTCGTCCCATTGCACCATAATGGTCCTTCCCAATGCAGTTTTTATTATAGAAGTATTCAAATCCCCGCCACCGTAATCGAGTTTGTTCCATGTATGGTCTTTAGCATAGTTTTTCTCGGCATAGGCTTTTCTTCCCAATGCGGGTGTGGAGAATGATACTAAACTTCCAAAGGTATCATCCGTTCTGCCCAGGTTCATGTATTGTGCCACGGGACCCAAGCCATGGGTTGGATATAAATTGCCATTCCTCTTGGCGTAATGATGGGTTCTCCAAGAACCTGTGCCTCGTTCCTGCTCCTCCATTTGCCATCGCAACTCGTGAATGTAGGCTGCCTCTCCATGTAATATTTCACCAATAAGATTTTGTCGGCACATGTTCAAAAACATCAATTCTTCGCGGCCATAGTTCACGTTTTCCAGCATCATGCAATGTTTATGGGTACGTTCTGCCGTATCGACTATGTCCCACATTTCATTGAGCGTTACGGCAATAGGTACCTCAACCAAGACATGGGCACCTTGTTTCATGGACTCAATCGCCATTAGCGCATGGTTTTGCCAATTGGTGGCGATGAAAACCACATCTGGACGCACTTCCTGGAGCATCAGCTTCCATTTGTCTTCTTCACCCCAATATTGTGCAACTGTGTTTGCCGCTTCCCTTCCAGCTACCTCCTCTATCCAAGTCGTCTTTTCCTTGACCAGGTCTTCATAGAGATCACAAATCGCTACGACTTCGGTTCCATTTAAAGAAGCGAAGAATTTGATATGGGTGCCGCCCCTAGCGCCCACTCCAATGAATGCGGCCCTTACCTTTTCCAGCTTCGGTGCCTTAAAACCACCCATATATTTTGAACGGATGGCCCTGGTTTCTGAAGCTTTTACATATTCAGGGAGTAAGGACCAAGTTCCCAGTGCAGCTGTAGAAAGTGTAGTTTTCCTTACAAAACTTCGTCTATCCATTTTTTTCATAAAACCATTTTACCGTGCTCACCGGAAAATCCAACTTGGGGCACTACTAGAACTTGCCATGCTTTTTCCCAGTTTCATAATTCACGGGAATTTAAAAAAAACATTGTAGATGTCCTTAAATAATACTTTATAAGGTTTTTATCAATCCAAAAGCAGCATACGTCAATTCA